>NZ_JAUNSF010000018.1 GCF_030539355.1 Sutterella sp.
GAAGCCCGCGCCCGCCGAAGCGCCCGCGCCCGTTATGCCCGAGAGCATGATCGAGGAGATCCGCACCGCGGACTGGGCGAAACTCAAGGAACTCGCGCTCTCCTGCCGCAGCTGCCGGCTCTGCGAGCGCCGCTCGAAGGTCGTCTTCTCCGAGGGCGAACCCGGCCCGAAGCTCGTCATCGTGGGCGAGGCCCCCGGCGCCGAGGAGGACCTGCAGGGCGTTCCCTTCGTCGGGAAGGCCGGCAAGCTCCTCACCGCAATGCTCGAGTCGCTCAACATCACCCGCAGGAAGGACGTCGTGATTCTCAACGTCCTCAAGTGCCGGCCGCCCAACAACCGCGATCCGGAGCCGGGCGAGATCGTCTGCTGCGGGCGCTATCTCAGGCGGCAGCTTGAGATCCTCGCCCCCGAGGTGATCCTCCTCACGGGGCGCTTCTCCGCCCGCACGGTGCTCGGCCTCGAGGAGACGATGAGCATCGGCAGGATGCGCGGCCGCGTGCACGAGGCCCGCGTGGGCGACCGCACCATTCCCGCGGTCGTGACCTATCACCCCTCGTACCTGCTGCGCTCGCCCGGCGAGAAGGCGAAGTCCTGGGAGGATCTGCTTTTGCTCCGTGATGTCATGGAGAAGGCCGGGATCCTGCCGCCGCCGCGCGAGAAGCGCTGGACCTGACCGGGCCGGCGTCACAACGCGACATACCTCCTCATCCGCCTCAAGGCCTATTGAGGCGATTGACGGAACGCTATAGGGTTTGTGCGCGTCCAATAAAAAGCACCCGCGCCGGCGGACTGCTGACTGTGACACGTCTATCCTGCCCGGTCCCGCAGTCATGTACCCGATCAATGATGTTGGAAAAGAGAGAGATGACACTGAGAACGCAGCCCGCGAACAGCGGAGAACCGGCTCCGGCCCCCCGTGAGCGCTATGACGAGGCGCTCCGCATCTGCGGGCGCGAGGCCGCCGCGACCCTTGCCGCGGCCGTGGCCGTGACGGTCTTCTTCTGGGGAACGCTCTGGCTCTTCACGGGAAGTTCCGTTCTCCTTCTCGGGCTTCCGCTCTGGTTCGTGGTCGCCGTGATCGGCGGCTATCTCTTCTCGATCGTCGCCGTGGTGGTGATCGTGAAGCGCTGCTTCCGCCCGGTTGACCTCGAGCGCGTCGCGCGCGACGAAGCGGCAAGGAGGGCGGCATGAGCCAGTACCTGATCTTCCTGCCGCTCGCGGTCTTCTTCCTTGTGCTCGTCGCCACCACGGTCTGGACGGAGCGCATGAGAACCCGGTCGCCGGCGGCTGCGCGCGGCTTCACGGGCGAATACTTCCTCGGCAGCCGCAGCCTCTCGGGGTTCGTGCTCGCGATGACGCTGATCGCGACCTACGGCTCGGTCTCGTCCTTCGTCTCGGGCCCGGGCATCGCCTGGAAGCTCGGTCTCGGCTGGGTGGTCTTCGCCGCCCCGCAGATCATCGCGGGCTTCCTCGTGCTCGGGCTCCTGGGCAAGAAGATGGCGATCGTCTCGCGCGCCACTGGGGCGCTCACCGTCACGGGGCTTCTTGAGGTCCGCTTCGGGAGCCGCCTCCTCACGGTGCTCCTCTCGGTCGCGCTCCTCCTCTTCTTCTGCGCCATGATGACCGGGCAGTTCATCGGCGGCGCGGCGATCTTCGCCGAGGCCGCGGACATCTCGCCCGCGACGGGTCTCGTGCTCTTCGGTCTTCTCACCGTGGGCTACACCGCCTTCGGCGGCTTCCGTGCGGTGGCCTGGACCGACACGGTCTGCGCGATCCTGATGCTCGCGGGCATGTTCATGCTCGGGGGCGCCATCCTCTCCGAGGCGGGCGGCCTCACCGCGGCGATGGAGCGCGCGGCGGCCGCCGGTCTCTCGGACCCGGCCGCGGATCTCTCGACGAGCACGATGCTCTCGCCCAACGCCGCCGGGGCGCTCCCCTGGACGCTCCTCTTCTCCGCGTGGATTCTCGTGGGCTTCGGCACCGCGGGCCTGCCGCAGTCGGCCGTGCGCTGCATGAGCTACCGCGAGAGCTCGGACCTCCACCGCGCGATGATCGTGAGCACGGTGGTCTGCGGCGCACTGATGGTGGGCCTCACCACGATCGGCGTGCTCGCGCGCGGCCTTCCCGCGCTCGATCTCGGCGGCGCATCGACGGACCATCTCGTGCCGCGCCTCATCACCGAGTACCTCTCGCCCGTCGAGGCGGGCATCACGCTGATCGGGCCGCTCGCGGCCACGATGTCGACGGTGAGCTCTCTTCTCATCGCCGCCTCCTCGGCGGTCGTGAAGGACCTGCTCCTCACGGTGCGCCCGGATCTCGAGGGGCACAACCGCACGCTCGTCCTCGTCTCGAGAGGCGTGACGCTCGTGCTGGGCCTCGTCTCCATGGCCTTCGCGCTCGATCCGATCGATCTCATCGCCTGGATCAACATGGGCGCCTTCGGCGGTCTCGAGCTCGCGTTCCTGCTGCCGCTCGCGGGCGGTCTCTACTGGCGCCGCGCCACCGCCGCGGGGTGCCTCGCCTCGATTATCGGGGGCTTCGCTGTCTACGCCTGGGTGCTTTTCGGCAAGCCCGACATCGCGGGCTTCCACGCGATCGTGCCGGCCTTCGCCGCCGCCGCGGTGCTCTTCGTCGCGGTGAGCCTCATGACGAAGCCGACCGAGGAGAGCCGCCTCTCCTGGTTCTTCCCCATGAAGTGACCGCCTCACCCGAGGCCGCATAAAGCGAAAGCGGAGCGTTCCCGGACAGAACAGCTCCGCTTCCTTTTCTCCAGGGCCTCCCGGCGGCGTCAGATCCCCCTGAACGCCCGCCGGACTGCCCGGATTCTGTCTGCGGCCTTACGGACGGGTGGCCGCCTTCATCTCGGCGATGAACGCCGTGAGCTCGGCGAGCATCTTCGGCTTGTCGTTGAGGTTCGCGGCAACGATCTTCGTCACCGCGGAACCCGCGATCGCGCCGCTCGCGCCCGAGGCGATGGCCGCGCGGACCTGCTCGGGGCGGGAGATGCCGAAGCCGAGAAGGGTCGGGGCGGAATTGCTCGCCTTGAGGAGCTCGATCTCGCGGATCGAGGGCATCTCGGCCGCGCGGTCCGTGCCGGTGATGCCGACGCGGGAGAGGAGGTAGACGTACCCCTTCGAGCGCTTCGCGACGGCGTCGATGATCTCGGGCGAGGAGTTGGGCGGCACGATGGCAATGAGCTTGATGCCGGCCTTCTCGGCCTCGCCGTCCCACTCGGGCTCGAGCTCGCGCATGGAGATCGGCACGTCGGGGATGAGCACGGCGTCGACGCCGGCCTCGGCCGCGGCGCGGAAGAAGTTTCCGAGGCCGCGGGCGATCGTGAGGTTCACGTAGAGCATCAGGCTGATCGGGAGATCGGGATGACGCTCGCGGATGCCCTTCACGATGGCGAAGCACTTGGCGGTGGTGGAGCCGGCGGCGAGCGCGCGCTGGGCGGAGAGCTCGATCACCGGGCCGTCGGCGCAGGGATCCGAGAACGGGATGCCGAGCTCGAGCGCGTCGGCGCCGCCGGCGATGATCGCCTCGAGCACGTCGGCCGAGGTCTCCGGATCCGGGTCGCAGAGGTTCATGAAGGGAACGAAGGCGCCCTCGTTGCGGGCGGCGAGGCGCTCAAAGAGCGCGGCAAAGCGGTCAGGCTGAGTCATTTTTGTTTCCTGTTTGTTCGTGCTCTTGAGTTTGTCAGGCGAGGAGCTGCTCGGCGGCGTCCTGCACGAGGCGGCCGTCATTGAAGAGGCCTTCCTCCTCGAGGCGCTTGCTCACTTGGAAGATGTCCTTGTCGCCGCGGCCCGAGAGGCTGACGACGAACTTCTGCTCGCGGTCCGGGTTCTCGCGGGCGAGGCGCAGCGCCGCGGCGAGCGCGTGCGCGCTCTCGAGCGCCGGGATGATGCCTTCCTTGCGGGAGAGCTCGATGAAGGCGGCCAGAGCCTCGCGGTCGGTGGCGCTCACGTACTCGGCGCGGCCGATCTCCTGGAGGTAGGCGTGCTCGGGGCCGACCGACGGGAAGTCAAGGCCCGCGGAGATCGAGAACGACTCCTCGATCTGACCGTCCTCGGTCTGCATGTTGTAGGAGCGGGCGCCGAAGAAGATGCCGGGCGTGCCCTTCTCGAGCGTCGCGCCGTGGTCCGGGGTGTTGAGGCCGCGGCCCGCGGGCTCGACGCCGATCAACTTGACGTCCTTGAAGGGGATGAAGTCCGTGAAGATGCCGATGGCGTTCGAGCCGCCGCCCACGCAGGCGATGACGGCGTCGGGCAGTCCGCCCTCGAACTCGTCGAACTGGCGGCGGGCCTCCTCGCCGATCACCTTCTGGAACTCGCGGACGATCGTGGGGAAGGGGTGCGGACCGGCGGCCGTGCCGATCATGTAGTGCGTGTCGTGGAAGCTGCCGGCCCAGTCGCGCAGGGCCGCGTTGCAGGCTTCCTTGAGCGTTCCGCGGCCCGTCGGGACCGGGATCACCTCGGCGCCCATGAGCTCCATGCGGAAGACGTTCGGACGCTGGCGGTCAACGTCCTTGGCGCCCATGTAGACGGCGCACTTGAAGCCGAGGAGCGCGCAGGCGAGGGCCGTGGCGACGCCGTGCTGGCCGGCGCCCGTCTCGGCGATGATGCGGGTCTTGCCCATGCGGCGGGCGAGAAGCGCCTGGCCGAGCACCTGGTTGGTCTTGTGCGCGCCGCCGTGCATCAGGTCCTCGCGCTTGAGGTAGATCGTCGTCTTCGTGCCGGCCGTGAGGTTGCGGCACTTCGTGAGCGGCGTCGGACGGCCGCCGTAGTTGACGAGGAGCTCGTTCAACTCACGCTGGAACTCCGGGTCATTGCGGGAGTCAATGAAGGCCTGCTCGAGCTGGTCGAGCACGGGGATCAGAACCTCGGGGACGAACTGACCGCCGAAGCGGCCGAAATAAGGATTGAGCTTCATGATGTGAGTGTTCCGTCGAAATTAAAGTCAGTCAGGAAATTCTGTCAGTGTTTCTCAGGCGATGCCGCGCATGGCGGCGAAGGCGCGCTCAAGCTTCTCCGCGGACTTGACGCCCGGCGCCGTCTCGACGCCGGAGTTGAAGTCGAGGCCCGGGGCGCCGGCCCTGACGGCGGCGAGGGCGTTCTCCGGGGAGATGCCGCCCGCGACGATGACACGCGGGATGCCGCGGAAGGCCGCGAGAAGCGAGAAATCAAAGGTCTTTCCGGTGCCGCCTGAGCCCTGGGCGCCCGAGTTGTCGAGCACCGCGCGGTCGATGACGCCGGCGGTGAGGAGCGCCGAGACGCGGTGCGCGAGCTTCGCCGCGGCCTTCTTGTCCATCCCGCCCATGCCGAAGGCCGGGGAGAGCACCGCGCCGGGGAACTCCGTGTGAAGGCGGATGAGCTCCTGGTCGGTGAGCTCGCCGTGCGTCTGGATCGCCTCCGGGGCGACGGCTTCGATCGTTTCCTTGAGCGGGGCCGCCTCGTGGGCGTCGATGACGACGGCGATGTCGACGGGGAGCCCCTCGGCCGCGCAGGCGGAGCGGATCTCACGGGCGAGCGCCGGGGCGGCCTCGGGCGCGACGCGGCGCTTGCTGCGCGCGGCGAGGATGATGCCGACGGTCACGGCGCCCGCGCGGGCGGCGGCGATGGCGTCCCCGGGGCGGGTGATGCCGCAGCACTTCGAGTGCCCGAAGAGGAGCTCGCGGGCGCCTTTCGACAAGTTCGGCGACTCGGAGAGTGCGGAGCCGCAGAGGAAGGCGCGGATGCGGGGCGCGGATTCGCGCGCCGCGGCGATCTCGGCGAAGGTGCGGTAGCCCGACTCGGCGACGGCGACGACGCCTTCGGGGAGCAGGGCCGACAAGCGCGGCGCACGGGTGATGTCCACCTCAAGCGTGCGGAGGTTGCGGTTGTTGATGCCGATCACGCGGGCGCCGAGCTCGACCGCCTCATGGAGCTCGGGCTCGGTCGAGGCCTCGGTGAGGGTCTCAAGCCCTAGTTCCGCTGCAAAGGCGGCGAGCTGCCGGTAGCCCTCGGTCGAGAGCACCGAGAGCATGAGGAGCGCGGCGTCGGCGCCGGCGCGGTAGGCGGCGAGGAGCTGGCGGTCGCTCACGATGAAGTCCTTCGCGAGGAGGGGCTTCGAGGTGAGGGCGCGCAGGTCCGCGAGGCGCTCAAACGATCCGCCGAAGAACTGCGGCTCGGTGAGGCACGAGATCGCGTCGGCGTAGCGGCCGTAGACGCGGGCGTAGTCGGCGAGGTCGATCTCGGCGCGCATGAGGCCGCGCGAGGGCGAGGCCGCCTTGACCTCGAGGATCACGCGGCGGCCGGGCGCGGCGATCGCGGTCTCGAAGGGGCGGACGCCGCGGTCGGGAATGTTCTGGAAGCGGCGCGCGCGCTCGGCGCGGGCCGCTTCAATCGCCTCCGGCGTCACCGCGGGGAGCGTCGCCGCGCGGGCGAGCGAGCTCTCGACGATCGGGGCGAGCACCGTGCCGTCAATCGACTCGGGGCGCAGAAGCGGGTTCGAGCGGATGGCGTCGGAGACGGCGGCGGGCGCGGGACGGGAGAAGCGGGTCATGATCAGGCGGCCTCCTGGGCACGGGCGAAGGCGCGGTGCGCCTCGAGGGTCTTGAGACCGGCGCCCGACTGCATCAGCTCGCGGGCGAGCGCGACGGCGTCGGGGAGCGTGGCGGCCTTGCCGCCCGCGAGAAGCAGCACAGCGAGGTTGGCGCGGATGAAGTCCTGCTGCGCCGGGGTGCCCTTGCCCGAGAGAAGGGCGAGCGTGATCTCGGCGTTGTCCTCGGGGTCGCCGCCTTGGAGGTCCTCGATCGCACGGAGTTCAGTGACGCCGAAGTCGGCGGGCGTGAAGGTGAGCGGGCGGATCGAGCCGTCGGCGGCGAGCTCGACTGCGGCGGTGTCGCCGTGGACGGCGACCTCATCCATGCCGGCGCCGTGAACGACGAAGCCGCGCTTGACGCCGAGCTCCTTCAGGGTCTTCGCGACCGTCGTGAGGAGGGCCGGGTCGTAGACGCCGATGAGGGCGAAGTCGGGGTGAGCCGGGTTCGTGAGCGGCCCGAGGATGTTGAAGATCGTGCGGGTCTTGAGGCTCGCGCGCACCGGGCCCGCGAAGCGCATGGCCGGGTGGTAGAGCTGCGCGAAGCAGAAGCAGAAGCCCGTGTCGGCGAGGAGCTTCGCGCTCTGCTCCGGCGTCGGGCGGATGTTGACGCCGAGCGCGGTGAGCACGTCCGAGGCGCCGCTCTTCGAGGAGACGCCGCGGTTGCCGTGCTTGGCGATGTGCAGTCCCCCCGCGGCGGCGATCATCGAAGTGGTCGTCGAGACGTTGATCGTCTGCAGGCCGTCGCCGCCCGTGCCGACGATCTCGCCGATCTCAAAGCCCGCGGGACGGGGGAAGGGCGTGGCCGCCTTCACCATGGCGCGCGCGGCGCCCTCGATCTCCTCGGGCGTCTCGCCCTTGATCTTGAGCGCGGTGAGGAGCGCGGAGAGCTGGACCGGGTCGAGGGAGCCCTCGAAAACGGCCGTGAAGATGCGCTCGGACTCGGCGGCGGAAAGGTTCTTGCCCTGGTAGAGAGATTCGAAGAGGGACTGCATGGTGTACTCCGGAAAATTTGGAAAGGACTGAAAAGGGAAGGGTTTGAAGGTTTGTCTGGGTTTCAGTCCGCGGTTTCCGGTGGGTACGTCTGTCAGTGCATTAAAAAAGCCCGCCGGAGCTGTCCGCGGGCTTTTCTCTGCTTTTCGAAGGCTGTGCGTCTGAAAGACTTTCAGATCTGCTGCGCACGCCCGTGAGGCACCCGCTCGTTTGAGAGGCGCCACCACCAATATGCCGTCAGGGCGATGTGTGCGTGCTGCATGACTGAAAAACGCTTGAAAGCTTCTTTAAACAGAAAAGGAAACTTGAGGTACGGGGGAATCCCCGGCCGTGGGGCATATCTTCCGCTCGCCCGGGGGCATCCGTCAATAGGCAAAAGCGCCTAGGCGGCGCTTCCGCCGCAGCTCAGGGCCGGGCGGCGCCGTGCGGGGCGTTGATCGGTTCGAAGTCCTCGAGCTCGGCGTTCCAGATGTTGAGGGTCTTGCCCTTCATGTCGTAATAGAGGGCGTGGAGCGAGAGGGTGCCGGCCTTCACACGCTCCTCGACCCAGGGGTAGGAGAGGAGGTTCTCGATCGAGAGGAGCACCGAGCCCTCCTCGGAGCGGCGGACGCGGGACTCGAGCGGCTCGTCGGGCTCCTCCTCGACGAGTTCGTCAATCACCGGGCGGGCGATCGAGACCCAGCGCGAGATCCACTTCTCGTCCTCGATCTTCTCGGGGAAGAGCAGTCCGTGGATGCCGCCGCAGTTCGAGTGCCCCATGACGATCACGTGCTCGACGGCGAGGTGCTTGACGCCGTACTCGACCGCAGCGATCACGGCGTCGGGGTCCCCGGCCTCGGCCTCTCCCGGCACGATCGCCGCGATCGAGCGCACGACGAAGAGGTCGCCCGGGCGGCAGCCCATCAGGATCGCCGGGTCGGCGCGCGAGTCGCAGCAGGCGATCACGAGGGTCTTCGGGCTTTGCCCGTGGGCGAGGCGGTCGAAGAAGGCGTGCTCGGCGAGCAGGTACTCCTCGCGGAAGTTGTGAAAGCCCTCGATGAGTTCGTGGAAGTTGGCGGACATGGTGTTCTCCCGTCTCAATGTTCTTCTGTTTCCGAGGGCGGAGATTATGCGCCGCCGTGCGATCTCCCGGCGGCCGGGCGCCCGATGACGGGCGGGCTGAATGATCAATGATTGAACTTGCCGGCCTTGTAGAGGCGGTTCCAGTCGCGCACGGTCGACTGCGTGACGTTGAGAAGGAGGCTCGCGCGCTTGTAGCCGCAGCCCAAGTCAAAGATCTGCCGCGCCTTGTGCTTCACATCCTCCGGCAGAGGCTTCCTGCCGCCGTCCGGCGTGCAGGGCTTCTCGGCGGGCGGGTCGGAGAAGAGCGAGGGCTCGGAGGCGCAGCGCACGAGCTCGTCCTCGGTGAAGAGCCGCGGCTCGTCGGAGCGGATCTTCTCCTCGCCGAGAACGGCGAAGATCTTCGCGCTGTCAATCGCTTTCATCGTGCCCATAGGCGGCTCTCGAAGGGAAAGGTTCTGCGGGCCCGCCGGGGCCCGCGGGCGTCCGGGGATCAGTGCTCAAGGATCCGCACGTCGCGGATGGCGTCGAGCCGCCAGTGCGTGAGGGTCTTCGTGCGCAGATCGTACCCTTCGATCGTGCCCTCGAGCGGGCTGATGTCGGTCACCTTGAGCGCGTGGGCGGCGCCGTCGGCGGTCTCGAAGGCGACGATCACGCCGGGTGCGTCCCAGGCGTCCACATTGCGGCGCGCACGCACCGCCTCCTCAATGGTCCGGGCCAGTTCGGGGTTCATTTATTCGGTCCTTCGGGTGGTGATTTTTATAGTTGGTCTCTGACCGTCAATTATGACGCGGCCGCCGCCCCGGGAACGCGGCCTCGAAGGCGAGAATGACGGACTTCATCCGGTCGGGGAGCCGGGCGAGGATGTTTACGCGGAGCTCGTCCGGGACGCCCCAGGCGGCCTCGGCCACCGAGCCCGCGATGGCGGCAATCGTGTCGCAGTCGCCGCCCGTCGCGACCGCGCGCCGCACGGTCTCCTCGTAGGAATTGCTCGCCAGCGCGATCGCCACGGCGAGCGGCACCGTTCCCCGGCAGGTGACGTCAAAGGGGATAGGGGGCTCGAGCGCCCCGAGGTGGGGAAGGGCTTCGAGGCCGGGCCAGAGGATCTCCCACTCGGCCGCGATCGACGCCTTCGACGTGGTGCCGCGCCCGAGGTCCATGAAGCGGCGGATCGCCCAGACGGTCGCCTGCGCGCCGAGGATGCCCTCGGGGTGGTTGTGGGTGGGCAGTGCCGAGCGCTCGGCGAGGTCGAGCGCCTCCTCGAGGCTCTCCGCGGCCCAGGCGCAGGCGGAGCACCGCATCGCCGAGCCGTTCCCGAGGCTCCCGTAGGCGGGGGCGTCAGGCGTCATCGCCCACCTGAGGAACCGGCCGCCGAAACCGGAGCGCGCCTTTCCCTTCCAGTCCGTGAGCGCCCAGTCGCGCAGCTTTCCCGTGATGACCGACGAGAACCAGTCGGCCATGACGGAGCCGTCCTGCGTGCGCGAGTCAAGGAGCGCGTCGGCCACGGCGCAGGTGAGGATCGAGTCATCGGTGGGCGTCGCGTCCGCGGGGAAGAACTTGAGCTCGTCCGGGGAGCCCCGGAAGTTCGCGAACTCGTAGACGCTCCCGAGGGTGTCGCCGATCACGGCGCCGAGAAGAGACATGGCGGATTCCTTCTGATGGCTGGTGGAGAACCTGGAAAGGAAAAGCATAGCGCCCGCCCCGCCGTGAGGGCGGACCGGGCGCTGAGAGCCTGCTGTCAGACCGCGTGCGGACCGGGGAGCCGCGCGCAGTCACTCAAATCAATACTGGTCGAAGTACTTCTGGACTTCCTTCCAGTCGGCGGTCTTCGTGAGCGTGAGCTGCAGGAGCACGCGGGCCTTCTGCGGATTGAGCGTCTGCGAGGCGACCCAGTGCATCTTCAGGTCGTCGACCTCGGCGTCCTTCGTGGTGGAGCCGGTCGGGACGCGCGAGGAGCGCACGACCACGATGCCGTCGAGGGCGGCCTTCTCGAGGACCGGCCAGACGGCCTTGTGGACGTTGCCGTTGCCGACGCCCGCGGAAACGATGCCCTTGTAGCCGGCCTTGACGAGCGCCTCGGCCTGGTGGCCCTCGACGCCCGCGTGGTTGTAGACGATGCCGACCTTCGGGAGCTCGTTCAAGTTCGTCACGTCAAAGGGAGCGGGGAGCTGCGCGCGCAGGCCCACGGCCTCGTAGGTGACCTTGTCGTTGATGATCGTGCCGACCTTGCCGAAGTTCATCGCCTGGAAGGTCTCGGGCTGCGTGGTGCTCGACTTGTAGACGTCGCGCGCGCCGATCACGACGCTGTTCATGGCGACGACGACGCCCTGCTCGGCGGTCTTCGGATCAGCGGCGGTGATCACGGCCTGGTAGAGGTTCCTCGGGCCGTCGGCGGAGAGGCCGGTCGAGGGAAGCATGGCGCCAACCATCACGACGGGCTTCTTGCAGCGGTTCGTGAGCTGGAGGAAGTAGGCGGTCTCCTCCATCGTGTCGGTGCCGTGCGTGATCACGAAGCCGTCGTACTTCGAGCAGTCGGCGTTGATCGACTTGGCGAGCTTGAGCCAGACCTCGTCGGACATGTCCTGGGAGCCGATCTGGGCGACCTGGATCGGGGTGACGTTCGCGATGTTGGCGATCTGCGGCACGGCGGCGACCAGGTGGTTGACCGAGACCTGGCCCGAGGTGTAGGCCGAGCCCGTGGCGGTGGCGCCGGCGCCGGCGATCGTGCCGCCCGTGGCGAGGACGGCGATGTTCGGGAGCGCAAAGGCGGCCGACGAGGCGGCGGCGATGGCGGCGACGATGAGTGTCTTCTTCATGATGGATTGCTCCTTCCGTGAGCGGGGTGGTGAGCCCCGCGGTGTGGCAGTTGTCGCGGGTCCGGCGTTTTGTGGTCCTGCTGCCGGATCCCGTGTGTCCGGAGGCCCCGGGGGAAGGAAAGTCCGTGAGTGGTCCCGCGGCGGTTTTGGTCAAGGGAAGTCCGCCGCGCTCCCGGAAATTTCTTCGCCCTGGGGCGTGTCCGGTATTTCCGCGTCATTTCAGCGCGGATTGGCGGAGTATAGGTATAAGTTTCGATTAAGGATAGGTACTTTCTCCTAGGGATTTTCCTGATGACTTTTCCCGCCGATTGTGGCTGGACCGGGAGGCGGAATGCCCCGGCTGTTCTGCGGAAGGAACGGAAAAGACTCTTAACTGGGATGACACAATCCTGTCACACGGCTCCCGTAGAATGCGGAGCAGTCGGCGGGCTGCGAAGCCTGGGGAGTGCTTCGCCGGGAGGTTCGCCGACTTTTCTTTTTCATGATTTTCAGAGCGCTTCTCTGAGAACAGTCCGTCCCCTCCTCGTCCGAAGGAGATCGAGAGCCGCGATGCCCGCCATTCAGTTTCACCCGCAGCCCGACGAGAACGGCTCGCCCGTTCCGGTCTTCACGCCCACGCCGGCCACCTCGGCCGAGACGTGGCTTGAGCCCACGCTCTCCGCGACCTGCTCGGTGACGGAGCGCCCGGTGCTGCCCCGGAGTCTGAACGGCATCGACTTCACCGAGGAGCATCTCGGCGAAGATGACTGGAAGCATCTGATGAAGCAGTACCGCCGCTGGAAGGACGCGCCCACGCCCGTGATCGCGAAGCGCCGCACGAGCGGGCTCGTGATCGTCGAGCCTGACGGCCGCTACTGGATCGTCCATCCCACGAACCAGTTCGGCGGAGCGTCGGCGACGTTCCCCAAGGGCAGGCTCGAGCCCGGTCTCTCGCTGCTCGTCAACGGCGTGAAGGAGGCCTGGGAGGAGAGCGGCATTCTCGCCGAGCCCCTCGAGTACCTCTGCGACGTCGACCGCACGAAGACCGTGACGCGCTACTACATCGCGCGGCGGCTCGCGGGCAGCCCCGCCTTCGCGGGCTGGGAGAGCCAGGCCGTGAGCCTCGTGCCCGCCTGGGAACTGCTCAAGTTCTTCAACCGCCCGAACGACCAGAAGATCCTCCCCTACCTCGCCGCCTGGCAGCTCAGGCACCGCAGCGCCGCCTGAGGTCCTTCTCGAGAGACCGCCAGCTGAAATCCGCACCGTGGGTTTATGTAAACCGCGGTGTTTTCGCTTGATTTCCGGGCATTTGTCGACAAAAACCCAACATTCGCTCAAAGGGAATACGGTATTCTCCCTATGCCCTTTGCGACCTCCCAAAAAAGCCCGCCGCGGCGTGAGGGAGAGCGCAAAACCGGCCCGGGGCGGCCGATAATGTCAGACGGCTCCCCGTCCGCGGGAGCTTCTCGAACAGAATTTACGGGTTAGAACAAGACATGTCTCAAACGATTCTTCAAAGCGTTCCGGTTGGCGAAAAGGTCGGCATTGCCTTCTCGGGCGGCCTCGACACGAGCTGCGCTCTCCGCTGGATGAAGACCAAGGGTGCGCTTCCCTATGCCTACACGGCCAACCTCGCGCAGCCGGATGAGTCGGACTACGAGGCGATCCCCCGCCGCGCCATGGAGTACGGCGCTGAGAAGGCCCGCCTGGTCGACTGCCGCGCGCAGCTCGTTCACGAAGGCCTCGCCGCGATTCAGGCCGGCGCCTTCCACATCTCCACGGGCGGCCAGCTCTACTTCAACACCACCCCGCTCGGCCGCGCCGTGACGGGCACGATGCTCGTCGCCGCGATGCGCGAGGACGGCGTCAACATCTGGGGCGACGGCTCGACCTACAAGGGCAACGACATCGAGCGCTTCTACCGCTATGGTCTCCTTGCCAATCCGAACCTCAAGATCTACAAGCCCTGGCTTGACGTCACCTTCATCCGCGAGCTCGGCGGCCGCGCCGAGATGTCCGCGTTCCTGCAGAAGGAAGGCTTCAACTACCGCATGAGCGCCGAGAAGGCCTACTCGACCGACTCGAACATGCTCGGCGCCACGCATGAGGCGAAGAACCTCGAGCACCTCGAGACGAGCATGAAGATCGTCGAGCCGATCATGGGCGTTCCGTTCTGGCGCGCCGACTGCAAGATCGAGCCCGAAATCGTCAAGGTCGCCTTCAAGGACGGCGTCCCCGTCGAGATCAACGGCGAGAAGTTCTCCGACCCGGTCGCCCTGATGATGGAAGCGAACCGCATCGGCGGCCGCCACGGCCTCGGCATGTCCGACCAGATCGAGAACCGCATCATCGAGGCCAAGAGCCGCGGCATCTACGAAGCCCCGGGCATGGCGCTCCTCTTCATCTGCTACGAGCGTCTCGTCACCGGCATCCACAACGAGGACACGATCGAGCAGTACCGCACCAACGGCATCCGCCTCGGCCGCTACCTCTACCAGGGCCGCTGGTTCGACAGCCAGGCGATCATGCTCCGCGAGACCGCCATGCGCTGGGTCGCCTCCGCCATCACGGGCGAGGTCACCCTCGAGCTCCGCCGCGGCAACGACTACACGATCCTCAACACCGTCTCGCCGAACCTCACGTACGAGCCCAGCCGCCTCACGATGGAGAAGGGCGACTCGATGTTCACGGCCGAGGACCGCATCGGCCAGCTCACGATGCGCAACCTCGACATCGTCGACACGCGCGCCAAGCTCGGCATCTACGCCAAGGAAGGCCTGCTCCAGAAGAGCGACATGGCCCCGCTCCTCGGTCAGGACAAGTGAGAATTATTCCTTTTCCCTGAGGAAACAAAGAGTTACGATTAATTCGTGACGCTCTCGCCCGACGGGAATAGAATAGTCAGGTCAAAAGAAACCGCTCCGCATCCGGTAACTCGGATTCGGAGCGGTTTCCATATGGGCGTAGGAATCGCAGAGCAATTCTCATTTCGAGGCCCGGCACTGGCGCCGCAAATCTCTTTCACTCCACTTCTCAGGCGGAGCGGCGCAGCCCGGAAGGAAATGACCATGGCTGAAATCACTGCCTCCGCCGCCTCGGCGGCGAACGTCCCCTCGGAAAAGCCCGAGGAATTCTTCTCCCACGGCGCGGGCGACAGCGCGCGCTCGCATGCATCCGACGCGACGCGCCTCTCCGTCCTCGGCTTCGCCGTGGCGCTCACGCTCGGCTTCTCCGCGATCGAATTGGTCGGCGGCTGGTTCTCCAACTCGCTCGCCCTGATCGGCGACGCGGGCCACATGCTCACCGACTCGATGAGCCTCTTCTTCGCGCTCATCGCGAACCGCATTGCCCTGAAGGGCGCCGACCGCGTGCACAGCTTCGGCCACGGCCGCGTCGAGGTGGTGGCCGCCTTTGTGAACGGCCTCGTCATGCTCGGCGTCGTCCTCTGGCTCTTCGTCGAGGCGTTCGGCCGCATCCGCGAGCCGGCGGAGGTCGCGGGCTTCAACGTGATGGCGATTGCGCTCACCGGCCTCGTCATCAACGTGGGCGTCGCCTGGTCGCTCTCGCGTGACCGCAAGAACGTCAACACCCGTGCGGCGCTGCTGCACGTCATGGGCGACCTCATGGGGTCCGTGGCGGCGATCATCGCGGGCGCCGTGATCTGGATGGGCGGCCCGGCGATCGTGGATCCGCTCCTCTCGATGTTCGTGGGCGCGCTGCTGCTCCACGCGACCTGGACCATCCTGCGCGACTCCGTGAGGATTCTGCTTGACGGCACGCCCGAGAACACCGACTACGACGCGGTGGGCATCTACATCCGCTCGGTTCCCGACGTGCTCGAGGTCCATGACCTCCATGTCTGGACGATCTCCCCGGGCCACGACGCCGTGCAGTGCCACGTCGAGATCTCGTCGCACGAGTGCTGGCCGCGGATCCTGCACCAGATCCGCGAGGGCATCAAGGGACGCTTCGGCATCGATCACGTGACCGTCCAGCCCGAGTGGACCTGCGACTGCCCGTGCTGCCGCGACCTTGAGAACCTCCCCGGCGCGACGCCCGTGAACGCCGGCGACGCTCCCGCCGCGCCCGCTCAGGATCCCGCGAAGGCGGCCTGAAAAAAGGAATTTCTCCCGCGCTCCGGACCCCTCCGGCACGGGAAATCCCTGCATAGGGAAGGGGCGGAAATACCTCCCGCGGGTGAGATAATCTGATTCGGTCGAAAATCAGAATCACTCACCCCCGGGGTTCAATGCTTTCTCGAATATTCCTCCTCGCCGCGCTTGCGCTCGGAATGGCCTCAGCGGGCCTTCCCGTGAGCGCCGCTCCGGCGTCGCCCGCCGTGCTCTCCTCGCCCACGGCCGCGCCGCTTCTGATGGGTGAGATTCATCCGCTCCGCTCGGGACTTCTCGCCGAGGACCGGGAATACTGGCTGAGGCTGCCGGCCTCCTTCGCCGCGCATGACATGCCCGCCGAGGTGACGGTGCTCTACATCCTCGACGCGGAGAAGCTCTTCCCCACGGCCGCTGCCGCGGCGGCATTCTTCGAGAGCTCACGGCTCTCCTCGCTCGGTCCCACGGTGGTCGTGGGCGTCGTGAGCGGCGACCGCACGAAGGACTTCACGCCCGGCACCTCCAACGCCCGCCGCGACGGCACGGTCGACGAGCAGGCGAAGCCCGTCGGGGGCGGCGCCGAGTCGTTCTTCCACTTTCTCACGACGGAGTTGAGGAGCGCCGCCGAGGGCCACATCCCGCAGCAGGCGCGCGTCGTGCGCCGCATCCTCGTCGGCCACTCCTACGCCGGACTCTTCACGGTCCACTCGCTCCTCTGGCACCCCAACGCCTTCGACGCCTACGCGGCGATCGACCCGAGCCTCTGGTGGGACCGCGGGGCGGTGGCGAACCGCGCCGCGCGCGCGGGCGCCCGCACGGCGAAGGCACCCTTCCCGCGGATCTACGTCGCCTTCGCGACGGCGCCGAGGGCCGAGAACGCCTATCACCTCTCTCGCGCGGCGCTCTTCCGTGACGAGGCCGTGCCGCTCCTCGAGCAGCAGGGCATCCATGTCTACATGAAGGACTTCCCTCAGGAGGTCCACGGCAGCGTCGCGCCCCCGGCGATCTTTGACGCTCTGAAGACCCTCTTCCCCGCGGAGCTCCCGAAGGCTGCCGCGGCTCCCGCGCCCGCGGGCGGCTGAGCGGCACACGGCGCGGGGCGCAAGCGGCCGCCTCGCTTGCCGCTTATAATCTGCGGTTTGTTCATATCCCCGTTCTCCTTCTCAGGAAATCATGACCAAGTATGTATTTGTCACCGGCGGCGTTGTGTCCTCTCTCGGCAAGGGCATCGCCGCCGCTTCGCTTGCGGCCATTCTCGAATCGCGCGGTCTGAAGGTCACGATGATCAAGCTCGATCCCTACATCAACGTGGATCCGGGCACGATGTCCCCCTTCCAGCACGGCGAGGTCTTCGTGACGGAGGACGGTGCGGAAACGGACCTTGACCTCGGTCATTACGAGCGCTTCATCTCGACGAAGATGCACAAGCCCAACAACTTCACGTCGGGCCAGATCTACGAGAGCGTCCTGAAGAAGGAGCGCCGCGGCGAGTACCTCGGCAAGACCGTTCAGGTGATCCCGCACATCACCAACGAGATCCAGGAGTTCATCGCGCGCGGCGCCGCCTCCACCTGGGACGGCAAGCCCGACGTCTGCGTCGTCGAGATCGGCGGCACGGTGGGCGACATCGAGTCGCTGCCCTTCGTCGAGGCCGTCCGTCAGATGTCCTTCCGCGTGGGCCGCAACAACACCTGCTTCATTCACCTGACGCTCTGCCCGTGGATCCCGTCCGCCGGCGAGCTCAAGACGAAGCCGACGCAGCACTCCGTGCAGAAGCTGCGCGAAGAGGGCGTCTACCCGGACATCCTGCTCTGCCGCGCCGAGCGCATGGTTCCCGAGGGCGAGCGCGCCAAGATCTCGCTCTTCTCGAACATCCCGATGGACAGCGTGATCAGCGTCGCCGACGCCTCGACGATCTACGAGGTCCCGCTGATGCTCCACGCGCAGCACCTTGACGACATCGTCTGCCAGAAGCTCGGTCTCGAGACCCCGCCGGCGGACCTCTCGGCCTGGCGCAACATCGTCGAGCGCCTCAACAACCCGAAGCACCACGTCACGATCGGCATGGTGGGCAAGTACGTCGACTACGCCGACAGCTACAAGTCCCTGAACGAGGCGCTCACCCACGCCGGCATCCACACCGAGACGAAGGTCAACGTCAAGCTCATCGACTCGACCGAGATCGAGCAGAAGGGCACCGACATGCTCGAGGGGCTCGATGCCATCCTCGTCCCGGGCGGCTTCGGCAAGCGCGGCACCGAGGGCATGGTGCGCGCGATCGAGTACGCCCGCGTCAACAAGATCCCCTTCCTCGGCATCTGCCTCGGCATGCAGTGCGCCGTCATTGAGTTCGCCCGCCACGTCTGCGGCCTCGGCGGCGCCAACTCCACCGAGCTCGATCCTGACACGCCGCATCCGGTCGTGGCCCTTCTCACCGAGTGGCGCGACCGCGCGGGCAACGTGCAGCACCGCTCCGAGAGCTCGGACTTGGGCGGCACGATGCGCCTCGGCCGTCAGGAAGTGCCGGTCACCCCGGGCACGCTCGGTCACCGCATCTACGGCGACGTCGTCGCCGAGCGCCATCGTCACCGCTACGAGGTGAACAACTCCTACGTCGCTCAGTTCGAGGAGAAGGGCATGGTCATCTGCGCCAAGACCCCGGGCGAGCACCTCCCCGAGATGATGGAGCTCCCGAACCATCCGTTCTTCTTCGCCGTGCAGTTCCATCCGGAGTTCACCTCGAACCCGCGCTTCGGCCATCCGCTCTTCAAGGCCTACATCGAGGCCGCCGTGAAGCACGCCGAGGAGAAGGGCGAGTAACCGCTCCACTTCGCACCTCCCGGGTCTCCTCGAAACGGACGGGGACCCGGGGCGCGCCCCGGACTCTTCCCAATTTCACCACCAGGAGGCCCGAGTCTTGCAGCTCTGTGGATTTGAAGTCGGCAACCGCCGCCCGTTCTTTTTGATCGCCGGTCCCTGCGTTCTCGAGGGCGAGGCGATGGCCGTCGACATCGCCGGCCGGATGAAGGAGATCACCGGGAAGCTCGGCATCCCCTACATCTTCAAGGCCAGCTACGACAAGGCCAACCGCACCTCGGGGAAGAGCTTCCGCGGCCCCAGCATGGACGAGGGCCTGAGGATCCTCGAGAAGGTCCGCGAGACCGTGGGCGTGCCCGTCCTCACCGACGTGCACACCGCCGAGGAGGTTCCCGCAGTCGCCGCGGCCGTCGACGTGCTGCAGACGCCCGCCTTCCTCTGCCGCCAGACCGACTTCATCGTCGCCTGCGCGCAGTCGGGCAAACCGGTGAACATCAAGAAGGGCCAGTTCCTCGCGCCCGGCGACATGGTGAACGTGATCGCCAAGGCGCGCGCAGCCGCCGAGGAGGCCGGTCTCGACACCGACCGCTTCATGTGCTGCGAGCGCGGCGCGAGCTTCGGCTACGGCAACCTCGTCTCCGACATGCGAGGCCTCGCCATCATGCGCCAGACGGGCGCGCCCGTCGTCATGGACGCCACGCACTCCGTGCAGCTCCCGGGCGGCAACGGCACCTCGTCGGGCGGCCAGCGCCAGTTCGTTCCCGTGCTCGCGCGCGCCGCGTGCGCCGTGGGCGTCGCGGGCTTCTTCATGGAGACGCACCCCGAGCCCGCCCGCGCGCTCTCCGACGGCCCGAACCTCGTGCCGCTCGCGCGCATGCCCGAGCTCCTCGAGCAGCTCGTTGAGATCGACCGCGTCGTGAAGGCCCGTCCGTTCCTTGAGGACGACTTCGCCTGACGAACCCGTTTACACTCAACCCCAGATTTTTCTCCTCCGCGTCCGGCTCTCCTGCAGCCGGCCGCGGATCTCACATCCCATTCCAGAGGAATACCCATGAGCGCCATTATCGATGTCATCGGCCGCGAGATTCTTGACAGCCGCGGCAATCCGACCGTTGAAGCCGAGGTCTGGCTTGAGAGCGGCTGCGTCGCCACCGCCGCCGTGCCCTCGGGCGCCTCGACCGGCATCCGCGAGGCGATCGAGCTCCGCGACGGTGACAAGAGCCGCTACCTCGGCAAGGGCGTCACCAAGGCCGTCGCCAACGTCTCCGGCGAAATCGCCGACGCCATCATCGGCCTCGAGGCCTCGGACCAGGAGTTCATCGACCGCCTGATGATCGACCTCGACGGCACGGAGAACAAGAGCCGCCTCGGCGCCAACGCGCTCCTCGCCGTCTCGATGGCGGTGGCCCGCGCGGCCGCCCAGGAGACGGGCCTTCCGCTCTACCGCTACTTCGGCGGCACGGGCGCCGTCACGCTCCCCGTCCCGATGATGAACGTCATCAACGGCGGCGCGCACGCGAACAACAACCTCGACCTGCAGGAGTTCATGATCGTCCCGGTGGGCGCCGAGAGCTTCCGCGAGGCCCTTCGCTGCGGCGCAGAGACCTTCCACGCTCTGAAGAAGCTCGTCAACGCCCGCGGCCTCTCGACGGCCGTCGGTGACGAGGGCGGCTTCGCCCCGGTGATCGGCTCGCACCAGGAGGCCCTCGACCTCATCCTCGACGCCATTTCGGCCGCCGGCTACGAGCCGGGCCGCGACGTCTGCCTCGCTCTTGACTGCGCCTCGTCCGAGTTCTACGAGGACGGCCGCTATCTCCTGAAGAAGTCCACGGGCGAGGCGCTCACCGCCGAGGACTGGATCGGCGTCCTCACCGACTGGTGCAACCGCTACCCGATCGTCTCGATCGAGGACGGCATGGCCGAGAACGACTGGGAAGGCTGGGGCAAGCTCACCGCCGCGCTCGGCAAGCGCATCCAGTTGGTCGGCGACGACCTCTTCGTCACGAACCCGAAGATCCTCCGCGAGGGCATCGAGAAGGGCATCGCCAACTCGATCCTCGTCAAGGTGAACCAGATCGGCACGCTCTCGGAGACCTTCGAGGCCGTGAACATGGCCAAGTCCAACGCCTACACCGCCGTCATCTCGCACCGCTCGGGCGAGACCGAGGACAGCACGATCGCCGACATCGCCGTCGGCCTCAACGCCGGCCAGATCAAGACCGGTTCGATGAGCCGCTCCGACCGCATGGCGAAGTACAACCAGCTGCTGCGCATCGAGGAGCACCTCGAGGGCGTCGCCGTCTATCCGGGCCGCCGCGCCTTCCGCGCGCTCTGATAGGTCGCTGACCTCAGGTCCGGGGCTCTCCGGACTTGCCTGAGCATCAGGCCTCCGCTTATGGAAGCAATTCCTGCGGAGGCCTTTAATTTGCCTGCGTGAACGGTGCCGACGGCGAACCGATCTGACGGCCCTCACGCCGCGCCGGTGAAGAATCCCTATAAAATTCACTCCCGTCACTCGCCCGTCTATCCTCTCCCTCAGAAGCCGGCGGCTCCTTTCCCCCGAAGCCTCTGAGGTCCGTCGCATTCCGCCTCGAATGGTCCGCTTCTTTCTCTTCG
The DNA here is from genome assembly GCF_030539355.1 of Sutterella sp. Classification (GTDB taxonomy): domain Bacteria; phylum Pseudomonadota; class Gammaproteobacteria; order Burkholderiales; family Burkholderiaceae_F; genus Sutterella. The sequence goes on from NZ_JAUNSF010000018.1 coordinate 20,966, forward strand.
TGCTCTTTCTCGGCTGCTGCTTCGCGCAGTATCAGCTGTGGGCCGGCCGTGCGAGCTGGGACCGCGTGCGGGAGCTCGAGAACGCCGTGCGCATGCAGCGCGCGGACAACGAGGAGCTGAGGCGCGGCAACGAGGCGCTCGCCGCCGAGTACGCCTCGCTCGCCTCGAACCAGGACGCGATCGAGGAGATCGCCCGGTACGAGCTCAACATGATCAAGCCCGACGAGGTGCTCTTCCGCATCGAAACGGCCGAGGAGGCCGCGAGAAAGCAGGGTGCCGTCGAGGCGATGCCGAATGTGGACGCCCCGGAGATCCGCGCGGGCGCGAAACCCACGTTCGCGCCGCGGCGCTCCGACCTCTACCATGCGCCGAAGGACCAGCGCGCCCCGAAGGCCCGCGACCGACGCGAGTGATCTCAGCTCAGCAAAGCGAAAAACGGCGCATCTCCCTCAAGGAAGTGCGCCGTTGACGTCTGTGGTGCAGGGAAGCCTGATCAGGCCTCGATCAGGCCTCGTGCGGGCCCGCGGCGTTCGCGAAGAGCGCCTTCACGTCGAGGCCGTCGTAGTGCTTGGAGCGCCCGCAGAAGCTGCAGCGGATGTCGATGCCGCCCTGTTCCTTGACGATCTCCTCGGCCTCGGGGGCGCCGAGCGAGCGGATGATGTTGTCGAAGCGCTCCGACGAGCACGTGCAGGCGAACTTCGGCGCGGTCTCGAGCGTCACGAGGGGCGCCTCCTCCCAGAAGAGACGGCGGTTGATCTCGGCGGGCTCGAGCGTGAGGAGCTCGGCGCTCTTCACCGTGTCGGCGAACATCTTCACGCGCTGCCAGCCCTCGGGATCGTAGTTCTCGGGGAGCTTTCCGCCCTCGCCCGGGAGCTTCTGGAGGAGGATCCCGCCCGCGGCGCTCTCGTCGGCAGCCAGCGCGAGCTTCGTCTCGACCTGCTCGGAGCGGATGAAGTACGCCTCGAGCGCCTCGGCGAAGGTCTTGCCTTCGAGCGCGACGATGCCCTGGTACGGCGCCTCGTCGACGGGGCGGTTGGCGCGGTCAAGGATGAAGGCGCAGCGGCCGCGGCCGGTGGCATTGACGAGCGTGGCGAGATCAGCGTTGGGGTCGAGGTTCTCCGCGGCACCCTCGCGCAGATCGATCATCACGCGGAAGAGGAAGCCCGGGCGGACCTCGGCGAGCGCACGGCGCACGGCGCCGTCGCCCTCGATCTGGATCGCGACGGTGCCGTCGAACTGCAGCGCGCCCGCGGAGAGGAGCGCCGCGCAGGCGAGCTCTCCGGCGAAGCGCCGTGCGGCGACGGGGAGCTCCTGCGCGTCAATGGCGGCCTTGAGCTCGGCGCCGAGGGTGACGGTCTCACCGCGCACGTTCGCGCGCTGGAAAAGAAGCTTCTGGAGTGCATCCATGATCGTGTGTTGTCCTTCAGGGAATGTTTTTATGCCCAAAGGTGCGATTCTAGCGACTGCCGGGAGCGGCTAAACTCAACTTCCGCAACTTTGCTCATCATTCCGTAACCGTCTCCCTCAGGTTTCCTCCCGCCATGTCCATCGATCTGCACATGCATTCCAATTTCTCCGACGGCGCGCTTCCGCCCGAGGATCTCGTGGCGATCTGTGCGCGGAACGGCGTGAAGCTCATGAGCCTCACGGATCACGACACGATGGCGGGCGCGAAGTCCTGCCGCGCTGCCGCCGAGGCCGCCGGCATCGCCTTCATCCCCGGGATCGAGATCTCCTCGCAGTTCGCGGGAACGGGCATTCACGTGGTGGGGCTCGGCATCGACCCGGAGAGCGACGGTCTCACGAAGTTTCTCTCCGGCACCGCCGGGAAGCGCCTGAAACGCGGCGAGGAGATGGACCGCAAGCTCGCCGCCTGCGGCATCCACGGGGCGCTCGAGGGCGCGCTCGGCTTCGCCGACCATGCGACCTCGCTCTCGAGGACGCACTTCGCGCTCTGGCTCCTCGAGTCCGGCCACGTGAAGACCTATCAGGAGGCCTTCGACAAGTACCTGAAGCCGGGGCGCCCCGCCTACGCGCGCGTCGAGTGGCCGACCGTCGCCGAGAGCGTGCGCTTCATCGTCTCCGAGGGCGGCACGGCCGTGCTCGCGCACCCCGGGCGCTATGAATTCTCCGCGGACTGGATGCGCGACGCGCTGCTTGACGACTTCCAGAAGGCGGGCGGGCTCGCGATCGAGGTGACCTCGGGCTCGCAGAGCCGCGTCTCCGACATCGTCTTCGCCGAGAAGGCCCGCGAGCGCGGATTCCTCGCGAGCACGGGCTCGGACTGGCACTCGGAGCGCTCGCCGCGCCCGAGCCCCGGCATGCAGCCGACGATTCCGAAGGACCTGACGCCCGTCTGGACGCGCTTCGGCTTCCCTGCCGACTTCTGTTGAGGACGCGCTCAGCCGACACATGCGAAAAGCCCGCCGGACCGGAATCCTGGCGGGCTTCATTTTTTTCGCTTCCCGCGCCTCGTCCGGAACGACTCGGTCGAGGCACGGGAGGAAAGTGCTTTCCTGCGATCAGAAGCGGTCGAGACCTTCTTCCTTCAGGCGGTCGGCGTTCTCCTCGATCTTGCGGCTGCGGCGGCGCAGGCGGAAGGAGCGGCGGCGGCGCGGCTCGCCGTTCTCTTCCTCGGCGTCGGCGACGTCGCCCGGGGTGACGTAGTCGAAGGGCTCGCCGCCCGTGGCGGAGCGGGCGCCGTAGTCAGGCGTCTCGCCCAAGAGGAACTTGCCCTCGTAGTCCTTGAGGACCTTGGTGACGAGGCCCGAGAGCGCGAGGAGCGCGATCACGTTCGGGATCACCATGATGCCGTTGAAGAAGTCGGCGAGTTCCCAGACGAGGCTCACGTGCAGGAAGCTGCCGAGCATCAGGAAGCAGAGCACGAGCACGCGGTAGCTCTGCACCCAGCGCAGGCCGAAGAGGTACTTGACGTTCTGTTCGCCGAAGAAGTACCAGCCGACGATGGTGGTGAAGGCGAAGAAGAAGAGGCAGAGCGCGACGAAGGCCGGGCCGATGGCGCCGAGGCCGTCCGTGAAGGCCTTCTGCGTGAGGGTGATGCCGGTGGTCGAGCCGTCGACCGCGCCCGTGCAGAGGATCACGAAGGCGGTCATGTTGAGCACGATGAACGTGTCGACGAAGAGGCCGAAGTAGGCGACGAGGCCCTGCTGGCAGGGGTGCTCGACGCGGGCGAGCGCGTGGGCGTGCGGCGTGGAGCCCATGCCCGCCTCGTTCGAGAAGAGGCCGCGGGCGACGCCGTAGCGGATGGCTTCCTTGATGCTCGCGCCGATGATGCCGCCGGTGGCGGCCGCCGGGTCAAAGGCACCGACGAAGATCGACTTGAAGGCCGGGATGATCATGTCGTAGTTCGCGAAGATGATCGTGAGCGAACCGACGATGTAGATGAGGGCCATGATCGGGACCATCTTCTCGGCGAAGCTCGCGATGCGGCGCACGCCGCCGATGAAGATGAAGCCGGCGATGGCGAAGACGAAGATGCCCGTGACCCACTGCGGAATGTCGAAGGCCGAGTGGAAGCTGTCGGCGATCGAGTTGGCCTGCACCATGTTGCCGATGAAGCCGAGCGCGATGATGATCGCGAGCGCGAAGAACGCGGCGAGCGGCTTGTTGTTGAGGCCCTTGCTGATGTAGAAGGCCGGGCCGCCCATGATCTGGCCGTGGGCGTCACGCGCACGGAAGACCTGCGCGAGCACCGCCTCGGAGAAGATCGTGGCCATGCCGAAGAAGGCGGCGAGCCACATCCAGAAGATGGCGCCCGGGCCGCCCATCGCGATCGCGGTGGCGACGCCGGCGAGGTTGCCCGTGCCGACCTGAGCGGAGATGGCGGTCGCGAGCGACTGGAAGGACGACATGCCGTCCTTGCCGGCGTGCGAGCCGAAGAGCGTGAAGCCGCCGAACACCTGACGGAAGGCGTCAGGGAAGCGGCGGATCTGGATGAAGCGGAGGCGGAAGGTGAGATAGATGCCGGTGCCGACGAGGAGCGGTATCAGGCAGTACATGCCCCAGAGGAGGCTGTTTACGCTCGAGACAATCTCGGTTGCGGTGTCCATGGGAAGATTCCTGAAAGTTTTCGCGGGCTCCGCCCTTCAGGAAAAAAGGGTTGAGTCGTCCGAAGGCGGCGGCTCGGGTGAGGGCGGGCTTGCTTTTTGTTAAAAGAGAAAAATGTTCCGCGGGTCTTCTTGTCGTTCTCCGGCGGTGCGTAAAATGCACCGCCACTGTGCGAAACAGGAACGTATTCTAGGGGATGCCCTCTGCATCGGCCCCGTCCGTCCCTACCATGGACATGGGACGATAAAGTGCCTAGTCTATTGTTTCTACTAGAAATTGCTTAGGCCGGAGAAGTCCGCCGGCGGCGCTTGTGCGACGGATTGTGACGGGTCCGGGGAGCCTGCGGTTTTCCGTGCCCGCGACCGGTCACGCACGCCGGCAGGACGCACTAAGATGGCGCCTTTCGATCAATACACGAGGAATCCGACAGACATGGCTCCCCGCATCATCCGCATTCTCTTCTGGCTCGCGCTCATCGCCTGCGGCTTCTGGATCGTCAACGCCGTCGTGAGCATGATCTGGTTCGCGCTGCGCTGAACCTTTCACTCTTTCCTCGTCTCCGCGAGGGTCCGTTCGAACTCGTCGGTCGTGATCGTCACGACGCCCATGGGGCGCAGGCGCTTCGCGGCTTTCCTGAGGAGCCGGTCGCGCGTGACGAGAAGTCGCGCTCCCGCGGCCGCGGCGAGCGTGAGGAACTTCTGGTCCTCCGGGTCGCGGCAGCGGACGGAGAGACCGCTCGCCGCGGCCTCAAGCGCCTCGCGGGAGACGAGCCGCGCAAGGGCTGCAAAGGTCCCGAGAATCGCGATCACCTCGTCGTTTCCGAGCCCGAACGCGGGCCGCGAGAGCACGCCCGCGAGCTCGAGCATCGTCTCCTCGCTCACGACGGGGCGCACCCGTCCCGCCTCAATCGCTTCGCGCAACGCTCCTGCCGCGGGATCGCGCCAGTGGAAGCACTCCATCACGATGTGCGTGTCGAGCACGACGCTCAGCGCCTCCGCGTGCCCGGCATCGGAACTCTCCCGGGCGAGCCGGTCGGTCATGGCGCGCACGGCGCTGTGAATCTCAGCGGGGAACATGAGGCAAAAACGGAAACAGAAGAAAAGAAAACGGGCCGCAGTGAACCTGCGGCCCGCATTTTCTCAGAAGTCAGGCTTCGCTATCAGGCGAGGAGCTTCTCGACGAACTCCTGCTCAGCCTGGAGTTCCTCGACGGACTTCTGGATCTTCGCCTTGACGAAATCGGAGAGCTCGAGACCCTGGACGATCTCGTAGTCGCCGTTCTTCGTGATGCAGGGGAAGCCGAAGATCATGCCCTCGGGAACGCCGTAGGAGCCGTCGGACGGGACGCCCATCGTGACGATCTTGCCGTCGCTGCCGAGCTCCCAGTCATGGATGTGATCGATGGCGGCGGAGGCGGCGGAGGCGGCCGAGCTCGCGCCGCGCGCTTCGATGATCGCCGAGCCGCGCTTGGCGACGATCGGGATCAGCGTGTTCTCGTACCACTCGCGCTCGATGTTGTCGAGGGCCGGGAGACCGGCGACGATCGCGTGCTCGAGATCCGGAACCATCGTCGGGGAGTGGTTGCCCCAGACGAAGGCGTTCATCACGTCGGTGACGGCGCGGCCGCGCTTCTCGGCGATCTGGGACATCAGGCGGTTCTGGTCGAGGCGGAGCATCGAGGAGAAGCAGCGGGGCGACAGATCCGGAGCGCTCTTCATGGCGATCCAGGCGTTCGTGTTGCAGGGGTTGCCGACGACGAGCACCTTCACGTCACGGCTCGCGTACTCGTTGAGCGCACGGCCCTGCTCGACGAAGATCGCGGCGTTCGAGCTCAGAAGATCGGCGCGCTCCATGCCCTTCGTGCGGGGGCGGGCGCCCACGAGGAGGGCGACCTCGGCGTCACGGAAGGCGATCTTCGGATCCGACGAGCTCACCACGTCGGCGAGCAGCGGGAAGGCGCAGTCGTTGAGCTCCATGATCACGCCCTTGCTCGCCTGCATGCTCTTCGGGTTGTCACGCTCGAGCATCTGCAGAATGACGGGCTGGTCAGGTCCGAACATGCTGCCGGAGGCGATGCGGAAGAGGAGCGAGTAGCCGATGTTGCCGGCGGCGCCGGTGACGGAAACGCGGATAGGTGTCTTCTTCATTTTCCTTTTCTTCTTACAAATGGCTTGTTGGGGGCTGGTCCTGCAGGGCCGCATGCCTTTGCGAGCGCGCGGCTTTTTGTACTGGGGCGAATTTTATCAAACGCCTTCAGCGCGGGAGCGGCGCGGAATCCTCACAGGAGCGCTGATAGTGCGGGGCAATTTTCCCCCATAGGTCCGGGCCTCTGAAAACTTTCCCGCTGATAGTCGTTCTGTCATGGGCGGGAAGATTTCTCGCCGCCGGAGGGCCGGATCCACGGTTCGGGCTAATACCGGAGGTTGAAGACGTGGCCCGCCGCGTTTGCTATTGTTTTGTGCGGAACAACGGACGCGTCCCTTCCGGCCGGGTTTCCCGGACGGTGGCCGGTCGTGTCGCACAAGCACAGTTGGAGTTGAAATCCCATGGAAAACAATATCTTCCTTCGCATCGCCCAGGAGCGCTACACGACGAAGCACTACAACGGCGGCCAGGCGATCCCCCGCGAGCAGTTCGACTCGCTCCTCGAGATCCTGCGCCTCGCGCCCACGTCGGTGAACTGCCAGGCCTGGCACTTCGTCACGGCGAGCACCCGCGAGGCCCGCGAGAAGCTTCTCCCGGCCTTCCCGGACTTCAACCGCGAGCGCGTCTCCGAGGCGAGCGACGTGATCGTCTTCTGCGTGCCGAAGAAGCTCGACGACGCGCACTTCGAGCGCGTGCTCGCGCAGGAGGTCGCCGACGGGCGCCTGCCCAACGCCGAGCTTCAGGCCCAGCAGGACGCCGGCCGCCGTCACTTCGCCGGCCTGCACATGGGAAGCGAGGCCGAGCTCGTCGCCTGGGAGGCCCGCCAGGCCTACATCGGCATGGGCATCGTGCTCTACGCCGCCGCCGGCATGGGCATCGACTCGACCTGCCTCGAGGGCGTCGACTTCGAGAAGCTCGACGAGATCCTCGGCCTCGCCGAGCGCGGCCTCACCTCGGTCGTGGCGCTTTCGCTCGGCTACCGCAACCCGCGCGACGGCAACGCCACGCGCCCGAAGTCGCGCCTCCCGAAGGAAGAGCTCTTCACCGAGTTCAAGTGATCTGATGTGACCGTAGGAAGGAGCCGCAAATGAACGGGATGCTCGACATCGCCCGCCGCCGCTACACGGCGAAGCACTATGACGCCTCGAAGCCCCTCACGGACGAGGAGTTCGACGCGCTTCTCGAGATCCTGCGGCTCGCGCCTTCCTCGGTCAACATCCAGCCGTGGCACTTCTACGTGATCCGCTCGCCCGAGGCGCGCGCGAAGCTCCTCCCTGCGATCAAGGACTTCAACATCGAGCGCGTGGAGCACTGCGACGCCATCGTGCTCTTCACGATCGAACGGGACCTCGTCCCCCGCGCCGCGCGCGTGACGGACCAGGAGATGAAGGACGGGCGGTTCGACGCCGCCGCGATCGCCTCGGGCTTTGACAAGACCGTGCTCAGGGTCCGCGAGGCGGGCGTCTCCGCCTACTGCTCCGGGCCCGACCGGGGCGAGATCTGGGCGCGCGAGCAGGCGAGCATTGCGCTCGGGTTCCTGCTCTTCGCCGCGGCCGGCATGGGTGTCGACGCGACCTCGCTCGGCGGCATCGAGTTCGAGCGTGCCGACGAGATCTTCGGCTTCCCCGCCCTGGGCAGGAAGTGCGTGATCGGCTGCGCGCTCGGGCACCACTCGGCGGATGATGCGAACGCCGCGCGCCCGAAGTCGCGCTTCCCGCGCGACGAGGTGATCACGGTGCTCTGATCGTCCGGGTCAGGAATCAGCGACACGAGGCGCGGCGCGGAGGTTCTCTCCGGCCGCGCCTTTTGCTTCATGCGGCTTCAGGCGCCGCGGAAGATTTGCTTGCATTCGCAGGGTGCGGCGAGGAATGTCCCGGCGCGGGCCGTGCCCTAAAATTCCTCTTCACAGCAACTGAATCTTCTAGACGCCCTGTTCCTCCCATGATCCACGTCCGCACCACCGCCGCGCTCCTCCTCTCGATTCTCCTCGCCTCTGCCGCGGCCGGGGCGGCCGAGCCGCCGCAGACGGCCGAGCAGAAGGCCGAGGTCGCGGAACACTATCTGAGGGACACGTCCTTCTACGAGCGCTGGAGTCAGAAGGACGCGATCAAGGATCCCGACCTCGCCGAGCGCGTGAAGAAGGATGCGAGCCGCGAGCTCGACCGCATCGACCGGGCGATGGAGGATGTTCAGGCGGTGTGCAACAGCCGCTTCCTCGTCAACAAGTGCATCGATGACGCGAGGAAGCTCTCCTTCGAGCGCAAGCGCGAGGCAAGGCGCGTGATGGTGCTCGCCGACGAGGTGATCCGCATGGAGCGCGTGCGGCGCAGCGAGGCGCGCCGCGCCGAGCAGGCCGCGAAGCCGCGGCAGGCTCCCATGCAGGTGAAGCCGAAGGAAGTGAAGACCGACCGCCCCGAGCCCGTGAAGATCACCCCCAAGAAGGTGGGCGAGAAGCGCGAGCCCTCGAGAATCGCCCCGAAGGAGGTCCGCGAGCCTTCGAAGCCCACGACGCTCAGGTCCGCCGAGGTGAAGGAGCCTTCGAAGCCCATGGACCTGAAGCCGGCCGAAGTGAAGGAACCCTCCAAGCCCTCGGGGCTGAAGCCCGCGGAAGTGCGCGAGCCCTCGAAGCCCTCCGGCATGGGAGCGGCCGAGGTGCGCCCCGAGAGCCTGCCCTCCGGCATGAAGGGCGCGCCGGCCGAGGCCTCGCGCGAGGAGCTTGAAAAGGCCAACGAGGCGTACTTCGCCGAGAAGCAGGCCGAGGCCGCGAGGCGCCTCGAGGAGGCGGAGAAACTCGCCGCCGAGCGCCGCGCCGAGCGCGAGAGGAAGCAGCAGCGCTTCGAGAAGAGCCTCGAGGAGCGCTCGGAGGCGCAGAAGCGTTACGAGCAGCAGCAGAAGGAGAAGCAGAGCGGCCTCGCGAAGTACTTCTGACCGACTGCGGAAGACTTCTAAGGGAGGATCCTCAAGATGCAGCGCCGCTGGCTCGATCTCTTTGACGACGCGGTCCCGCTCCGGGACCGTGTAGCCCGTGCCTTTTCCGAGGACGGTCCCCTTTCGGGGGTGACCGCGAGCTTCCGTCCGCGCGCGGGCCAGACCGAGTTCGCGCTCGCCGTGGCCGGCGCGATCGAGGGAAAGGAGACGCTTCTCGCCGAGGCCGGCACCGGCACGGGCAAGAGCTTCGCGTACCTGCTCCCGGCGCTGCTCTCGAACTCGACCGTGGTGATCTCCACCGCGGGAAAGCCCCTGCAGGACCAGCTCTTTCAGAAGGACCTGCCGGCGCTCCAGGCCGCGCTCGGCATCACGATTCCGGTCGCGGTCCTCAAGGGCCGCGCCAACTACGTCTGCCCCTATCACCTCGAGCGCCTCGAGGAGGAGGGGTACCTGCCCGAGCGCGACAGCTTCCACAAGCTGCGCCAGATCCGGCGCTTCTGCGACATCTCGCCCACGGGCGACCGCTCCGAGCTCCCTGACGTGCCCGAGGACGATCCGCTCTGGCCGCTCGTGACGAGCACGCGCGAGAACTGCCTCGGCAAGGACAAGTGCCCGCACTGGGGGAACTGCTTCGTGCGCGCCGCGCGCGAGAAGGCGATGGCGAGCCGCGTCGTCATCGTCAACCACCACCTCTACCTCTCGTCGCTCGAACTCAAGAACGCCTCGGGCGGACAGATCGACGGCATGCTGCCGCAGGCCGACCTCACGGTCTTCGACGAGGCGCACCAGCTTCCCGGCATTGCCTCGGACTTCTTCGGGAGCTGCTTCACGACGTGGCAGCTCGAGAAAATCGCCGAGGAGGCCCGCGCGCTCGGTCTCAACCACGCCCGCGACGGCGCCGACTGGTCGCTCCTCATGGACCGCGCCTCGAAGGCCGCCAAGGACCTGCGCATCGCCGTGATGGATCTCGGCCTCAAGGAGGGCGACCGCCGGGCCGTGAAGTCAATCGAGGGGTTCGCAGAAAAGCTCACGGAGCCCTTCGCGGAGCTTCTCAAGGCGTTCGGCGCGATCGTCAAGGCCCTCGAAGCGAACGCCGGGCGCAACGACGAGCTCGACGTCCTCGGCGCCTGGGCGCAGGAGGTCGACGCCGAGCTTGGGCTGTGGGAGGACATCATCAAGGGGCTCGCCGCCCGGGATGCCCGTGCGGCCGGGAACAAAACGGACGAAGCCGAGGCCGTCGCGGATGCCGCGCCGGATGGCGTTGCGGCTGACGATGCCCCCGGGGGAGAGAAGAAGGGGCGCGCCGCCACCGTCGAGTGGATCGCCGTCACGGCGACCACCGTTCGCTTTCACATCACGCCGCTCTCCTTCGCGGACGAATTCAGGACGCTGCGCGAGTCCGAGGGCGGCGCGTGGGTCTTCACGTCGGCGACGCTCTCCGCGGCCGGCGACTTCCGGCACTTCGCCGCGTCCGTGGGAATCGACGAACCCATGGGCCTCACCTGGGAGAGCCCCTTCAACTACTGGGAGCAGTCGTGCTTCTATCTGCCGAGGCTCCCGGCGCCCGTCAACACGATCGAGCACTCGAAGCGCGTCGCCGACGCGGCGTGGCCCCTGGTCGAGGCGGCGGGCGGGCGGACGTTCTTTCTCTGCACGTCGCTCGCCGCCGTGCAGCGCATCGCCGCCGAGCTCGAGGTGAAGCTCGACGAAATCGGCAACCGCTGGCCCTTGCTCGTGCAGGGACAGATGCCGAAGGCGGCGCTCATCGACGAATTCCGCCACCACGGCAACGCCATTCTCGTGGGCTCGATGAGCTTCTGGGAGGGCGTGGACGTGCGCGGCGAGGCGCTCTCGCTCGTCGTCATCGACAAGATTCCCTTTGCGCCGCCCGACGACCCGGTCTTCGCCGCGCGCTCGGACGAGATCCGGAGCCGCGGCGGCAGCCCCTTCGGGCTGCTCTCGCTCCCCGAGGCGATCATCTCGCTCAAACAGGGCGCGGGGCGCCTCATCCGCAGCGAAACCGACCGCGGCGTGCTGATGATCTGCGACAGCCGCATCGCCGACAAGGGCTACGGCCGCACGGTGATGAAGAGCCTGCCGGACTTCTTCAAGACGAGGACGCTGGAGAAGGCCCTGCAGTTCTTCCAGGACCCGCATGCCTGGCACGACGGGCTCTACACAAAGGACTCCGCAGCCTGAGTCCCGGCGGTCACTCGCGCTCGAAGACGCCGACCGCCTCGAGGTGCATCGCCCCGGGGAACATGTCGACCGGCGTGACGGAGACGAGCCGCATTCCTCCGGCCGCGAGCACCGCGGCGTCACGGGCGAAGCTCTTCGGATTGCAGGAGACGTAGGCGAGGCGCCGCGCGCCCGAGGTGCTCATGAGCCGGGCCAGTGCCTCCGCCGCGCCGCCCGTGAGCCCCTGGTACGCGGGGTCCGCGATGACGAGGTCGGGCACGAATCCGTCCGGGAGCTCCCCGGAGAGCGCCTGCTCCACGGGAGCGGCGATGAAGCGCGCGTCGGGGAAGCCGTTCTCACGGGCGTTCTCATCGGCGCAGCGGATCGAGTGTTCGACGCGCTCGATGCCGAGCACCCCGGCGCCGCGCGCCGCGGCGAGGAGCGTCAGCGTCCCGACGCCGCAGTAGAGGTCGAGCACCCGGTCGCCCGGATGAATGTCGAGGGCGTCGAGCGCCGTGCGGTAGAGCACCGGCGTCTGCGGGGTGTTGACCTGCAGGAAGGTCTCGGCACCCAAGCGGAACGCGAGCCCTTCGAGCGTGCAGGCGATGCGCTCCGCGCCCGCGATCACGCGGGTCGCGCCGGGCGCGAAGGAGAGCACGGCGCTCCCCGGCGCCTCGTGCAGATTGACGAGGAGCGCATGAAGGCCCGCCCCGGCAAGCGCCCCGCGGATGCGTTCAAAGAGTTTTTCCTCTTCAGCCGCCCCGGCGGGAAGGCGCCTGACGGTGAGCACCGCCATGCGCTCGGCCGTGCCCGGGGCCTCGCGGAGCGTGAGGCACCTGAGGACGCCGGAGTCCGTCGCCTCGTGCCAGGGCGCGAGTTCCGGTGTGAGGAGAAGCGGCGCGAGCGCGCGGGCGGCCTCGCCCATCCAGGCGGGCGTCTGCGGGCACGCCTCGGCCGCGACAAGCGCCTGGCTCCGCGCGCGGAAGTAGCCGAAGCGCCCTTCGCCCCCGATGATCCCGGGGTAGAGCACGGCCTTGTTGCGGAAGGCGCGGCGGCACGCCGCGGGCTGCCCGACGGCGGGGCGCAGGAGTTCCGGGTTCTCGTCGGTGAGGAGCCCCGCCGCGCGGAGCGGCCCGGCCACGATGAGCCCGGTCTTCAGTTCAAGCGCCTTCTCGTAGCTGATCCGCCCGGCGGGACAGCCGCCGCAGTCCCCTGCAAGCGGACAGGCCCCGGGGTCCGCGAAGGGCGAGGGCGCGAGCTCGGTGAACTGCTCGGCCAATCCCCTGCGGCCGCCGGGCGCGGGCGCGCGGTAATCGAGCGCGATCTCGGCGCCCGGGATCGCCCCGGGAACGAGAACCTCCAGCCCCTCGGGCGAGCGGACGAGGCCCGCGCCCGAGGCGTCGAGCCCCGTGACGACGGTGCGGTCGAGGTGAACGAGCGGGCGCTCGGGCGTCCGGCGGGGCTTGGTGCGGGGCATGGGGCGGAGAGGTGCGGTGGGGAAAAAGAGAAGGATACCGCGCCCAGCCGCCGCGTCAGCGTGAGAGGAAGAGAACCCCGAGCGAGGCGAGGGCGGCTGCGAGCGGCAGGAGCGCCAGCGCGCAGGTTCTCCGGCGCAGTGACGAGAGGAACGCGGGGCGCTCGGAGGCGGGGAACTGTCCGGCGCTCCTTTGCACGGCCGAGGCCGTCAGCAGCAGCGCCGCCGCCGCGAGGATGGAGAGAAAGAGCACGGCACGCGCGAGGTTGAGCGCGAGCGCCCCGGTGAAGGGGCGCTCCGTGTCAAGGCCCGCGGCCGCGAGGGCCGCGGCGAAGGCGAGGGCAATCACCGCGAGCCAGAGCCCGCGGTGAGCGCGCCATTCGGCGGCGAGCGTCCGGGCGAGGACTTCCCCGCCCGAGGGGCCGGCGGTCATCTGACGGGAATCAGAGGCTGCCGAGCGCGACGATCGTCACGAAGACCGGCGCGCAGAAGCCGATCAGGAAGCGGATGGTCTTGAGCAGCGCCGGCGAGAGGCTGCGGGTGCGCACGAGCTCCGTCTCGGTGGCCTTCCAGGCCACCCAGGACGCGGCGATGGCGATGCCGAAGGAGGAGAGCGGCATGCCGATGTTCGATGACACGTAGTCAAGGAGGTCGAAGATGTTCTTGCCGAAGATCTTCACGTCGCTCCAGCCGCCGAAGGACATGTTCGCGGCGAAGCCGACGAGGGCCGAGGCGATCAGCACGGCGAGAATGGCCTTCTGGCGCTTCAGACCGCACTCCTGCTCAAGGAGCGCGCAGCAGGCCTCGAGCATCGAGACCGAGGACGTGAGCGCGGCCACCACGAGGCAGGCGTAGAACGCCACCGCGAAGGCCTGCCCGAGGGGCATCTGCGCGAAGACCGCGGGCATCGTGACGAAGGTGAGGCCCGGACCCGCGCCGGGGTCGAGGTTGAAGGCGAAGACCGCCGGCATCACCATCAGGCCGCCGAGGATCGCGGACATGATCGCGAGCACCGCGACCCAGCTCACCGACGACGGCAGATCCGTCTCCGGTGAGAGGTAGGAGCCGTAGGTGATCATCGTGCCGGCGCCGAGCGAAAGCGAGAAGAAGCAGAAGCCCATCGCGTTGAAGAGCGCCGAGCCGTTGAAGTCCTCCCAGCGCGGGGTGAAGAGGAACTCGACGCCCTGCCAGCCGCCGGGAAGCGTCACGCCGCGCACGATCAGGATGAGCATCAGGATGAAGAGCGCCGGCATGAGGATCTTCGCGACCTTCTCGATGCCCGACTGGACGCCCTTCTCGACGACCCAGGCCGTGAGCGCGAGGAAGAGGAGCAGGTACCCGTACGAGTCAACGGTGTTCGAGACGAAGCCGCCGAAGTATTCGCCGAGCTTCGTCGTGTCTGTGATGAGACCGTTGCCGAGGCACGCGTCCCAGAGGTACTTCAGGCACCAGCCGCCCACGGCCGAGTAGAAGGAGAGAATGATGAAG
>NZ_JAUNSF010000019.1:0-15467 GCF_030539355.1 Sutterella sp.
CCTGCTTTCATCATAGAGGGTGAAGGACCTGCTCACCTTCATATCCGTTTTTTGATCGTTTCCGGGCGATGCCCGCAAAAAAGCCCGGACTTGGACAAAGTCCGGGCGCAGGCGCTTTTCCGGCCCGGTCCGGCCGGCTGCATGAGTGAAGGAGAAAAATTTGGCCCGGTCGCGTTCAGGAATCGGGATTGCTCCCGACCCTCGGACGGACGATTTCCCCTCCGTCCGCCGAGGCCGGCGACAGCATCGACCCCCGATCCTGCCGCCGTCCCGTCCCGCTCCCGGGCCAAAACCTTGTTTTCCTTGCCTCCGCAAGAGCAGGAGGCGATGGAACACATTAAACAGTACTGAGACTTGTTCGTATTCCGCAGGCGAATTCTACCGTGCCGCGCCCCGCTTCGCCTTAAGCCGCACCTGATCGCGGGATCGGGACAAAGGAAGGCCCGGAAGACCGCCCGGGATTTCATCCCTGGCGCCCTGCCGGGCCCTTGCGTTCATCAGATCAGAGTGATCAGATGCCGTCGTTCGTGCCGGATTCCGCGTGGAGCTGCTCGAGACGGAAGACCTTCCTCGCGGGCTTCACCTCGGACTTGCGGCTGCGGTCCTCGTAGGTGCAGTGCAGAAGCTCGTGCGAGAGATGGCCGCAGGGCTCGCCGAGGAACTCCTGATAGAGGCGGATCACCTCGGGGTTCTCGTGCGACGCGTGGATCGGCGCCTCGGCGTCGATCTTGTAGACCGACTGCTGGCGGATGAGCGAGTTGCGGCCCCAGACATCGTGGCCGCGCGGCGTGCCGCCGCCGCCCACGCATCCGTTCGGGCAGGCCATCACCTCGACGAAGTGCCACGGCGCCGTGCCGTTTCTCACCATGTCGATCACGTGCGCGACGTTCGAGCACTCGTGGACCACCGCGACGCGGATGTCGCCCAGGTCGCCGAGCTTCACCGTCGCCTCCTTGATGCCGTGCGGACCGCGGATCATCTCGAGCGGAGGCAGCGGCCTCGGATCGTTGTTCTTGATCGCGTTCATCGTGCGGATCGCGGCCTCCATCACGCCGCCGGTCGTCGCGAAGAGCATCGCGCCGCCCGAGGAGACGGACATCTCCGGCGAGTCAAAGGGCGTGTCCGGCAGCTCGGCGAGGTTGAGACCCGAGCGGCGGATGAGGCGGATCAGCTCGCGGACCGTGAGCACCACGTCGGTGTCGCGGCTGCCGTCCTCGCGGGCGAGCAGCTTCCTCGCGGCCTCGTCCTTCTTGGCCGTGCAGGGCATGATCGAGATCACGCGGATGTTCTTCTTCTCGAGGCCCGCCTTCTTCGCCATGTAGGTCTTGGCGAGCGCGGCGAAGATCGCCTGCGGCGAGCGGGTCGAGGAGATGTGCGGGATCATGTCCGGCGCGATCTTCTCGACGTAGTTGATCCAGCCCGGGCAGCAGGAGGTGAAGTAGGTGAAGGGCTTGTCGAGCGTGCCCGCCTTCTTCTGCTCCTCGAAATGCGTGAGCATCTCGGTGCCTTCCTCGAGGATGGTCACGTCAGCCGACCAGCGGGTGTCCATCACGTAGTCCGCGCCCATGTGCTTCAGGGCCGTGACGATCTTCGCCTCGACGTTCGTGCCGACCGGGAGCGCGAAGGCCTCGGCGACGGCGACGCGCACCGCGGGAGCGAACTGAATGATCGTCGTGAGGCTGTCGTCGTCGAACATGTCGAAGACCTTGCAGCACTCGTCACGCTCGGAGAGCGCGCCCGTCGGGCAGACGAGCGAGCACTGGCCGCACTGGATGCAGATGTCGGACTTCGCCCACGTGTCCGTGCCGCGGAAGCCGATCTGGGCGCCCGCGCCGGTGTCCTTGAGGACGAGCGCGGAGACGAGCGGGCCCTGGACCTGACGGCAGACCTCGATGCAGCGGAGGCACCGGATGCACTTGCGGCCGTCGAAGCGCAGGCCGTTCTGGCTCATGTCCTCGACGCGCGGGGCGCAGTGGCGGCCCGAGATGTGCGAGCCGTCGAGACCCACCCAGAGGGCGCACTTCTGCAGCTCGCAGTTGCCGTGGCGCGAGCACGAGGAGCAGTTCTCGTCGTGGTCGGCGAAGAGGAGCTCCATCTGGAGCTTCTGACGGCGGCGGACCTCGGGAGTGCGGGTGCGGATGCGCATGCCCGGCTCGATGCGGGTCTCGCACGAGGTGACGATGTCGATCGTTCCGTCGAGCTTCTCGACCTCGACCAAGCACACGCGGCAGGTGCCGGGGGTGTGGTTGAGCGCCGCGAATTCGCAGAGCGTGGGGATGAAGATGCCGGCGCGGCGCGCGGCCTTCAGGATGGTGTCGTTGGGCTCGATCTCAACGGAGACGCCGTTGATGAACGCGCGCGGCAGCGATTCCTTTCGTTCGGTCTGGTGAAGAAGGGATGCCATTTCGGGGTCTCCTTAGAGTGCGGGGGTCTCAGCGGTGGTCTTTTCCGAGGCGGGCACGGGGTCACGTGCCGTCACGGCGATGAGGCGGTAGCAGCGCATGCAGCGCTTCGATTCCTTCCACGCCTCCTCATGGGTCATGCCGAACTCCACTTCCTCCCAGGGTCCCTTCTCGATGCGGTGCACCGGGTCGAGCATCTTCACCTCGAAGCGCTCCATCTCCGCGAGGGGACGCTTCGGGCGGCACTGGTCAAGGAGCCTTGCGTTTTTGATGATCTTCGCGAGGCGCTTCCTCGGGAAGAACGCGGGCTCGCCGCTCTTCAGATATTCATCGATCGACTTCGCGGCGCCCTCGCCGTGCGACATGGCGAGAATCAGGGTCTTGGCGCCCACGGCACCGTCGCCGCCGGCGAAGACGCCCGGGCGGGAGGTCGTGTAGTCCGCCTTCGTCTCGATCGTGCCCCACTTCGAGAGCGCGACGCCGTCCTCGGGACGGATCACCGAGGTGTCGACCTTCTGACCGATGGCGGCGATGACGTAGCGGCAGGGCACGCAGAATTCGCTTCCCGGCACGGGCTTCACGGCGCGGCGGCCGGAGGCGTCAGGCTCGGTCTGGTACATGCGGACGAGCTCGATGCCCTTCACCTGGCCGTCCTTCGTGATGATGCGGTTCGGCGCGCAGAGGAACTCGAACTCGACGCCCTCGGCGCGGGCGGCCTTGATCTCCTCGGGATCGGCCGGCGCGGAGGCCTCGATGCGGCGGTAGGCGACGACGACGCGTCCCTTGCCCTTCGTCATCAGGCGGCGCGCGACGCGGCAGCAGTCCATGGCCACGTTGCCGCAGCCGATGACGACCACGTCGCCGTCAAGCCCCTTCGGGCCCTCGGGCGTGAGCTGGGCATGCTCGGCCTCAAGCAGGAAGTCGAGGCCCTTGAGATAGCCCTCCGCCTCCTGATCCTCCTCGGGGAGACCGAGGTACTGGCCGTTGGCGCAGCCGATGCCGAGGAACACGGCGTCGTAGCCCTTCGCGAAGAGATCGTTCACGCCGAAGTCACGTCCGAGCTTCTGGCCGAAGAAGAACCGGCCGCCGAGCGACTTGACCACGTCGGTCTCCGCGGCGAGACCCTGGCGGGGCAGACGGTAGGACGGGATGCCCCAGCGGGCCATGCCGCCCGCCTCGGGCTCCATGTCGTAGACATCCACGTCACGGCCGCGCTGCAGCAGGTGATAGGCGCAGTTGATGCCGGCGGGACCAGCGCCGACGACGGCGACGCGCTTCTTGGGCTCCTCGCCCTCGGCGGCGCAGGGCTCGAAGAGCTTCGCCACCGGGAGGCCCGTCTTGTCGGCCGCATAGCGCTTCATGTCCTTGATCGCGATCGGCGCGTCATTGAAGCGGCGGGCGCAGGCCTTCTCGCAGGGGCGCACGCAGACGCGGCCGCAGGTGCCGACGAGCGGATAGCGCTCGAGAAGCACGCCCTCGGCGAGGTCGGGCTGGCCGTCGCGGATGTAGTCGATGTAGCGCGGCACATTGATGTTCGCCGGGCACGCCTCGATGCAGGGCGCCGTCGCGGCGCTCACGTAGCGGCCGTCAAGCGTCACGTCCGTGCCGGCGTCGGGCACCGGGGCGGTCGTCTGCAGCATGTCAAGGAACCCCTCCACGGCGCCGATCATCGCGGCGCCCGTCGAGTAGCCGATGCCGCAGAGGCTCGAGATCTGCATCTGACGGGCGAGGTTGCGCACATGCGCCCAGTCGACTTCAGAGCCCTTGCCGTTGATGGCCTGCTCGAGGGCCTCGCAGATCATGATCGATCCGATGCGGCACGGCGTGCAGCGGCCGCAGGAAAGACGGCGGACGTTGGAATAGTAGGCGTGCAGCGTGCGGGGAAGGCTCGCCGCGCCCTTGAAGATCAGGAAGCCCTGGGGCGCGATGACGCTCGTCACCGGATTGCCGCGGTTGAATTCCGCAGCTTCCTGCATCGGGAAACCGTCGGGAAGCTGGCTCTCGGGGTTGGCGCGGCGGTCAAAGCGGCGCCCGTTCCAGAAGCCATAGAGGAAAGTGTCTTCCATGGGATTCTCTACTCTGTATCTGTACGAGTCCCCGCCGGAACACTTCTGACGCGCCTCCGGGACATCGTCGGAGCGTCGGTTCAGGCCGCCTTCGGGGCTTTATTGTTTTCGAAGGCTTTCAGCAGTGGATCTCGTGGGGTTCTTCTTCAGACCGGAACGGTTCAGGCAGGCTTTCCGAGGCCTTCCGGGCCTGGGCTGCGCGCCTCGAGCGGAATCGCGTCCGAGTCTGTGTTTGAAGGGATTCTAGCCACCCGGCCGGGCGATTTGAGGCGTTTTTGCTCCACACCCTTACGGGATATCATGTAGGCCATAGCTCTGATAGGGTCCGCAAACTGAGGGGATCCCGGGTTTTCCCGAAAAATGAATGCACGAAGAGCTCCGATAAGCCTCAGACAATCCCTCCGCCTCATCCGCCCTCCCACCAATGACCGACTCCGACTACACACAATGCCGCGCCGAAACAACGCTCTGCGCCTATGCGGAGAACGCCGCCGGCTTCGTGCGCCGGTGGGAGTCGCTGAGCCCCGCCTCGATTGAGCGAACGCTCGAGAAATGGGTCCCCGCCGGGGCGCGGCTCCTTGAGGTGGGCTGCGGCTCCGGACGCGACGCCCGCGCGCTCGCCCTCCGCGGCGTCGACGTGCTCGCGACCGACGGCTCGCCCGAGATCCTCGCCGAGGCGAGGCGCATTGCCGCCGCGCTGCCGGGCAAGGCCCTCGCCCACCTGCGCTTCGCCGGGCTCAGGCTCCCCGCCGGGTTCACCGGCGCGGAGGAGATGCTCGGGCGCCTCGGCCTCGACGCCCCGGCTGACGCGGTCCTCGCCTGCGGCGTGCTCGAGCACCTTCCCGCCGACGAGCTCTACGCAGCGGTGCGCGAGATCTGCTTCGCCGCGGGCGAGCGCGGCACGGTGATCGTGAGCGTCCCGGTCGACCATCCCGGGGAGGACGGCCGCTGGTACTCGAACTATCCGCCCGAGCACTACATCGACCTCTTCGACCGCTTCGGCTTCGCTGCCGCGACGAGGGAGGAGAACCGGGGCGGCCCCGCGGGATCTGAATCCACCTGGGTGACGATCGTCTTCGTGAGAAGCGCCGGCCGGGAGCGCGCCCGTGCGAACATCCAGGGCGTCATCGAGAATGACTCGAAGACCTCGACCTACAAGTTCGCGCTGCTGCGCGCTCTGGCCGACGTGAACTGCGCCTCGCCCGGGCGCGTCCGCTACCTGCCCGCCTCCGAGATGGCGGCCTTCCGGTCGCGGGCCTCGGAGAAGCTTTCCGCCGGTTCGGCAGGCTCGGCCGAGATCCCGCACCAGATCGCGATTCCCTTCTCCCTCGTGATCGAGCGCACGATCGCCTACTACTGGCAGATCTTCCGCGACACGGTGCTCACGAACGCTCCGCTTCCGCCCCAGATCGGCGGCGGCAGAAGACTGGCGTTCGAGACCGAGCTCACCACCCTCATGCGCCTCTACGTCGCCGACTGGGTGAGCGCGAGAAGCGACTTCTACGCGGGCGTCCTCGCCGGCGCACGGCGCGCGGCCTTCATCGCGCTCGCGCGCAAGGTGCACGAGACGCTCATCAAGGGCCCCATCCATTACAGCGGCAATTCTCTCGGCGACACCGCGCCGGGACTCTCCGCCCACCGGCTCTTCTCGGTCGCCCGCGCAGGCGTGCGCTGGCCGGCCGCGGACGGCTCCGAGCCCTTCACCCCGGCCATCCTCGAGGCGGTCTCGGGCGAACTCATGATGCCCTCCGAGCTCTGGCGGGAGCTCAACAGCTGCGCGCCCTGGCTCGCGGACGCCGTGATCCTGCGCTGGGCCGCCCGGAGCGCGGACTTCCCCGCGAAAACGCTATCAAAGGAAGAGCCCCTCTCGAAGGGACAGATCATCTCCCGCATGCTCCCCGCCGAGGAGGCGCGCGACACGGCTGCGGCGAGAGGAATCTACGAATCGGAGCTCCTTCACAACGGTCTCCGCTGCGTCTGGTCGGACAAGCCGCTCACACTGGAAACCCTCGCCGTCGACCACATGATCCCGTGGGCGAGGACGCACTCGAACGATCTCTGGAATCTCGTGCCGGCCGACTCGAGGCAGAACGGCTCGAAATCAGACGCCATCCCGTCGCTCCTCTGCCTCGACCGCTCGAAGGACCGCATCATCCGCTCGTGGCGCCTCTACGAGGAGTCGTCCCTGCGCCCCCTCTTCCGCGCTCAGGCGGCGAGCGCGCTCACCGGCAGGGCGCTGCCGAGCTGCTCCTGGGAGGTGCCCCTCATGGATGCGGTGCTCCGCGCCGCGGACGAAACCGCGCGGCAGTTCTCCTGCCGCAGGTGGGATCCGGTCATCTGAACACCGGATGGCGGACAAAGCAAGGGGCGCCGGTGCGTGATGCACTCTCAGCGCCCCTGAGGCTTGTCCCGGCCGGAAATCAGCCGAAGAGTTCCTTGAAGGAAGGAGCCTTCACGTCCTTCTCGGAGGCGAGCACCTCCATGCCCTCGGCGAGCGGCCAGTCGATGGCGAGCGTCTCGTCGTTCCAGCGGATGCCGCCCTGGTCCTCGGGGTAATAGATGTCGGTGCACTTGTAGTGGAAGTGCGCGATGTCGGAGAGCACGAGGAAGCCGTGCGCGAGTCCGGGCGGAATCCAGAGCTGGTGCTGGTTCTTCGCGGTGAGCACCGCGCCGAACCACTTGCCGAAGGTGGGCGACTCCGGACGGATGTCGACCGCGACGTCAAAGACCTCGCCCAATGACACCATCACGAGCTTGCCCTGCGGATGCGCCTTCTGGAAGTGCAGACCACGGAGCGTGCCCTTCTTCGACATCGAGTGGTTGTCCTGCACGAAGGGCAGGTCAATGCCGATCTCACGGTAGCGCTCCTCGCGCCAGGTCTCCACGAAGAAGCCGCGCTCGTCGCCGAACACCTTCGGCTTCACGAGCAGGACGCCGTCGATCGGGGTCTTTTCAAATTCCATTTTTTCGTTCCTTTATTTCAGAAGCGGCGCAGTGCGCTCCGGGCAGAAATCAAGCCTAGCGCAAACATCCGCCCGCCTCAAGCTCACATCAGGGCGCCGCGTCCGCCCGGCCCGCGTAGTTGAGCTCGAGCCAGGCGCGGTACTCGCCCGTCACGACGCGTCTCACCCACTGCGGGTGACCGAGGTACCAGCGCACCGTCTCGGCGAGGCCCTCCTCGAAGCGGCGGCGCGGCCGCCAGCCGAGCTCGCGGGTGATCCTTGAGAAGTCCGTCGCGTAGCGGAAGTCGTGCCCCGCGCGATCCTCGACGTGCCGGATCTGTTCGAGATATGAGCGGCCGTCCGCCCTCGGGCGGAGTTCGTCAAGGAGCGAGCAGACGGCGCCGACCGCCTCCATGTTCGTTCTTCCGGATCCCCCGCCGATGTTCCAGGTGCCGCCCGGCTGTCCGCGCTCGAGCACGAGCGCGAGCGCCTCGCAGTGGTCCTCCACGTGGAGCCAGTCGCGGATGTTCCCGCCCGTGCCGTAGACCGGGAGGGGCTTCCCTTCGAGCGCCGAAAGGATCATGAGCGGGATGAGTTTCTCGGGAAATTGCCGCGGCCCGTAGTTGTTCGAGCACCTTGTGATCAGCACCGGGAGCCCGTAGGTCTCGTGCCAGGCGCGCACAAAGTGGTCGGCCGCGGCCTTCGAGGCCGCGTAGGGCGAGTTCGGTCGCAGGGGCGTCGACTCGGTGAAGGGGGCGTCCGAGGGCCCGAGCGAGCCGTAGACCTCGTCGGTCGAGATGTGGAGGAACCGGAACGCCGCGCGTCTTTCTTCCGGGAGCGTGAGCCACCAGTCCCGCACGGTCCTCAGCAGCACCGAGGTGCCGAGCACGTTCGTGCGCACGAACCGGTCCGGGTCGAGAATCGAGCGGTCGACGTGCGTCTCCGCGGCGAAATTGACCACCGCGTCCGGCCGGTGGGTCTCGAGAAGCGCCTTCACGAGCCCCTCGTCCCCGATGTCTCCCTTCACAAAGACATGGGCGGGGTTCCCGGCGGCCTCGGCGAGGTTCTCCGGGTTGCCCGAGTAGGTGAGGAGGTCGAGGTTGATGATCCGGTCACCGGCGGCGAGGCGCGAGAGCACCCAGGCGCTGCCGATGAAGCCCGCGCCGCCCGTGACGAGGAGCGTTCTGGACATGTTGAAGGAAGATTCCGGTTGAATTTCTGTGGGAGATCCGCGATTTTAGCCGCCGCGCGGCCACTCCTCCCGCAGGAATGCCTCGAGCGCATCCTGCCGGCGAAGCATCGGCGGGAGGCCGAGTCTGCCGAGCCGCCCGCAGTCAAGCCTCGAATCCGCGGGACGGGGCGCGGGGCGGCCGAGCTCCGCCGTGGTGATGGGGAGCACTTCTCTCTCGATGCCGAGGCGGTCGATGATCTCGCGCGCGAACTCAAACCACGTGGTCCCGCCCTCCCCGGCGACATGAAGGGTCCCCCTGATCTCGGGCCGGCGCAGAACCGCCGCGATCGCGCGGCAGAGCTCCGCCGTGCCCGTGGGGCAGCCCCGCTGGTCGTTCACGATGGCGAGAGGCCCCGCCCCGGCGAGCGCAAGGCGCCTCACCGTGTGGACGAAGTCCGGGCCGCCCGGCCCGTAGAGCCAGGCCGTGCGGATGATCACGTGGTCCGGGCAGCAGGCGCGAACCGCCCGTTCGCCCGCGAACTTGCTCTGTCCGTAGACGGTCGCGCCTCCCGTGGCCGGGTCGTCCTCGGTGTACGGACGCCCGAGGGCGCCGTCGAACACATAGTCGGTCGAGAGGAAGACGAGCCTCACGCCATGCGCGGCGCAGGCGCGGGCCACGTTCTCCGTGCCGGCGGCGTTCACCGAGAAGGCAAGCTCCCTCTCCGTCTCGCACCGGTCGACCGCGGTCATCGCCGCGCAGTGGACGAGCACGTCGGGCACGGCGTCCGCGACGAGGCGCTCGACACCGGCCGCGTCCCGGACGTCGCAGCGGCGATGATCCGCGGGAATGACCTCGAAGCCGCCCGAGCGCCGGAGCCCGGCGACCAGCGCCCGGCCGAGCAGACCGGAGGCGCCCGTGATGAGCACCCTCGGAGGGGCGGCCCGGGACTCGGACGTCTGGACTGAACTCTGCATGGGACGAAGAGACAAAGGAATGAATGGAGCGGAGGCGCCGCGGCTCCTCCCTACAACACAATGTTGCACAAAAAGAATTCACCCGCGCCGGGTCATCAGGACAAGGGGCGGACGGTCCGCGCCGCAGCACTATACATTGCGAAGTCGCTCTACCACAGGGAAGCGCGTTGTGCAGGCGCGCAGAGAAACGCTCCGAAGCCTCTGCCCGACCGTTCAGCCATTGGACAAACCCGGGGTTCAGCGGAGCCTGCGGCTGTGCGACAATGCGGACGGCCGCCCGTCCCGGTGAGAATCGTCTCCGCCTGACCGGCCGCCCGAAACGCACACCTTCCGTCCGATGAAAAAGTTCCTGCTCAAACAGTACGAAAAGGTCGATCCGAACCTGCGCCGGCTCGCCGGCTACCTCCCCGCCTACAAGCACCTCATCGGCGGCGCGATCTTCTTCATGATGACTGCAGCCGCCTCGTCGTCTCTCGTCGCCATGACGCTCGGCAAGCTCACGGACCTCGGCTTCTATGAACAGGCGCCCTGGATCGTGATCGCCGCCCCCATCGGGCTCATCTTCATCGCCATGCTCCACGGCGGGAGCATGTTCATGAGCAACTTCCTGCTCGGCAAGGCAAGCCAGGCGCTGCTCCTCAAACTGCGCGAACAGCTCTTCGAGAACATCCTCCGCTGGCCCGCCACCGCGTACACGAACAACTCCACGGGCCTCGTCGCCTCGAAGTTCGTCAACGAAGCCAACGTCGCGCTCTCATCGGCCGCCAAGTCATCGGTCATTCTCATCCGTGACTCGATCCAGGTCGTCTCCCTCACCTGCGTCCTCGTCTGGCATGACATCACGCTCACCCTCGTGACGCTCCTCATCGCGCCGGCCATCATCTATCTGCTGCGCTACATCTCGAAGCGCCTCAAGGGCATCATGGCGAGCGCCCAGCAGAACATCGCGACGCTCCTTGCCCGCGTCAAGGAAAGCTACGAGGCGCACTCGGTGATCAAGATCTCGAACGCGTACGACTTCGAGATCAGCCGCTTCAGGGAAATCAACGACGTCGTGCGCAACCTTGCGCTGCGGATGACGAAGATCGGCTCGATCGGCAACCCCGCCACGCAGCTGATCGGCATGGCCGGCGTCGCCGTCGTGCTCACGGTCGCCCTCATTCAGGCCCAGGCGGGTCTGCTCACCCTCGGCGAGTTCGTCACGTTCCTCACCGCGATGCTGCTCATCCTGCCGCCGCTGCGCCGCCTCTCGAGCCTCAACGCCACCTTCGTCGGCATGGCCGTCGCCGCGGGCAGCATCTTCGCGACGCTCGACGAACCGCACGAGACCGACAACGGAACGCAGACGATCGACCGCGCCCGCGGAGAGGTGACCTTCGAGAACGTCACCCTGCGCTACCCCGGCACGAACAAGGACGCCGTGAGCAACTTCTCGCTCACGGTCGAGCCCGGCATGAGCGTCGCGCTCGTGGGCACCTCCGGCTCGGGCAAGACCTCGCTCGTCAACATGATCCCGCGCTTCTGGAACCCGACCTCCGGCCGCATCCTGCTCGACGGCGTCCCGATCGACGAGCTCACGCTCGAGAGCCTGCGCCGGCAGATCGCCATCGTCTCGCAGGACGTGATCCTCTTTGACGACACGATCCGCGGCAACATCTCCTACGGCACACCGGGCGCGACCGACGAGGAGATCATGGAAGCCGTGAAGGCCGCCGCGCTCACCGAATTCATCGAGTCGCTCCCGCAGGGCCTCGACACCCCGGTGGGCGAGGCGGGCGGACGCCTCTCGGGCGGCCAGAAGCAGCGCATCTCGATCGCGCGCGCCCTGCTCAGGAACACCCCCATCCTCATCCTCGACGAGGCGACGAGCGCGCTTGACGCCGAGAGCGAGGCGCGCATCAAGGTCGCGCTCGAGCACCTGATGAAGGACCGCACCACGTTCATCGTCGCGCACCGCCTCTCGACCGTCGAGAAGGCGAGCCTCATCGTCGTGATGCAGAACGGCACGATCCAGGAGACGGGCACGCATGCCGAGCTCCTCGCCGCGGACGGCCAGTACGCCCGCCTCTGCCGTCTGCAGGGCCTCAAGGGCTCCGAAGCCGTCGCCTGACGCCACCGAATTCAAAGTTGGGAATCCCGCAAGTGTCCAATATCTTCAAACAGCTCCTCGAAGGGATCGATCCGCCGCTGAGGCGCCTCGCCGGCTACGCGAAGCCCTTCCGCGGAAAACTCCTGCTCGCCTGCTTCTGGATGATCGGCGCGGCGAGCATGTCGTCGCTCACGGCGACGCTGCTCGGCAAGCTCACCGACCTCGGCTTCTACAAGGAGGAGGCCTGGGTGATCTTCGCCGCTCCGGCGGCGCTGCTCGGCGTCACGCTTCTCTACGCGGTCTCGACCGTCATGAGCACCTACATCCTCACCAAGGTGAGCCAGTCGATGCTCGTGAACCTGCGCATGGAGCTCTTCCAAAACGTGCTCCACTGGACGAACGCGACGCATCAGAAGAACACGACGGGCCTCGTGTGCTCGAAGTTCGTCAACGAGTCGAACATTGCGCTCGGCGGCGCCGTCTCGGCTGCCATCATCCTCGTGCGCGACTCGATGCAGGTGATCGCCCTCTTCTCGGTTCTGCTCTACCAGAACTGGATGCTCACGATCGTCGCCTGCGTCGTGGGGCCCTTGGGCGGCTACATCCTCCGCACGATCAGCCGCCGCACGCGCCGCATCGTCCGCCAGAGCCAGGAGGCGATCGCCCAGGTTCTCTCCCGCGTCCAGGAGTCCTACGAGGCCGAGCGCCTCGTCAAGGTGAACGGCACCTATGACTTCGAGATGGAGCGCTTCCGTCCGATCAACGAGTCGATTCACCGCACGGCCGTCAACATGCTGAAGATGCAGGGCCTCGGCACCCCCGTGACCCAGGTGATCTCGATGAGCGGCGTCGCTGTCGTCGTCGCCTTCGCGCTCTTCCAGGCCCAGCAGGGCAATCTCACGATCGGCGAGTTCATCACGTTCCTCTCGGCGATGCTGCTCCTGATGCCCCCGATCCAGCACCTCGCCGGCCTGAACGCCACCTTCGCGAGCATCAGCGTCGCCGCGCAGAGCGTCTTCTCGATGCTCGACACCCCCGTCGAGGAGGACAAGGGCACGGTGAAGCTCGAGCGCGCCCGCGGCGAGATCGAGTACCGTGACGTGCACGTGCGCTATCCCGACACCGAGGAGGAGGCCCTGAAGGGCGTCAGCCTCACGGTGCGTCCGGGCGAGCACGTCGCGCTCGTCGGCCTCTCGGGCTCAGGCAAGTCCACGATGGTGAACCTCGTGCCGCGCTTCTGGGAAGCCACCGGCGGCGAGGTCACGGTTGACGGCCGCGACGTGCGCGAGTACACGCTCGCGAGCCTGCGCGACCAGATCGCCGTCGTCTCGCAGGACGTGATCCTCTTTGACGCGACGATCCGCGAGAACATCATCTACGGCTGCCCCGATGCCACGGACGCCGAGATTGAGGCGGCCGTCGAGGCCTCGGCGCTCAAGGACTTCATCAGCAGCCTCCCCGAGGGACTCAACACGCGCGTGGGCGAGGCGGGCAGCCTCCTCTCGGGCGGCCAGAAGCAGCGCGTCTCGATCGCCAGGGCGCTCCTCAAGAATGCGCCGATCCTCATCCTCGACGAGGCGACGAGCGCACTCGACAGCGAGAGCGAGCACCTCATCAAGGAGGCGCTCGAGCGCCTGATGGCCGGCCGCACCACCCTCATCGTGGCGCACCGCCTCTCGACCATCGACAACGCCGACCGCATCGTCGTGCTCTCGAAGGGCGAGATCATCGAGTCGGGCACGCCCGCCGAGCTCCTCGCCAAGGACGGTGCCTACGCGAACCTCTGGCGTCTGCAGAGTATCAGCAGCGGCTCGGAGGCATGAGGCAACTGACGGGCTGAAGTTCACGCTCACCTCAGACCACTGACGGACGGTCATCCCTGCGGGGAGGCCGTCCGTTTTCTTTCCGAGGCTCCGAAGAGACTCCGGACAGGCACCGGAGAACCGGCCATTCCTGCCCGTTTGTCGATTTCTCCGGGATCCGTGCCCATTTCTCTTGAATCAACCCATTCCCGAAGAGCGATGTCCCTGAGAAAACTGACATTCCGCGGATCGACGCTGAATTTTCAGCGGAATATTGAGTGAAAGCAGCAGCACAAACTGCCTATTCCTGCCTAAAATTCTGTTCATCACCGTTTCCGGCGGGAGAACTTTCCCGCCCCGGATCCATCCTTTTTCTCTCTTTGCCAACGGGGAGGACTGCCATGGCCGAAGACAACAGGCGGCTCGCTCAGATGCTTGAGATGTTCCGTGCGCTTGACGTGCCGCACGGAACCGGCGACACCGCCATACCGGGCTTCCACACCTACCGCTACGAGCAGGAGATGCCGCTCTCGTGCTCGACGGGCGACCTCGCCTGCTCGCTCATTCTCTCGGGCGAGAAGTCCGTCTCGATGGGCGCGCGCGAGATCGTCTATCACACGGGCGAGAGCCTGCTCTGCGGCGCCTCGGTGCCGAACGTCTACCGGGCGCTCGGCGTCTCGAAGGAGAACCCCTTTCTCTCCTTTGCGCTCATTCTTGACCGGTCGCTGCTGATGGAGCTCGCCGAGGGCCTGCCGATGCCGGCGGGCGAGGCGGCCGCGCCCGAGGCGGTGACGGTCTTTCACGCCAATGACGACCTGCTCGAGGACTTCGAGCGACTGCTCAAGCTCCTTGCGAACCCGGAGCAGATCCCCGTCCGCGCGCCGCTCGTGATCCGCGACATCCACTACCTGCTCCTCACGGGCCCGACCGGGGCGAGCCTGATGCCGCTCCTGCGCGACGCAGCACCCGCGGGCGCCATCATCCGCGCGGTGAGCTGGCTCAAGAAGAACTTCCGCTCATCCTTCACGATCGAGGAACTCGCCCGCATGCACAACATGTCGACCTCGAACTTCCACCGTCAGTTCAAGCTCGTCACCGGCATGACGCCGCTGCAGTTCCAGAAGCAGCTTCGGCTCTTCGAGGCGCAGCGCCTGATGCTCGACACGGGCGGACAGGTGGCCGAGGCCGCCTACGCCGTGGGGTACGAAAGCTCGACGCAGTTCGTGCGCGAATACAAGCGCCAGTTCGGCGAGTCGCCTCTTCGCGACATCCGCCGCAGGCGCCTCGCTTTCGCGTCGCTGCCGTGCGCTGAAAGCTGCCCCGACCAGGCCGCCTGACGAAAGGCGCAGAATTACGCTCCTGACCACCACCCCGATTTTTTGACGGACATGATCGAATCCACCGTTCGTTTTGACCTTGAGCGCGAGCGCCGCATCGGGCTCCCCGAGGCCGTCTTCTGCGCCGGAAAGCCCTTCCCCGTCCTGGAGGGACTCTTCGAGCGCTTCGCCGCGGACGACGCGCCCGCGATCCTCTTCACGCGCCTCGAGCCCGAGGTCTTCGCGCGGCTCTCCCCCGAAACCGCCGCCCGCTATGACTTCGACCCGGTCTCCCGCACGGCCTGGAACGCCTGCCGCGGGCCGCGCCCCGGCACCTGCGCGCTCGTCTCCGCCGGCAACGCCGACGCCTCCGTCCTGCACGAGGCCGCCCGCACCCTCACCTACCTCGGCTACACGCCGAGGCTCTTCGAGGACTGCGGCGTCGCCGGCCTCTGGCGCATCGAGGCGGCGATCACGGACATCAACGCCTGCGACGTGGTGATCCTCGCCGCGGGGCTCGACGCCGCGCTCGCCTCCGTCGTGGGCGGCCTCACGATGAAGCCCCTCTTTGCCGTGCCGACCTCCGTGGGCTACGGCATCGCCACGGGCGGGGAGACGGCTCTGCGCAGCATGCTCGCCTCCTGCGCCCCGGGCGTGGGCGTGATGAACATCGACAACGGCTACGGCGCGGCCTGCGCCGCCGC
>NZ_JAUNSF010000019.1:15567-33972 GCF_030539355.1 Sutterella sp.
CGGGCGTGGGCGTGATGAACATCGACAACGGCTACGGCGCGGCCTGCGCCGCCGCGCGCGTGCTCAGGCTCCTTGAGAACGCCCGGACCTGATCACCCAGACAGACAGAAACGCATCCCTCTGACCAAGGAACACCGAATTCCCATGACCGACACTCTTCATCCCGTCCTCACCGTCCGCATCAACGCGGGCTTCAACGCCGGCAGCTTCCTCGCGGGCCTTCTCGCCCTCACGGACCTCTCGGCGGGCATGGCGGGCGCGTACCTGCGCACCCTCTTTCCGAAGGTTGACTGCGGTCTTGCCTACGGCGAGACGTTCGTGGGCTCGATCTCAGGCTTTTCCGCGAACATTCTCACCGCTCCCGAGCATGCTCACCGCCACCCGGCCGACATCGAGGCGATCTACGCCGAAAGCCGCCTCTCGCCCGAGGCGCTCGAGCGCACCCGCGCGGTCTGGCGCGTCCTCATCGCCGCGGAGGCGAAGGTCCACGGCATGAGCGAGCGTGACGTGCACTTCCATGAGGTGGGCCGCATGGCCAACATCCTCGCGATCGGCCTCTCGGCCGACTTCCTCGGCAAGATCAACCCCTCGCGCCTCGTCGTGAGCCCGATCCCGATGAACGAGGGCGAGATCAAGTGCGCCCACGGGCTCGTGCCCTACCCGGCGCCCGCGATGTTCGCGATGATGGAAGGCGTCGCGGTGCGCCCCTCCTCGGGCGCGGGCGAGCTCGTCACGCCGACCGGTCTCGCGGTTTTGAAGGGCTTCGGCGCCGAGTTCGGCGCCTGGCCCGCGATGAAGGTGACGAAGACCGCGCAGGTGTTCGTGCACGGCCGCACCTTCGAGGGATGCCCGAACGGCGCGCGCTTCGCGCTGGGCGAACCGCTCCCGCTCGCTGACTGATACCTCAGCGCTCCGAGAAAAGCAAACCCGCCGGATTCCTTTCGGGGACGGCGGGTTTCTTCGTCTTTGGAAGCGGGCCTGAATCAGCGGGCTTCCTTCACGGCCTCGAGCACGAGCTTCGCGGCCTTCTCCGACGACATCGGGTTCTGGCCGGTCACGAGACGCCCGTCGCGCACCGCGTGCTCGGTGAAGTCGGCGCCCTTCACGTACTTCGCGCCCTGCGAGCGCAGGCGGCTCTCAAGAAGGAAGGGAACCGTGGTCGTGAGCTGCATCTTCGTCTCCTCGGAGTCCGAGAAGCTCGTCACGGTGAGACCGGAAACCAGCGGCTCGCCCTTCCCGTTCTTCGCGAGCGAGAAGGCCGCCGGCCCGTGGCAGACCGAGCCGATCACCGCACCCGACTTCCAGGCCTTCGTGAGGAACGCTCCGAGCGCCTCGCTCCCGGCGAGGTCCCACATCGCGCCGTGGCCGCCCGGGATGAAGACCGCGGCGTAGTCAGCCGGGTTCAGGTCCGCGAGACGCACGCTCGAGGTGAGCGTGGCGGAGGCGGCCTTGTCGGCGAGGAACCGGTTGACCGTGGCCGGGTTCTTCGACTTGTCGTCCGAGACCGAGTGCGGGTCGACGGGGATGACGCCCCCGTTCAACGTCGCGACGGTCACCTTCGCGCCGGCGTCGATGAAGGCGTAGTACGGAGTCGAGAGTTCCTCGAGCCAGACGCCGGTGGTGCCACCGGTGGTTCCGAGCGCGGCATGCGCGGTGGCGATGACGAGGATGGAGAGCGAGTTCATGGTGAATTCCTTCGTGTCGGATGCGTCGCCCGGGGCCTCACGGAGGTGTTCTTCGGAGGGAGCGGCGACGGGTTTCAAGTTGCGCGAAGCTTATTCACTGTTCCTCAATAAATCAATAACTTACGTTTTCGTCAGGCACTCACCGAAAGGTAAGTGCGACAACGCCCGCGTACTCTCGAGGTAACGCGGGCGCTGTCGGAAGGAATGCGGCGGCCGATCAGGTCGGAAGCTGCCGGATGCGGCGGCGGTAGGCCGCGGGCGAGCAGCCGAACCAGCGCGCGCAGGTGCGCGAGAAGTTGCTCGGATCCGAGAAGCCGATCGTGTAGGCGATCTCGGTGATCGTGCGCTCGGTGTGCGCGAGCGCGTCGTGGGCGAGCTGCTTGCGATGCTTGTCAACGAGGTGCATGAAGACGGCGCCCTCGCCCTCGAGCCTGCGCTGCAGCGTGCGGGCCGAGAGGTTGAGGCGGCTCGCGACGTCGCCGATGCGGACGCTTTCGCCGGCCTTGAGCATCTCCTCGATCTCCTCCTCGACGCGCACGGTGAAGGAGAACTGACGGACGCGGTTCAGGTACTGGCGCACGACCTGTTCGTTCGCCTCGCGGAGCATGGCGTTCTGGCCCGCATAGGGCTCCATCACGTCGGTGTAGGCGAAGCGGATGTAGTCCGTGCCCGCGGGATTGGTGTCCACGGCGCAGCCGAAGTACTCCTCGAGGCGGGCGCGGTCGCTCGCCGAGGCCTTCGGGAGCCGCACGCCCACGGCGATCGGCGTCACGCGGTGCTGCGCGAGTGAGCACGCCTGGCGCTCGATGAAGGCGATGATGCAGAGGAGCGCCGCGTGACGGGCCTCGTAGCCGTGCAGCGTCCTCAGGTGCAGGGTCGAGCCCGAGCCATCGTGCTCAAGGCTCATGTCCATCGTGGTCGAGACGATCTTGCCGTAGCGCGCGGTGAGCTCGAGCACCTGCGCGAGCGAATGGCTCGTGACGATCGCGAGACCGAGGCCGTGAAGCGTCGCGACCTGCATCTCCTGGCCGCAGCGCAGGCCGATGAGTTCGTCGCCGGTCGCCGAGATCACCGCCTCCCAGAAGCGGCGGACGTTCATCGCGGGGAAGCGCGCGTCGGGAACGGTGAGAAGCGAGGCATCGAGACCCGTGCGCTCTAGGATCGTCTCGGGCGATACTCCGTAGCCGCGCACGGTCTGGCAGATCGAGCGGATCCAGCTCGCGAGAATGCTGTCACCGAGCGGCAGAAGCGCCTCGTCCTCCATGGACTCGATCTCCGCGGTCTCACGGCGGGGCTTCGTCTCTTCGGTCATGTTGCTTCTCCTTCAAAAGCGTACGTGCGTAACTTCGGCGAAACGCGATATGAATTTGTTATTTTCCCAAATCTCCGGTGTCAATTGAACTCCCTGAATACGGGGCGTCCGAAGTCTTTAAAAAAAC
The DNA here is from genome assembly GCF_030539355.1 of Sutterella sp. GTDB lineage: Bacteria > Pseudomonadota > Gammaproteobacteria > Burkholderiales > Burkholderiaceae_F > Sutterella. The sequence goes on from NZ_JAUNSF010000019.1 coordinate 18,692, forward strand.
CGGCCGGAAGCTGTGACTCCGACCGGTCAGAAAAGACAGGGAGATTTCAATGTCCGGGACCGAAGTCCCCGGTGGCTCCGGGGACTTCAGTCTGTGGCCTCGGGCATCAGCCGTAGATGACGCCCTCTTCCTTCACGACGCGGGTGCCGGCCTTGCCCGCGAGGATCTGGTCGATCTCAGCCAGCGCGCCGATGACGGCGGTCTTGCCGGTCTTCTCGACGAAGCGGCAGGCGGCCTCGACCTTCGGACCCATCGAGCCCTTGGCGAAGCCGAAGTCGCGCAGGGACTTCGGATCGGCCTGGACGATCTTCTTCTGGTCGGGCTTGCCCCAGTTGATGTAGGCGCCGTCAACGTCGGTGGCGATCACGAAGAGATCGGCCTCGAGCGAGGAGGCGAGGACGGACGAGGCGAGATCCTTGTCGATCACGGCCTCGGCGCCGACCAAGCGGCCGTCCTTGTCGAAGTAGGTCGGAACACCGCCGCCGCCGCAGCAGATGACGATGTGGCCGTTCTTGACGAGGGTCTTGAGCGGGGCGAGACCCCAGATGCGCTTCGGATCCGGGCTCGGAACCACGCGGCGCCACTTGTCATTGTCCGGCGCGATCGTCCAGCCGTGCTGCTTGGCGAGCTGCTCGGCCTCTTCCTTCTCGTAGACGGGGCCGACGGGCTTCGTCGGGTTCTTGAAGGCCGGATCCTCGGGATCGACCTGGGTCTGCGTGAGGATCGTGGCGAGCGTCGCGGTCTTCGGAACGTAGTTCACGAGTTCCTGCTGGATCATGTAGCCGATCATGCCGACCGACTCGGCGCCGATCACGTCGAGCGGGTACATCGGAACCTTCTTGTACGCGTTGTTCTGCAGCGCGAGAAGGCCGACCTGCGGGCCGTTGCCGTGCGTGATGACGAGTTCGTTGCCTTCATAGGCCTTGGCGATCTGCTTGCAGGCGAGCGAGACGTTCTCGCGCTGGTTCTCGCAGAGCATCGGTTCGCCGCGCTTCAGAAGGGCATTGCCGCCCAGGGCGATGACAAGACGCATTTCTGAAAATTCCTTTTGGTTTCAGTGAATTCTGTGGTGAAGCCTCCCCCGACGGGCGTCCCTGCAGAGGGACGTCCGGGTGTTTCGAAGGGGGAGGTTCATGAGAGTCCCGGCTTTCTCGGATCCGCCGCGGAACCTCCGTGCTCGGGGGCAGAGGTTCCGGGGACCGGTGCCGGGGAGTTCTCCCGGCTCCTGTGAGACCGGGAGAGGCGGCGGTGCGTCTTAGTTGACGCCCACGACCGCGGCGAGGAGCGCCATGCGCAGGGCCACCGAGAAGCCGATCGCACGGAAGTAGAGCTGGTGCTCGGTGTTGTCGATGCCGAAGTCGAACTCGCCGGGGTTGCGCGGCAGCGAGTGGTGGACACCGACCGTTTTGCCGGTCTTGGCCTTGATGTTGCGCAGCATCTCGAGCGAGACGTAGTAGTTGGCCATCTTCTTCTCGAAGTCGGCGCGGTTCGGATCGTCCTTCTTGACCGAGCAGCCCGGGAGGTAGATGAGGTCGACGTTCTTCTCGGCGTAGAGCTCCTCGTTCTGCTTCATCGTCAGATCGAAGTGCTCCTCGAAGTTGGCGTTCATCTTGATGAGCTTCTGGCGAACCACCTCAGGCGTGCGCAGCTCGCTCGTGCCCGTGTAGATGATCTTGGCGCCCATGGCCGCGAGGGCGAGGGCGAAGGACTGGCCGGAGCGGGCGCGCGAGAGGTCAGGCGTGGCGATGGCGACGGTGACCTTGGAGAGGTCGCCGAAGGCGCGCCAGCAGGTGTAGGAGTCGAGCAGGCCCTGGGTCGGGTGCGTGACGTGGCCGTAGCCGCCGGAGATGACCGGCGAGCAGTGGCCTTCGATCTCCTTGAGGGCGCCGAGGGCTTCCTTGTCGTCCGGGTGACGCATGACGATGACGTCGGCGTACTCGCTCGTGACGCGCAGGCTGTCAGCGAGGGACTCGTTCTTGGCGACGGAGGAGTTGTGCGTCGGATCGGCCTCGGTGATCACGGAGCCGCCGAGACGGTGCATGGCGTTCTCGTGCGAGCAGCGGGTGCGGGTGGAGGGCTGGAAGAAGAGCGTGTAGAGGACCTTGCCGCGCAGGAGGTCGGTGCCGGTGCGCATGAAGGGCTCGAGCATCTGGGCAGCCTGGTAGAGCGAGAGGATCTCGTCGCGCGAGAAGTCATCGAGGAAGGTGATGTTGCGGCCGCGCATGTGCGTGTTGGCGAGGGCCTCGCGGATGTCGAGATGCTTGAAGTTCTGATCGAGCGCCATGATGGATTCCTTTCTAGAAAATGGTGCTGTTTGTGAGGAAATTGGTTTCGGAGGATCCCGGGTTCCTGCCGCCGGCGTTCTCGCCGTCCGTAGGCCAAGGAGAACGTCTGCGCGGGGCGGTTCTTGAACGGCGCCCGCGCAGGAGCCTTCAGAGAGAGAAGAGAACGCAAGCGGGAACCCGTGGACCGGACGCGGGAATCAGATCTCGACGTCGCGGTTGCAGTCCTTCGAGTAGATGTAGGAGAAGGGCTCGCGGCCGACGCCGTAGCCGGCCTGGACCGAGAAGGCGCCCATCCAGAGGAAGTCTTCCTTCTTGACCGGGTACCAGGTGTCGTCGAGCAGGTACACGCCCTCGCCTTCGTAGATGTAGGCGCCGTGCTCCTGGACGTGCGTCTCGCAGATGTTGTGCGACGCACCCGGATCGAACGAGAGGATGTGCATGTTCATGTCGAACGCCTCGGTGACCGGGAGGAAGTCCTTGACGTGGACGTTGGCCATCTCGTCGTAGTCGCGGAAGGCGACTTCGTTGATGTTGCCGAAGACCGTCCAGGGCTCGAGTCCCTTCGGATGCGGGATGTAGCGCTGCTTGTAGAGCAGGATGCGGCCTTCCTTGCCGTTCGTGTTCTTCCAGCCGATGCCCTTGCCGGCCGGGGCGTAGGCGTAGCCGCCCTGCGTGAGACGGCGGGATTCGCCGGCGACCGTCACCTCGAGCTCGATCTCGCCGTCGAGGATGTAGATGAAGCTTTCCTCATGGGGGAGCGTGGCGTACGGGTATTCGGTGTGGGCGTTCGGGCCGAGGGTGCCGATCAGCTGGACGAAACCGGCGCCGACCTTCGGCGAGCAGAGGATCGTCATCTTGGCATCGACGATGCCGGGGACGGTGTTGATCACGCGGCCCTGCGGGGTGATGATCGCGAAATCATTCTTGACGACCGAGCGGTTCGAGAGGAGGTCCTGAGGATAACCAGGCATTGCATTGACTCCTAGAGCTTTACTTAAAAAGTGGAACACCCCGCCTGCCGTCGCTTTCGGACGAAGTCCCGGAGCGGATCTTTCGTCCTCGGCCCCGGCTTTTTTCGGTGGGAATCAGCGGTTCCGATGAGTCTTACTATAGGCGCGCAATGACTTTTGCTATTGGTGTGAAGCGTCAAGCACTTGTCTTTTCGTGACAGGCATTTTTACCTAACGATCCGTTACAGAAGGCAATATTTCCTTATTTTTCAATCTACCGCCAAAACCTCACTCCGTCACACGGAGATAACCCTCTGTCGCACGCTGTTTGTGCGTGACAGCATACTTGTCAATACGCGCCATTTAGAGCTCATTCCGACGCCTTCACCGCGCGGCAACGGTGCCCAGGGCCTCCGAATGCTGCGGAAAACGGCTCAGGAAGCTCCCTGAAGACGCCCGGGAACGTCCCCGTCCCTTGCCTGTCTGCAGGGCTCCGCGGGCCTCCGGAGGCCCTCCGGCGGTGCTCCCCGGCCCCGCACCGGGGCGCGGATGTCGCTTCGCGCCAGACGTCTGCGGGCTACATGCAGGCCGGAATATCACGGGGCGACAGACCGCCCGGGAGGCTTCGGTGCCTCAGTGCCGGGGAGCGGCTTTCCCGGGGCTGCGACAGGTCCCCAGAGCGAATGCAGGCGCCCCTTCCCGCGGGACCTGGACGATGGAGCGTTTCGCAGCGGCACCGACGCCGCCCGGGCCCGAAAAGAAACCGGACGAAAGCCTGCTTGAGAAAGGCTTTCGTCCGGCCGGGGTTGCGGCCTCACGTCGCTGAGGCCTGCGGTTGACTGTGGGAGAAGTCGCTTACTTCGGCGCCTTCTTCGCGATCAGCATGTAGAAGCCTGCGGCAAGGAGCGCACCGATGAAGAAGGTGAAGCTCGCGATGCCGCTGCCGTTGTCGAGGAGCATCGCGGCGATGCTCGCGGCGCCCGCGGGCACGAGGGCGGCGACGGCCTGCCAGTTGACGCCGTGGCGGTACCAGTAGGCGCCCGTGGGCGAGGTGCTGTAGAGGTCGGCGACGTTCACGCGGCGGCGCTTCACGTAGTAGTAGTCAACGATCAGGATGCCGTAGACCGGGCCGATCAGCGCGGCGAGCAGGTCGACCGTCATGTGGATCACCTCAGGCGAGCTGAAGAGGTTCCACGGCATGATGATGACCGAGATCACCGAGGCGAGCATGCCGCCCGTGCGCCAGGAGATGTACTTCGGGAAGATGTTCGAGATGTCGAACGCGGCGGAGACGAAGTTCGCCACGATGTTGACGCCCACGGTCGCCACGAGCATCGTGAGGCCGAGGATCAGCACGGCGACGCGGTTGTCGAGATGGCCCATCACCTGGATCGGGTCGACGATGAGCTCGCCGAAGACGACCGGCGTGCCCGAGATCGTGATCACGGAGATGAGCGAGAAGAAGACGAAGTTGACCGGGAGGCCCCAGAAATTGCCGCGGCGCATCTGCGAGCAGCTCTTCGCGTAGCGCGAGAAGTCGCCGAAGTTCAGCGTCGGGCCGGCGAAGTACGAGACGACGAGCGCCGTGCCGAGCAGCATCGTCCAGAGCGTCTGGCCGGTGCTCATCTCGCGCTCGGAGAGCGTGAAGCTGATGTTCTCCCAGCCGGCCATGTTAACGATCATGACCATGAGGACGAGCATCGCGACGTAGACGATCGGACCGGCCCAGTCCATGAAGCGGCGGATCGCCTCCATCGAGCAGAGGAAGAGCGCGGTCTGCAGCACCCACATCGTCATGAAGCACCACCAGCCGAGCGTCGAGAGGCCGAAGCCGCCCACGTTGTCCTTCGCGAGCGGGGCGAGGTCCGGGAATTCATAGAGCACCACCACCATGAGCGCGGCGCTCGCGAGATAGGTCTGGATGCCGTACCAGACGACGGCGATCGTGCCGCGGATGAGCGCGGGGATGTTCGAGCCGAAGACGCCGTAGGTCATGCGGGAGATGACCGGGAAAGGAACGGCGAGCTTCTGGCTCGGCACGCCGATGATGTTGGCGAGGCCCTGGATGATCAGGATGCCCGCGATGAGGGAGACGAAGACCTGCCAGCCTGCGAGACCGAGGGAGAAAAGGGTGCCCGCGAAGATGTAGCCGCCCGCGCTGTGCACGTCGGACATCCAGAAGGCGAAGATGTTGTACCAGCTCCATGTCTGCTTGGAGGGTACGAGATCAGAATTGGCAAGGATGCTCTTGTTGATCTCAGCGTGAATATTTTCCTTTGATTGCATTGCTGCCTCGCGCTGATGGTTTTTTGATGTCACTATTTTCAAAAAAACACGCGCAAAGGTCGATGGCCGAAAGCGACAAAGAAATGGCTTTTCGCGCCACGGGTAAGCGCCGAGATCCGTTGACGCCTCTGCCTGAAAACTAGTGGATTTCCCTGATCATTGCGCCAAATGACAGCATCTTCGGCATGCAATGACAGTGCTGTACCGAACCGCTCTGGCACTCAATCACTGTCGTACAGGCACAAAAAGAGGGCATTTCCCGGCACTCACTTCGGGAAACGCCCTCAAAAGATTGTCAACTGAATATTTAATTCAGAATTATATTTTCCGCAATAATCGGCACCTGATTATCAGGCGATTTCGATCCTGCGGCCGGTCGGCACCTCGGCCGGGCCCTTCTCGAGCGAGAAGACCTCGCGGCCGCGCACGAGCGTGCGGGCGACGCGGCAGTCGATGCGACGGCCCTCGTAGGCGCTGAACTTGTTCTTGTAGTAGAGATCCTCGGCGCGGAGCACGTAGCTCTGCTTCGGATCGATCATCACCAGGTCGGCGTCGAAGCCGAGCGCGATCTCGCCCTTGCCCTTGAGGCGGAAGCGGCGGGCCGCGCCCGTGGCGAGGGCCTTGGCGAGAATGACCGGGCTGATGCCGCGCTTCAGGACCGCCTCGTCGAACATGGCGTCAACGCAGTTCTGGCAGCCGCTGATGCCGCCCCAGGCCTCGAACGCATTGGGCGAGCTCTTCAGATCGATCGTGCAGGGCGAGTGGTCGGAGACGAGCATCTCGATGCGGCCTTCGGCGAGCAGATCCCACATCTGACGCTGGTGCGCGCGGTCGCGGATCGGGGGCGAGCACTTGGCCTTCGGGCCGATCGCATCGAGATCCTCGGTGGCGAGCAGCAGGTAGTGCGGGCAGGACTCGAAGCTCGCGTCAACGCCGCGGGCCTTGGCGCGCTCGACCTCCTCGACCGCCTCGGGGCACGAGCAGTGCGCGATGTGGATGCGGCAGCCGGCGGCCTCCGCGATCATCAGCACACGGTGCACGGCCTCGACCTCGGTGAAGATCGGGCGGCTCTCGACGTAGGCCGAGACCGAGGTCTCGCCGGCGGCCTTCGCCTCCTCGCCGAGACCGTCCGTGATGGTCGCGTTCTCGCAGTGAACCACGAGCAGACCGCCCTTCTTCGCGATCTCGCGGCAGCCCTGGTAGAGCTCCCAGTCGTTGACGTTCTTGAAGTCACCGGGCTTGCCCGAGCCGCAGGTCGCGACGAAGGCCTTGAAGGCGGCGACGCCGGCGTCCGCGAGCGGTCCGATGTCCTTGAGGTTCCAGGGCACGAGGCCGCCCATCGGGGCGTAGTCGACCCAGCACTGGCCCTCGGCGGCCTTGAGCTTCACCTCAAGCGACGGCAGGTCGATCGTGCAGGGGATCTGGTTCAGGGGCATCTCGACGAACGAGGTGATGCCGCCCGCCGCACAGGCCTGCGTGCCCGTGCGGTAGCCTTCCCACTCGGTGCGGCCGGGCTCGGAGAGGTGCATGTGCGGGTCAACCATGCCCGGGAGCACGTACTGACCCGATGCATCGATTTCCTCCTTGGCACACTCGGTGATCTTCGGCGCGATGGCCGCGATCACGCCGTCCCGGATACCGATGTCAACGGCTTCGAGCGAGTCGGGGAGCGTGACGAGACCGTTGCGAATGATGAGATCGAGCATTTTTCTGCTTACTCCTCTGAGTGAAGGGGGAAATTAGAAGTTCAGACCGAACTGCTGCATCAGATAGAGTGCCACGCAGCAGATGGCGCCGAGGATCAGCATGAGCGGGGTGTAGAAGCGGATCCACTTCGTGAACTCAACCTTGGCGATCACCAGAGTGGCGATGAAGAAGCCGGAGGTCGGGAAGAAGATGTCGGTGAGCTGGCCGCCCCAGGCGTTCGCGCTGACGATGGCCTGCTGCGAGACGTCAAGGAGGGAGCCGAGCGGTGAGAGAATCGGCATCGTCAGAATCGTAAGGGCCGTGGCACCCGGGATGAGGGCGTTGAAGATGGCCTGTTCCCAGAAGATGGCGATGGCGGAGAGGGCCGGGGGCGTCGTGGCGAGGAGCTGCTCGAGCCAATAGACGATCGTGTCCGTGATCACGCCCTTGTCCATGACGACCGCGATAGCGGAGGCGACGCCGCAGAGGAGAGCGCCGACCATCAGGTCACGCATGCCGGCGTTGATGTCGTCGCAGATCTGCTGGGCGCTCTTGCCCGCGATGATCGCGGCGATGATGCCGATGGCGAGGAAGAGGCCGCCGATCGCCTCGAAGCCGAGGTTCATCGAGAGGATGAGGTAGACGGCCACGGGGAACATGATGAGGCAGGAGACGCCGGCATAGACCTGACGCTTCGTGAAGGTGAGCGCCTTGCCGCCGGTCTTCTCGGCTTCCTCGGCAGCGATCTCGGCCTTGAGCTCCTGGTCCGTGTCATACGTGAGGGACTTCGTCGGGTCCTTCTTGACGCGGGCGGCGTAGAGCATCACATAGGCGATCGTGACGACAATGACGATGGCGAGCACGATGGCGCGCATGCCCGAGCCCGAGAACATCGTGATCTGGGCGATCTGCTGGCCCATGCCGACGGAGCCCGGAATCGTGATGCCGAACGTGAAGCCCATGCAGGGCGAGAGCAGCGCGACGGCGGTGGCGGTCATGCCGTCATAGCCGAGGCGGTAGAAGAGCGGGAGGAACACCGGGAGGTATGCGAGCGAGAGCTCAGGCACGCCGATGAAGGCCGCGAGGAGCGAGAGGACGAGCATCAGCACGGGGGCGACGAGGTACTCGGACGAGCCCACGGCCTGCGAGAGGCGCTGCACGCCGAGGTCGATGAGGCCCGCGCGCTTGATCAGGCCCATGCAGGCGCCGACCATGAAGGTGAGGACCACGATGCCGGCCGCACGCTCAAAGCCGTACGGGATGGCGGTGATGATGTCGAGCCAGCCCGAGGGGTTGGCCGGGACGGCGTGGTAGGTGTTCGCGACGACGAGGTTCTGCACGCCGTGCGCGGTCTCGACGACCTGGCGGTCATACTGGCCGGACGGCACGATGTACGTGAGCACGGCCATGAAGAGGATGAATATGCCGAGGATGATGTAGATGTCGGGCATCTTGAAGCCAGACTTCTTCGGCGCTTTCTGGGCGAGGTCCTGCTTGGATTCCATTTTGGCGGTCCTGAATGCTTTGGGTAGGTTTTTGGCACGGCAGGCACTGCGCCGGAGGACAAGTCCATTGGCACACAGTGACATCACCGCGCGGGGATACGGTTGGCAGCCATAGACGCGTCATGAGCAGGAATGCTCAACGGCATCAATGCTTCCTTGGGATCAATATAGGTTTTCCTACCTACCCGCCGCGAGGACCAATGGCGCCAACATATTGTCATTGAACGCCACTCAATGAAGTCTGACTCGTCCTCTGATGACGAGGTGCGGACGAACCGGCCCGACGCACCGGAGAGACAAAAAAGCCTCCGGAGCCTGCACTGGCAAGCCTTCGGAGGCGTTCTGTCCTTTCGGTCACTCCCCTGCGGGAGGGGTATGCGGCAACGTCGCGCAGGGACCGAATGAGGTGACAGGTGTGTCAGCCCTCGAGGAGGATGTTCACGCGCTCGCGCATCGTCTCGGCGTCGACCGGACCGCGGTGCTGCCAGATCGGCTCGCCCGTGCGGTCGTAGAAGATCTGGGAGGGCATCTCCTCGATCAGGAACTCGTTCTCGATGCCCTGCCACTTGTCGATGTTGATGGTGACGAAGGCGGCGCGGTCGCCGTACTCCTTCTGCATCTGCTTCATGAGCTCCTCCATCTCGGGGCAGCTCGCGCACCAGGGGGCGCCGAAGTCAACGACCGTGACCTTTCCCTTCACCGGGAACGGGTACTCCTTCTCGGCGGCGACGGCCGTGCCGAGGGAGAGCGAAAGAACGGCGGCGGCGGCCGCACCGAGGAAAACGCGTCTGAGCATTTCTGGGGTTCTCCGTTTGGAAGTTCTCAGAGCCCCTGCCCTGAGTCCTTGGTTTCAATGGAGGCGGCCGGTCGCGCGGTGAGCGTGCCCCCGGCCATGTCAAAGATTCGTGTCGATGCGTCAAGGCTGAAGGTGTCATGCGTCACCATCAGCACGGCGCCCCCGTCGAGCGCGATGCCGCGGAAGAGCTCCACGACGGTCTGCGCGCTCGCCGGATCAAGGTTCGAGGTGGGTTCGTCGGCCACGACGACGGCGGGCGAGCACATGAGCGCGCGGGCGATGGCGACGCGCCTCAGCTCTCCGCCCGAGAGCGCGCCCGGGTACTGGTCCGCGAGATCCGCGAGCCCGACCTTTGCGAGAAGCTCCGCCGCCCTGCCCTCGGGCTCCGCGCCGCGCGTCCCGGCGATGTACCAGGGCAGGCGCACGTTCTCGAGCACCGTGAGGGTCGGGATGAGCCCCGCGCTCTGCGGCACGTAGCCGACCGCGGCGTTTCTCAGCTCCGACCTGGCCGCGTCCGTGAGCCCGGCGAGGTTCTTCCCCGCGAGGAACACCTCGCCCTCGGTCGGGGTGAGGAGACCCACGATGATGTTGAGCAGCGTCGACTTTCCCGAGCCCGAGCGTCCGAGCACGGTGACGAAGTCGCCCGCGGCCACGGAGAGGCTCGCATTGCGGAGCGCCCAGAAGGGGCGGCCGCCGCGTTCGTAGCGCATGCCGGCGGAGCGGATTTCGATGAGATTCTCCATCTTCAGTCCTCCCGCATCGCAGGGTAGATGTCACGGCGCCCGATGCGCCAGGCGGTGGGCAGAGCCGCGAGCGGCACCGTGGCGATGCCGGCGATGAGCGCCGCCGCGAGCGCAAAGGCCCAGCTCGATGGCTCGGGCGCGAGGTAAGGCAGCCCGATCGCGCGGGCGATCGCCGTCGAGAAGCTCGTCACCGCGATCGCACCGATCGCAACGCCCGCGACGGAGCCGGCCGCGGAGATCATCAGCGCCTCGCGCATGACGATGCCGATCACGCGGGAGCGCGACGCGCCGAGCGCACGGAGCGTGGCGAACTCGCGCTGTCGCTCGTTGAAGGCGAAGAAGTAGACGATCATCATGATGAGCGCGGCGACGACCCAGAAGCCGCCCGCGGCGGAGTACATCACGCCGACGATCTGGCGGAGCTTCGCGCTCGTGTCGCTCATCATGTTGGAGGCGAAGACGAAGTTGACGCCCGCGCCGAGACCGAGCTCATCGAGGAGTTCGTCGGAGATCGTGATCGGATCGACGCCCGGGTTGACGCGCACGAGGATCGAGGAGACGCTCGTCGCGATCTCGCCGGCCTTCTCCGGATTCGCGACCTTGCCCAAGTCACGCGCTGCGTCGATCGTCATGAAGATCGACGAGTCGAAGCCCATTCCGGTCGGGGCGAGTCGGCCGACGATCCTGAACTTGCGGTCGTAGAACGTGAGCTCCGAGCCGATGTCGCCGAAGATGTAGTCGCCGACGATCACCTCGTTGCCCTCGAGCGGCTTCTCGGCCGCCTTTCTCAGCCAGGGGGCGACCACGAAGTCGGTCGCCTCGTCAATGCCGATCAACTGCACCTTCACCGTGCAGCACTGCGCGTCGAGCGACGAGATGAAGAGCTGTCCGGAGGCCTGCGCCACGCCGGGGAGCCCCCGCACGACGTCGAGGAGCTTTCCGTCAAGGTAGAAGGTCGAGGGCTCGGCGCGCAGGATCACGCTCTCGAGCTTCTTGCCCTCGCCCTGCGGCACGACGAGAAGGTCGGCGCCCATGCGCGCCGAGAGCGACTCGATGCCCGCCTGCAGGTTCGCGGCGATCATCGAGCCCGAGAAGAGCATGAAGGTGAAGACGGCCGCGATGAGGGCGAGCGAAAGCGACCTCAGCGGCTTCTGCGACACGTTGGCCGCGGCGATCCGGAATGCGGTGATGGGCTTCATAAAGCGATCAGCGGACGCGGGAGAGGCGCCAGAGCTCGGCGAGGCCGGCGAGCGCGATCACCGCGCCGATCACGATGAGCGCGGGCTCGGTGACGGCGTGGCAGCCCATCATCGGGTTCGGGCAGGGCCCGATCAGGACGGTGGCGACCGCGATCATCAGGAGCGAACTCAGAACAATGCCTGTGGCGAGCCCCATCGCGGAGCCGACGCCCGCGAACATCATCGCGAGACCGAGGAGTCCGATCAGCACGCCCGTGCCCATGTTCGCTCGGGTCATCCAGACGCAGCGCATCGGCAGCTCGGCGTGGCAGTGCGGCAGCCACCAGACAAGCGCGGCGGCGACGGCGAAGCCCGCGAGGGCGAAGACGAGACCGCTCACAAGGGCGGGACGGGAAGCGGACATGGGTGAATTCCTTCTTCTTGGGGTCAGGGAATCAGGAGGGGTTCGGTTTCAGGGGGTCACTGTCTCGCGGCGCGGGCGGCCTCGAGCGAGTAGTCCTTGCGGCCCTTGCCCTCGAACTCGTAGCCGTTCGAGACCCAGCCCTGGATGCCGTCGGGCATCAGGTACACGTTCTCGTAGCCGAGCTCGATCACCTTGAGCGAGGCCTCGTAGGAGACGTTGCAGAGGCGGTTGATGCAGTAGAGGATGATGAAGCTGTTCTTCTTGTCCTCGGGGAGCAGATCCGTCCAGTTCTCGACGTTCGCGTGGATCGAGCCCTTCAGGTGGCTCTGCTCGTAGATGTTCTCGGGGTTGCAGTCAAAGACATAGACGCCCGGCTTGCCGAGGTTGCGCTCGACGCGGGAGAGCGAGAGCGGAATCGGCTGGCGCTGAGGCGCGGCCTGCTCGGCGGCGGGGGCGGCCTCGGCCGTGCCCGTGAAACCCGTGGTGGCAAGAAGTGCCGCGAACACGGCGGCAAGGCAGGAGTGCTTCATTTGAATCGTTTCTCTCTTCTGTCGGGGGCGGCCGGTCTCTTCCCGTCCGGTCGCCGGGGTCCGGAACCGCATGCCCCGGGGCCGGGCGCACACGTTCCGCATCCTCAAGAGGCTATCAGCGAAAGATTAAGCGGGGGTTATGCGGAGCCCTCTTCCGCCTTCACAAAACTTGAGGAATCTTTACATCAAGCCATTGGTTCCAAAGGAATTTGACGGACAAAAAAAGGCCCCGCGCAAACCTCGTGAGAGGTCTGTGCGGAGCCTTGTTTCGCTTTTTCAGCCGTCAGGCTGGAAGACTGTCAGAAGGATTACTTCTTGGCGGTCTTGGCCTTCTCAGCCTCGAGGATCGCGAGAGCCTGGGCCGTGTAGGTCTTGGCTTCTTCGATCAGCTGCTTCGAGAACTTCGGAGCGTGGACACCCCACGAGCCGTCGTCCTTGATCTTGGCAGTGTTCAGGCGGGCTTCTTCAGCATAGAGCTGAACCTGAGCGCGGTCGGCCGTCGAGAGCTTCACAACCTTCAGCATGTCCTGAATGTTGGACAGATCGGCGATGACCTGAGCGTAGCCTTCCTTGACCGGGGTCTGCCAGGCGTTGACCTTGTTGTAGATGGTCTTCTGATCCTTGAAGCGCATCATCTCCGGGAACTTCGACTGGATCGGGCTGTGGCAGCCCATCGCGTCGACGACGTGCTTGTCCTGGTAAGCCGTGCGGCCGCAGGTCCACATCAGGTCGAGGTACGGACGGCCGTCATCCTTCGTGAGGTGCCAGCCCTTCGGGCTGACGAGCTTACGATCGGTGGTGCCTTCCGGCGGATTGATGGACTTCTTCTCCGGGTCAACGAGGATGCGCCAGATGTGCGACGCACGGACGTTGTCGAAGCCGGCCATGTCAGGACGCTGGATCGCGGCGAAGTTTTCGCACGAACCCATCTTCGGCATATGGCAGGAAGCGCAGCTGTTGCGGCTGTGCGTACCGCCCTGCGAGAAGAAGTAGGCGGCCGTGGTATGGCAGTCCTGGCATTCCTTCTTCATGTTCGGCACGGTGTACTGCGAAGCCCAGTCATTGGCGGTGACTTCATGCGGGTCATGGCAGGTCGTGCAGCGCATGCCCTTCTGATAGTGCTTCGAGTAGTGCGACTGCGAACCTTCGGTACCGCAGGCCGGGCAGAAGCTCTTGAAGTAGGAGTTGAACGGCGTCTTGAAGTTGTTCTTGGCGTCGTTCTCGTTGTACACGAAGCGCTGGTGGCAGCGTTCGCAGTTCGACGGCATGCCGGCGCCGCGGGCACCGTACAGGTGAGCGCCAGCACCGTGGCACTCCTCGCAGCCCACGCCCTTGGTGATCGTGTGCGCGCGGAGCTTCTTGGCGTCGCCGAGGGCGGCGAAGAGCTCATCCTGGCTCTTGAAGTCGAACTTCCAGGTGTGGCAGATCTCGCAGTACGAGGAACCGGGCTGGAACATGGCCTGCTTGCGGTTCGAGGCACCGTAGGAGTTCATACCCCAGGTCTTCGAGCTCTGAGCACCGAAGTCCTCGAGCTTGGTCGGGAAGGTCGGATCCCAGGCGTTGATCTTCTTGGCGACTTCCGGAGTGATGTGCTCGGCCCAGTTGCGGGAGAACTGGTTGCCGCCGGCGACGATCGTGCCCTTGGCGGTCGAGAGATCAGCGTCAGCGCCTTCGAGGTGGTACGTGCCACGGACGAGCCACTTGTCGACGAAGCCGTACTTCGTACGCGGCGTGCCCATCATCACGTAGATGTCGTCAGCGTTGATGCCTTCCGGAAGAGCGGAAGACGGCGAGTTGTAGAGCGGCTTCTTGAGGTCGCCCTGAACCATCGGCTCGGTCATCTCCTCAGGGAAGCGGACGATCTTGTTGTGACGCGAACGTTCCCACTTCTCATACTGCGACGGATGGCACTCACCGCACTTCTTCGGACCGACGAACTTGTTCGGCAGATCGAGGAAGGACTCATACGGGAGGCGATACGTGACGGCAGTGTGACGGCCGGTCTTGGCGGCGTACTTGTCGCCACCGCCGAACTCAACCCACTCCTCGGTACGGTCGGACATCGTGAACTTACCGACGACGCGGCCTTCCTTGAGGTACTTGAAGTAGGGGTGATTGGCCTTCAGGTAGTCCCAGAAAGCCTTGTCCTGAGCGACGTAGCCTTCGAGCGTACGGGGAAGATCAACCTGAGTCTGAGCGGCGGGGGCATCCGCGGCCATGGAAGTCGAAGCGACGAACGCTGCGCCCATGCATGCGGCGAGAGACAGAAGCTTGTGCTGCTTGGTCATAATTAGCTCCATTGGGTCTCTTTTAGAGGTTTATAAGATTGCCTCGTCTTTCGACGTGGCTTCTTTGAGGTCAAGCGCATCCCTCACGGGAGGCGCAGCCTCAATGTACTCCTTAATCTGCGTTTAAGGTGAGTTTCAGGATCTTTCAGACTCCCCCGATCGGCGCATTCCTGTTACACCTCTTAAGGGGTAGCAACCTTGCGCTTGAAATTGCACAATTTCAGCAATTTCCATGTTTTTCAACAAGTTATCAGATATACCGCTGAACCGAACGGGGGAGGTTCAACGCCCGAACAGAATTACCTCTCAAGAGGTATATTTGTCTGAGCAATAGTGCTTAGATCCATCGTTTATTCCAATATTCGGAACATTCAGTTCCGTTTTTCGAATTTCACCCACCGAATTCCTGATGCATATTTGCGAAACCGAATCCGACACTTTCACAATCAAATGAGAATGGTTCTCATTAATTTTCATAAATTTCACAGAGTATTAGGGTAATTCCTAATATAGTTTTTAGTCGGCATCTATCGAAACTGACTCACCAATAGTTAACCTGTCTTTGACAGCTCCGAAAGGCTGAACTCCGCGAGAACTCGCGAGGCTTCGG
>NZ_JAUNSF010000020.1 GCF_030539355.1 Sutterella sp.
AGCCCAAGCCTGAACCCGGCAAGAAGAATCCCCCGAAGAAGGATCCTCCGCCGAAGGACGGACGTCCTCCCGAGGAGGAACGCCGTCGCGGCTGATGCCTCATCGGCAGCCTGACTGTCTCAGGCGGTCAGGAAGAAGCGCCCTCCGGGGCGCTTTTTCAGTCTCTGATTGTTTCGATTAACGTAACAGTCAGTTGATTGTACAGGTATTTATTGATCTGTATGCCTTCAATATCCTTTCCTTCGACGGTCAGTCACGACCGGAAGGAAGAATTCAACATGAAGCACTTTGAGCCGGCGCTCCCGCGCCGTCGTTTTCTCTCAGGCGCCTGCGGCACCGCGGCCCTGATGCTTGCGGGCGGCGTTCCGTCGCTTGCGGCCGCCTTGTTTGCTCCTGAGGCCCGTGCCGCGGGGCGTGAGATGAGTTCCGAGGAGGTCTCGCGTGCCTTCGAGCGGTTCGCCGACACGCGGAGGATGGATCCCGAACTCGGCGCCTGGCTCGGGGACAGAGCGATCCAGGAGATCGATCCGTACCGCGCCTTTGACAACGTCTGGAACGTCGGCATCCGCTGGGTGTCGGCCTGGGCGATCCGCACGAGCGAGGGCGTGATCCTCATCGACACGCTCCACGAGCCCTTCGCCGAGCGCCTTCTCGCGAACCTCGCCGCCGTCGGCGTCGGCCGCGAGGAAATCCGGTATGTGCTGATGACGCACGGGCACTTCGACCACGTGGGCGGCTACGAGCGGCTGCTCAAGGTCCTCCCCAACGCGCGCTTCGGCATGAGCGAGCGCGGCTGGGCCGAGGCGAAGCATCACGCCGGTGAAGGACGCTTCCGCATTCCGCGCATCGACATGGTCCTCCGGGACGGCGACCCGGTGACGCTTGGGCAGACGACGGTCACGGTGCTCGAGACCCCGGGGCACACCTGGGGAACCTGCTCCTACATGTACCCGGTCTTTCTCGCCGGGGAGCGCCACACAGGCGTGACGATCGGCGGGCAGGGACTCAACGCCATGGACGACCCGAAGCAGCTCGCCGCCTACATCGCAAGCATGAAGCGGCTCGGCAGCGACGAGCTCGGGATTGACGTCGACCTCACCGCGCACCCCTTCAGCACGGGTTTGACCGAGCTCATTCCCGCGGTGCGCTCGTGGAAGCCGGGATCGGCCCATCCGCTCGTCAGCCGCCCCGAGTACCTCGGTCGGCTCGATCGTCTGATCCGCCGCGCCGAGGGTTATGTGAAGCGCTGAGAAAAGCGCTTCCGCAGAAGGTTTCCTTCCTTCGCGGTCAAGGCCGCGGGTCTCCCAGGGTAGAAAAAGGCCGCGCTTCCTGCCTCAGGTCATGGGCAGGCGGCGCGGCCGTTTTGTCCGGGAATGCCGCGTGTTACTCGCAGCGTCCGGCGCGCTCGGGCACGAGCGTGACGACCTTCTCGCCGGCCTCGTTCCAGAGATCGATCGCGTCCTCGCCCGACTTCGTGGCGTAGGCGGTCTGGTTGAGGAGGGCGAGGAAGTCCTGCTCGACCTTCATGAAGGCCGGGCCGCAGAGCTTCATCGTGGTGCCGATCTCGCCGAGGTCAAGCCTGACGCCTTCCTGGGTGTAGCGGCCGAGGAGGCGGTTGCAGCCCGCGAGTCCCGAGATGCGGCCGTCCTCGCTGAAGGCGATCGTGGGCGGCAGTTCGCATTCCTCGCTCACGCCGCCCGACCACATGAAGGTCTTTCCGGCGAGCTCGGGGGCGTCGCCCTCCGGGGCGTTCGAGCCGCCCGTGGCGGCGCAGCCGACGAGCATGGCGGCGGAGAGAAGAACGGGGAGCAGTGCCTTGTGCATCGGGAAGTCTCCTGGAAAAAGAGATGTCGGGTCTCAAGGTCCCGTCTCGGGCCTTGCTGGAAATTGCCTCTGATGCTACCGCACAAAGTCTGCGTCCACGCTGAAGCCGCATCGGACTGTTACCTTTGTCCGCGGTATTCCTTTGAGGCAGGGCTCCGGCGGAACGGCTCAAACAGCGCGGCCGGGACAAGCTTTAAACTCAGCGGCCTGAAATGATGTCGACTGTCTATGAGTGCACTGCTCTTCCTTGAGGTCTTTCTCGCCAATGTCCTGACGCGCGCCGCGGCGATCGGCTGCGCCTTCTGGCTCGTCGCCCGTCCGTTCGCGCGTCACGCGGACGCGATCCTCGCGGCCGCCTGCGGGTTTCTCGTCACGATGCCGCTCACGCATCTCCTCCCCGAGGCCTTCGAGGCGCCCGGGGCGGATCCGCATGCGCTCGGTCTCGCGATGCTCGCGACGATGGGCGTCTTCCTCGCCGCCGAGCACCTGCTCGGCACGGGACATGCGCACGAGGCGCATCATGATGACCATGACGGCCATGCGGAGCATGTGCTGCCGGCTCTGCCGGGGCTCTTCACCGCCGCCGCGCTCCACAGCTTCGTCGACGGCATCCTGATCGCCACGACCTTCTTCCTTGACGAGCGCGCGGGCTGGCTCGCCGCCCTGGCGGTGCTCGCGCACGAGCTTCCGCAGCAGACCGGGTACTTCGTGATCCTGAGCTCCGCCGGACGCTCGCGCCGCTTTTCGCTTCTCTTCTGCTCAGGCATTGCCGCGGCCGCCGTGCTCGGAGGCTTCCTGGGGCTCGGCACCATCCACGCCTTCGAGGGGTTGCTCCCCTATGCGCTCGCCATGTCCGCGGCCTCGTTCCTCTACATCACGCTCACCTCGCTCCTCCCGGAGGCCTTCGAGGGCGCGCGCGGTCTGCGCGGGAATCTCTCCCGGCTCGCGCTCGTCGCACTGGGCGGCATTCTCTCCATCGTGCTCCTCGGCTTCGCGCACGGGCACGACCACGCGGATCATGTGCATGAGCATGCGCATGTGGAAGCGCATGTGCATGACCATGCCGAACAGCATGCGGATGACCATGAGCATGAGGTGCATGACCATGAGGCTCACGACGATCGTGCCCGGGATCATGCTGCGGAGGAGGCCGCGCGCTGAGTCAAGCGCCTCCCGGCGTTTGAGCCGGGGACAGTTCCCGGGAAAACTTTTAAGGGCGGCCCTGCCTGCGGTCGGTACAATCGAAGGCTGAACCGAATCAGGCCGCAGGACCCCCAGTCTCACTCTTCCTGTCGGCGTCTCCCACCGCAAGGATTCACCAATGACCGAAGCCGGCGAAAACAATCTTCCCGATGTCTCGACGCTCTCCTTTGAGCAGGCGCTTGAGGAGCTCGAGCGGCTCACGGCACAGATGGCCTCGGGGAACGTGACGCTCGAGGAGAGCGTGCGCAGCTACGAGCGCGGCGCGAAGCTTCTGCAGCGCTGCCGCTCCGAGCTCACGCGTGCGCGCGAGGCGATCGAGCGCATCCGCGCCGAGACCGGAGCTCCGACGGTCGCCGATTCCTATGCTGACGGCGATCCGTTCTGACGCGGCCTTTTCCCCGATCAAGTTCAAACGAGGAGCGTCCTGAAGATGACGTCCAGCGAAAAAGAAGGCACGGTGACGGAAGCGCCCGCCGAACCAAATTTCACCGTCTGGTCGCGCGAGCGCGCCCGCCACTTCGAGTGGGTCGCGGAGCGCATGATGCCGCAGCCGGGCGGCGTGCCCAAGCGCCTCATCGGCGCGATGCGCTACTCGGTCCTCGGCGGCGGCAAGCGCATCCGCCCGATTCTCTGCTACGCCGCGGGCGAGGTCACCGGGGCGAGCGCCACGGTGCTTGACCGCGCCGCGCTCGCGCTTGAGATGATTCACAGCTACAGCCTCGTCCATGACGACATGCCGTCGATGGACAACGATACGCTGCGCCGCGGCCGCCCGACCTGCCACGTGCAGTACGGCGAGGCGCTCGCGATGCTCGCGGGCGACGCGCTGCAGGCCGAGGCCTTCACGGTGATCTCGTCGCCCGAGGTCCCCGGCATGATCGCCGCGCGTCTCACGCACATCCTCGCCCGTGCCGCGGGCGTCTGGGGCATGTGCGGCGGACAGGCGCTCGACCTCGGCATGGTCGGGCAGCACCCGGACATCCCGGCGCTCTCGCAGATGCAGGCGATGAAGACGGGCGCGATGATCACCGCGAGCGTGCTCATGGGCGCGCAGGCGGGCGCCTGGGAAGCGATCGGAGACGGTGCGAAGGCCGGTCTCGCCCGCTACGGCGAGGCGCTCGGCGTCGCCTTCCAGGTCGTGGACGACATCCTCGACTGCACGCAGGACAGCGTCACGCTCGGCAAGACCGCGGGCAAGGACGAAAAGGACGACAAGCCCACGTGGGTGTCGCTTCTCACGCTCGAGGGCGCAAGGAAGCGCGCGCGGGAGCTTGAGGAGGAGGCCATCGAGGCGCTCCGCCTCGTCACGGCCGATCCGGGCGCCGTCCCGGGCTGCGACCGCAGGCTCGCCGAGATTGCGCGATATGTGATAAACCGTACTCACTGATTCCGCGAATCCTCCGCCGCCAGTCACCGCCAAGAAAAAAGAGAAGAAACAAAGATATGTTCAAAGAGCACTTCAACGATCCCGACGCGTCGATAGATTTCGGCGAGCCCATGGAATACCGTCTGCTTGACCGCATCGACGGGGTTGAAGCGCTCCGTGAACTCTCCGAGGAGGAGCTCCCCGAGCTCGCGCGCGAGCTCAGACACTTTCTCGTGAGGAGCGTCGCCGAGACGGGCGGCCACCTCTCGAGCTCGCTCGGCGCGGTCGAGCTCTCGATCGCGCTCCACTACGTCTTCAACACGCCCCGCGACCGCATCGTCTGGGACGTGGGCCACCAGGCCTATGCGCACAAGATCCTCACGGGCCGGCGCGACGCGATGAAGGGCCTGAGGAAGCTGAACGGCATCTCGGGCTTCCCCAAGCCCGCCGAGTCGCCCTTCGACGCCTTCGGCACGGGGCACAGCTCGACCTCGATCTCGGCGGCGCTGGGCATGGCCGTGGCCTCCCACCTCGAGGGCGAGAGCGACCGCTGGTCGATCGCCGTGATCGGCGACGGCGCCATCACGGGCGGCATGGCCATCGAAGCGCTCAACGACTCGGGCGTCTGGAAGAAGGGCCTGAAGCTCCTCATCATCGTCAACGACAACGACTGCTCGATCTCGCCCCCGGCGGGCGCGCTCTCGCAGCACCTCGCCAAGATCGTCTCCACGCAGGCCTTCAACAGCGCCCGCGAGATGAGCAAGCGCATGATGAAGCCGATCCCGAGGCTCTGGGACGTGGCGAAGCTCTTCGAGCGCCAGACGATCGGCCTCGTTAGCCCGCAGTCGGCGCTCTTCGGGGCGTTCGACATCAACTACTACGGTCCGATCGACGGCCACGACCTCGCGAGCCTCGTGAAGGTTCTGCAGAACCTCCGAAAGATGGACCGTCCGCTCGTCCTGCACGTTGCGACGATCAAGGGCAAGGGCTACAAGCCCGCCGAGGCTGATCCGACGCTCTACCACGGCGTCTCGCCCTTTGACCCCGCGGTCGGCATCGTCCCCTCGGGAAAGAAGTCGAAGCCCACCTACACCGAGGTCTTCGGCAAGTGGATCTGCGACATGGCCGAGGTGGACAAGCGCCTCTACGCCATCACGCCGGCGATGCGCGAGGGCTCGGGTCTCGTCGAGTACGCGCAGCGCTTCCCCGACCGCTACCGCGACGTGGCGATCGCCGAGCAGCACGCGGTCACCTATGCCGCGGGCCTCGCCTGCGGCGGCATCAAGCCCGTCGTCGCGATCTACTCGACCTTCCTGCAGCGCGGGCTCGACCAGCTCATCCATGACGTGGCGCTGCAGAACCTGCCCGTGATGTTCGCGATTGACCGCGGCGGCATCGTGGGTGCCGACGGTGCGACGCACCAGGGTGTCTTCGACATCGCCGAGCTCCGGAGCGTCCCGAACATGTGCGTGATGACGCCCTCGGACGAACTTGAGACGCGCCTCATGCTCTCGACAGCCTTCCAGATGGACTCCCCGGCGGCGGTGCGCTATCCGCGCGGCCGCGGCCCCGGCGTGGAGCCGGGAGATGACCTCGCGACCATCCCCGTGGGCGTCTCCAGAATGCTGCGGGAAGGGAGCCGCGTCGCCTTCCTCGGATTCGGCGCGATGACGAACGTCCTCGCCCCCGTGGCCGAGGCCTTGGGCGGCACTCTGATCGACATGCGCTTCGTCAAGCCCCTTGACCGCGACGCGGTGCTCGAGGCCGCCGTGAAGCATGAGCTCATCGTCACGGCCGAGGAGGGCGTGCTGATGGGCGGCGCGGGCGCGGCCGTGATGGAGGCGCTTTCCGACGCCGGCGTCGTCTGCGACGTCATGCGCTTCGGCATCCCTGACACCTTCATCGAGCAGGGCACCCAGGCCGAGCTCTACGAGCAGATCGGCCTCACGCCGGCGGCGATCGAGGCGAAGGTGCGCGAGCGTCTCGAATCCAACTCCTGATTCCCGGAAAGCTCCGGAAGACTCTGACGGGCGGGGAAGCGGTTCCTCGCCCGTTTCCGTTCCGTCGCATTCCTGCGGCAAACCTGCGAGAGGGGCGGGATGCGTCCCGCTCCCTATAATTCTTCAGGTACCCCGATTCCAACGTTGTGAGGACCCGCAGAACACCATGATCAGAATTCAGACAGAAAAGAGACTCGACACCCTCACAACCTTCGGCCTTCGCTCCACTGCGGAGGCCTTCGCGCAGGCGTCCTCCATCGAGGACCTGCAGGAAGCGGCCGCCGTCGCGCGCGAGCGCGGCTGGAAGCTTCATCTCCTCGGGGGCGGATCCAACACCGTCCTCATGAGCCGCGTGCCCGGCCTGGTGCTTCAGCCCGTCTTCCGCGGCATCCGCCGCGAGACCGACGCCTCGGGCTCGGTGCTCGTCGTCGCCGGCGCCGCCGAGGCGCTCGACGACGTCGTCGGCGCGACGCTGCAGCACGGCCTCGGGGGCCTCGAGAACCTCGCGGCCATCCCCGGCTCCGTGGGCGGCGCCATCGTGCAGAACGCGAGCGCCTACGGCCTTGAGATCGCCGAGCGTCTCGCCTGGTGCCGCGCCTGGGACCGCGAGACGGGCGAGATACGCCTGCTCACGACCGAGGACTGTGACTTCGGCTACCGCACGAGCTATTTCAAGTCCGAGGAAGGCCGCCGCCTCGTCATCATCGAGGCAGCCTTCCGCATGCCCGCCGAGTGGAAGCCCGAGATCTCCTACAAGGGGCTCGGCGCCCGCTTCGAGGGACGCGCTCCGGAGAGCATCCGCCCTGAGGAAGTCGAGGCCGCGGTGCGCGAGATCCGCGCGTCCAAGCTCCCCGATCCCGCGGAGACCGGGAGCGCCGGGTCGTTCTTCAAGAACCCGGTGGTGACGCGCATCAAGGCCCGCGAGCTCATCACGCTTCACCCGAAGCTCGTCACGTATCCGCTCGCCGGCAGCCGCTCGAAGCTCGCCGCGGGGTGGCTCATCGAGGCCGCCGGCCTCAAGGGCTACGCCGAGGAGACCGTGGGCGTCTGGCCCGCGCACGCGCTCATCCTCGTCAACCGCGGCGGCGCCACGGGCGAGGACGTGCTGCGCTTCGCCCGAGGGATCGCGGAGCGCGTGGAGCGCCGCTTCGGCGTCACGCTCGAGCCCGAGCCCGTCTTCGTGGGCACGGACGAGGCCTTCTGACCGCTTCCCGCTTGCCGTTCCTTCTTTGAAGCGCCTGTTGCAGTTCCTCTGAACTCGACCAGGCGTTTCAGCATTTGCATTTTGTAAGGGTTTCCCCTCGGTTTTTAACCCGCTATCAGCCGAAAGGATGATCAGAATGGATCCCATGGGCGCGGAACTTCTCTTTGAGTGGGTTCCGCAACGGATGGACCGCCGTTACTGCATGGGGAAAAGGAATGGTGAGGAAACACTCAAGGAAATCGGCGCTGAGGGCGCTCGGCCGCTACAGCCTCGGCGAGGAGATCGCCAATGCCGTCACGCACGGCGTCGCGGCGATCCTCTCGATCGTCGCGCTCGTCCTGATGATCATCTTCTCGGTGAAGGAGGAGGCGGGCCCCGTGGCGCTCGTGAGCATCATCGTCTTCGGCGCGGCGATGATCATCCTCTACACGATCTCGACGCTCTACCACGCGCTGCCGCAGCGAAAGGCGAAGCGCGTGCTCCAGGTCCTTGACCACAGCGCGATCTACATCCTGATCGCGGGCTCCTACACGCCCTTCTGCCTGATCACCCTGGGCGGTCTCACGGGCACCATTCTCTGCACGGTCGTCTGGACCATCGCGCTCGCGGGCGCGGTTCTGCAGCCGATCCTCCTGCGGCACGCCGACTGGATCAACTGCGTGCTCTGCCTCGTGCTCGGCTGGTGCATCATCTTCGTGATCAAGCCGCTCTTCGATTCGCTCCCCGCGGGCGGCCTCTGGCTCCTCGGCGCGGGAGGCCTCGTCTACTCGGTCGGGGTGATCTTCTACCTCTGGGACCGGCTCCCCTTCAACCATGCGATCTGGCACGTCTTCGTGCTCGCCGGCACGACGCTGCAGTTCCTCGCCGTGCTTCTCTACGTGATTCCGTCCGCCTCGGCCCTGGCCGCCGCCTGAGCGGCCCGAAGCGAAATTCGCAGGCAGTAAAAAAGCCCTCGGTCAGAGATTACCGGGGGCTTTTTCGATCGACGCCTGATTGGCCGCCTGAGGGAACGGCTTTCAGGGTGTCAGGTGCGCGGCGTGATTACGCGGCAGCCATCGCCTTGATTTCGGCGGAGAGGCGGCTCTTGTGGCGGGCAGCGGCGTTGCCGTGGAGCACGTGCTTGCGGGCCATCTTGTCGATCACGGATTCGGCAGCCTTGAAGGCTTCCTGGGCAGCAGCCTTGTCACCGGCAGCGACGAGCTTGCGCACCTTCTTGATGGCGGTGCGGTACTGGCTGCGCTGGGCGGAGAGATGCATGTTGCGCTCGGCGGTCTGACGGGCGCGCTTGCGAGCTTGCTTGGTATTGGCCATTTTGTTGATTTGTCCTAATGTAAATCAGTCGACGATCTTGGGTTTGGAGGAACCCGGCCGGCGCACAAAATTCACGGGGCGGCGGAGCGGGTTCGCATTGACGGGGTCCGCGGGCAGTCGCTTCCTTCACGTTGAAAGCGGCGCCGGCAAATGGTCGACCCCGAAAAGCCCTAGACTATAGCACCTTTCCCGGCGGAGTTCCTACCGGCCGGTGCAGTTTTTTTTCTTTTCCCGGAAGTCCTGCCGCTCCAGGCCGGTCGGACTCATCCGGGTCTTCCTGAAGGACAAGGATGTCGCTTCTCAAGTCCGCAGCAACGATCTCGGGTCTCACGCTTCTCTCGCGCGTCACGGGCGTCATCCGGGACATGCTCATCGCCCGCTACTTCGGCGCCACCGCCGAGACCGACGCCTTCTACGTGGCGTTCCGTCTCCCGAACATGCTCCGCCGGCTATTCGCCGAGGGCGCCTTCCAGCAGGCCTTCGTGCCGATGCTCTCCGAGGTCCACGAGACGAAGAGCGCCGACGAGGAGAAGCGCTTCATCGACCACGTGTTCTCGGTGCTCGCCACTGCGCTCCTCATCGTGAGCGTGCTCGGCGTCCTGGCCGCGCCGCTCCTCGTCTGGGCGATCGCGAGCGGTCTGCGCGAGAACCCCGAGGCCTTCGACCTCGCCACGCAGCTCACGCGCTGGATGTTCCCCTACATCGCCTTCATGAGCCTCGTGGCGCTCGCCGCGGCGATCCTCAACACGAGGAAGAAGTTCGCCGTGCCGGCGGCGACGCCGGTCCTTCTCAACCTCTCCTTCATCGTCTGCGCGGTGCTTCTCGCCCCGCGTCTCGAGGAGCCGATCTGGGCGCTCGCGGCCGCGGTGCTGATCGGCGGCGTGCTGCAGCTCGGCACCCAGGTCGCCGCGCTCGCGCGCCTCGGCATCATCGTGCGTCCGAGGAACCTCCGGGAATCCTTCGGCGACGGCGCGGTGCGCCGCGTGCTGATACTGATGGTCCCGGCGCTCTTCGGCGTCGGCGTCGCGCAGCTCTCGCTTCTCATCAACACGAACATCGCCTCCTGGCTCGGCCACGGCGCGGTGACGTGGCTCAACTACGCCGACCGCCTGATGGAGTTCCCGACGGCGCTGCTGGGCGTCGCGCTCGGCACCGTGCTCCTGCCCGGTCTTTCCGCTGCCCACGCCCGCGGCGACTTCGAGCGCTACAACGCGCTCCTCGACCATGGCCTGAGGCTCGTCGTTCTCGTCGGCATCCCCGCCTCCGTGGGCCTCTGGCTCACCGCGGACGCGCTCGTGAGCTTCCTCTTCCAGGGCCGCAGCTTCACCCCGGACGACGTCGCGAAGACCGCGGTCGCGGTGGTGGGCTACTCGGTGGGTCTGATGGGCCTGATCGGCCTCAAGATCATCGCCCCGGCCTTCTACGCGAGGAAGGACATCCGCACGCCGGTGCGAGCGGCCTTCGTCTCGCTCATCGCCGTGCAGCTCATCAACTGCGTCTCGGTGCCGCTCCTCGCCCACGCGGGCCTCGCGCTCTCCGTGGGTCTCGGGAGCTGCGTCAACGCCTGCATTCTCCTTGTGATCCTCTTCCGCCGCGGCATCTACACGCCCCGCGCGGGGTGGTTGAAGGCCATCGCGCGCGTCGCCGCGGGCTCGGCCGTCATGGGCGCGGGCCTCTGGTGGGCGCAGCGCGGCGTCGACTGGACGGCGCTCACCTGGACCGTGCGCGCCGCGGGCGTCCTCGGCATGGTCGCCGCCGCCGCGGTCGTCTACTTCGGCGTTCTCTGCGCGCTCGGCTGGAGGCCCTCCGAGCTGCGCCGCGCGCCCTGACCGATCTGACAGTCAAAAGAAAAGGGAGGCGTCTTCCGGAGACGACCTCCCTTTTTTCACGGGCCTGGGGTAGCGGGGTGATTACTCCTCGACTTCCTCGCCCTCGTGCTCGATCTCCTCGAGCGTGAGGAACGGCATCCTTGCAGGCCAGGCGATGAGCTCGTCCTCGGAGAGGGCGTTGAGGGCCTCGGGGCCGAGACGGGCGGAGTTCACCGCGTAGTTGAGCTTCGCATAGACGTGGACGAGATCGTGCGAGAGGATATCCTCGGCCGTCTCGCTGTCGGGGTGATCCTCGAGCTTCGCGAGCACTTCGGAAAGCTGCTCGGCGGCGTCGCCGAGCGTGGCCTGCAGCCACTGAGCGGAAATATCAGACATCTGGGAAACCTGCATTGGAGAAGGAATTTCTCCTGGAACGGGGAGAAACCGGGAGGGGCGCGGAGGCTCCTGACCGGAATGGAGAAATTCACCGTTCTCTATTGTAGTTTCAGGGAATCGCGGCGAAACGCGCTCCCGTGCCCGCCGGAGGTGCGGTTTTCCCTGACACCGCCCGTCCGGGCGAAATACGCGCTTAAGGTTGCGTCCCTAGACTCGCGGGTGTTCCACGGAAACCCTTCCCCCGGGGGAGGAGACCGTGAAATCCTGTCAAAGACAACAAGAGACCCGCCAAGAGGAGCGTCTGCCGCCATGCCGAAGAGCAAAACCAGTCCCCGCCGTGCCAAGAAGCTTGAGAAGCGTGTTGCCAAGACGGCGCGCCGTTCGAGCCCGATGTCCTACGTCGACATGCTCGACCGCCTGCGCGAGACGTTGAACGCCCGCTTCTACGAGGAGCAGGGCTTCCCGCACCTTGAGATCCTCGCGGACAACTATCAGGGGCAGGTGACGACGGGCGACCTCTCGGATCACCTCCAGCTCGAGCACCTCTTCATCGGCATGACCGTCGCGCTCTGCGACGCGATCCGCGCCGACAGCAAGAAGACGATGGAGCAGCGCGAGGACGCCTGCGCCGCCGTCGCCTACGCGATCGCCGCCACGCTGCTCGACCTGCGCCAGGACTTCCGCGACACCTCCGGCTGGATGGGCCCGCAGGCGCTCGCCGCCGTCCGCGCCCGCTGGGGCGCGTCGAAGTTCCGCCTCTCGGGCCTCGAGGAGGCGGGCCGCACGATGGACGACCGCAGCCTCGCGTGCTACTTCGGCATGGACTTCGTGATGACGCTCCTCGACCTCACGGGCGAACTCGCCCAGAGGGGCGGCGACTCGGTGATCTCGGTGACGACCTGCAAGGACGCCGTCGTCACGGCCTTCACGAGCTACGCCACGGCGAACCTCGCGCTCGCGGGCTCGAAGCTCGTCGACCTCGAGGAGCTCTTCGAGGAGAACCAGGTGACCGAGGAGTTCCGCAGCGAGTACCCGGCCTGGACGCCGGAGCCCGCTGATGCGTTGGTCGAGGTCTTCCTCGGCCTCAATGCGCTCCAGGACCGCGACTACAACTTCATCGCGCAGATGATCCGCGACCCGCATTTCCTCCACGACATGCGCGCGCTCTACGTGCGCAGCGATCCCGAGAGCGTCCCGCAGGGGCGCCGCGAGGAGATCCTGATGAGCTACGCGCTTCGCTACGGCCCCCGCTCGACCGAGGCCTTCGCCGCGGACCGTGACCCGACCGAGGCCGAGATGGACCAGGACGCCGAGGCGATCAACCTCTTCGTGATGACGATGCTGCTCCAGGCGGACCCGGCGCCCGTCGAGGGCATCGACGAGGATCCCGAGGACGGGCTCGCCGCCGAGGCCGACACGCACACCTACCGCATCACGATGGACGAGCAGGCGCAGAAGGTCTTCGACGCCTGGAAGGACGAGCGCTTCGCGGTGCCGGCCGTCACGATGCCCGGCACGGATCTGCCCTACCGCGACGGCGAGAAGAGCTGAAATCCCGCCGAAGGCTTCTGAGAGGAGGCTCTCCTGAGCTTCCTCCCGCCTGAGACAACGACGCCCGACCGATTACGGCCGGGCGTTCGCTTTCGGGGAGTGGAAGTTTCTCAGGCGGGATCGGCCGCCGCGGCGCTCTTCGCCTCGATCTCCTCGGAGAGCTCGAGCCAGCGCATCTCGAGCTCCTCGACCTGGGGGCCGAGCTCGCCGTGTTCCTTGAGCATCGCAGCGACCTTCTCCTGGTCGGCGTTCGTGTAGAAGTCCGGGTCCGCGAGCTCCGCGTCAAGGGCCTTGAGGCGCTCGGAGAGTTTGTTCATCTCACGATCGACCTTCGCGAGCTCGGCTTTGAGCGGCTTCGTGATCTGCGCGATGCGGGCGCGCTCCTGCGCGGCGAGGCGCCTTGCCTCGGACTTGTTGGCCGACGGGGCCGTGGGCTTCGCGGCGAGTCGCTCGGCCTTCGCTTCCGCGGCGGTCGTGCGGCGGTGCTCGAGCACGAGCTGGGCGTAGTCGTCGAGGTCGCCGTCAAAGGGCTCGCGCCGGCCGTCGTGCACGAGCCAGAGCTCGTCGGTGACGGCGCGCAGCAGATGGCGGTCATGCGAGACGAGAAGCACCGCGCCCTCGTAGGTCGAGAGCGCCATCGTGAGCGCCTCGCGCGTCTCCATGTCGAGGTGATTGGTCGGTTCGTCGAGCACGAGGAGGTTGGGCTTCTTCCACGCGATGAGGGCGAGCGCGAGGCGGGCCTTCTCGCCGCCCGACATAGGACGCACGGGGCTCGTGGCGAAGTCGCCGGAGAAGCGGTAGGTGCCGAGGAAGTCGCGGAGCTCCTGCTCGCGCGTGTCGGGGGCGAGGCGCCTCAGGTGCTCGAGCGGCGTGTCATCGAGCCGCAGCTGGTCGAGCTGGTGCTGCGCGAAGTAGCCGATCTCGAGGCCCTGGCCGCGGCGCAGTTCGCCCCCGAGGGGCGGGATCTCTCCGACGATCGTCTTCACAAGCGTCGACTTGCCCGCGCCGTTCACGCCGAGGATGCCGATGCGCTCGCCCGAGCGGACGCTGAAACCCACCTGCGAGAGGATCCTCAGGTCGCCGTAGCCGCAGGAGAGGCCCTCGGCGTCGACGAGGTGCTCGGGGAGCCGCACGGGCTTCAGAAAGTTGAAGCGCCACTCGCGCTTCGCGCGCACGGGCTCCACGGACTCGAGGCGCTCGAGCATCTTGATGCGGCTCTGCGCCTGGCGGGCCTTCGTCGCCTTGTAGCGGAAGCGCTCGATGTAGCTCGTCAGGTGCGCGGCCTGCGTCTCGTAGGCGCGGCGCGCGGCGTCCTGCTGGCGGAGTTTCTCGACGCGCTCGCGCTCGAAGGCCGAGTAGTTGCCCGCGTAGCGGCAGATCGTGCCGTCCTCGACGGACCAGACGTTCTGGATCGCGCGGTCAAGGAACTCGCGGTCGTGCGAGATGATGACGACGGTCGATTCGACGCGCTTGAGCCAGTTCTCGAGCCAGATGAGCGAGTCGATGTCGAGGTGGTTCGTGGGTTCGTCGAGGAGGAGCAGATCGGCGGGGCGCATGAGCGCCCGCGCGAGCGCGATGCGGTTGCGCCAGCCGCCCGAGAAGTCGCGCACCGGGCGGTCGCCGTCCGACTCCTGGAAGCCGAGGCCGGCGAGGATGGTCTTGGCCTGCGCGACGACGGCGCCTTCGTTCACGTCGGCGAGCTCGCTGTGCGCCGCGGCGAGCGCCATCTCGTCGCCCGAGGCCTCGGCCGCGGCGAGGCTCTCGCGGGCCCTGATGAGGGGCGCGTGGCCCGAGAGCACGTAGTCGATGCAGTTGACGTCCTCGACCTGGAAGCTCTGCGCGACGTGCGCGATGCGCTCCTGCGGGGGCGTCTCGATCTCGCCCTCCTCGGCGCTGATCTCGCCGAGGATCGCCGCGAAGAGCGTGGACTTGCCGCAGCCGTTCGGGCCGACGAGGCCGATGCGCTCGCCCGGGCCCGCGATCAGCGTCGCGTGCGAGTAGAGCGTGCGGGTTCCGCGCATGAGCGAGAGGTTGAGAAGTCTGAGCATGACGGTCGGGAGAGAAGACGATGGCCGCGTCCTGCAGGGGCGCGGCCGGGAATCAGAGACGTTTGGGTACGGGCGGATCAGGCGCCGAAGTATTCGACGAGGTCCTCGCGCGTGACGAGGAAGACCTGGTCGTCGCCGCCCGAGACGGAGAGCCACGTGATGGCGAGACCCGGATAGCGGGCCTCCATCGCCTCGAGCCCGTCGCCCACCTCGACGATGAGGATGCCGCCCTCCTCGAGGTGCTCGGCGCCGCCCTTGAGGATGCGGTCGACGACGTCCATGCCGTCGTCGCCCGCGGCGAGCGCGAGCGAGGGCTCCTGGCGGTACTCGGCGGGCAGCGCCTCCATCGAGCTCGTCCTCACGTAGGGCGGGTTGGAGATGATCACCGAGAAGCGGCGGCCCTGAAGGTTCTCGTAGAGGTCGCCCTGGACGAGCTCGAGCGTCTCCTCCATGCCGTAGTCGCGGCGGTTGATCTTCGCCACCTCGAGCGCGTCCTTCGAGATGTCCGAGCCCGTCACCTGCGCGTTCGGGAAGACGCCCTGGGCGAGGATCGCAAGGCACCCCGAGCCCGTGCAGAGGTCAAGGACGCTCTCGACGGCCTCCGGGTCCTCGACCCACGGGGCGAGGTCGTCCTCGAGGAGCTCGGCGATGTAGGAGCGCGGGATGAGCGCGCGCTCGTCGATGTAGAAGCAGTGGCCGGTGAGCCAGGCCTCCTTGAGGAGGTACGCAGTCGGCGTGCGGTCATGCACGCGGCGGTCGACCAAGTGCACGAGGCGCACGAGCTCGTTGTGCGTGAGCGCGGCGTCAAGGAACGTGTCAAAGCGCTCGAAGGGGAGCTTGAGCGCGCGGCAGATGAGGAACGAGGCGTCCTCGACCGCGCTGGGCGAGCCGTGCCCGAAGGTGAGTCCCGCGGTCTCCATCTCGGTCGCGGCCCAGCGCCAGACGTCGCGGATGGTCCGGAGATTGTGGATGGGATCGTCAAGAAGAGGAGCTGCTTCGTACAACATGGCCGTCCTTGCGGGAAATGCTCGAAATGCGGGGGATGCCGGGCCCTGAAACGGACCCGGGCGGAGGAATCGGCCATTATAAATGGCGCCCTGCGGGTGGATTTTTCAGAGCAGGCGCTCGAAGTCCGAGAGCTCCCCGAGCATGCGGAAGAGCTGCAGCAGAACGGGAGAGTTGCTGCTCGAGAGCCTCATCGCCCGGATCTCGAGAAGGGAGTGCTCGAGCGCGAAGAGCTCGGTGTCGGGACCGAGCTTGGGCGCGGCGACCTCGGGGAGGATCGCGATGCCGAGGCCCGCGTCGACGAAGCTCGCGATCAGGCCCACCGTGGGAAGCTTCATCGTCCGGCGCGGCACGAAGCTGAGCGCATTCTCGATCGAGACGGGCGATTCGTTCACGGTCTCGAAGAAGATGAAGGTCTGCTCCTTGAGCGACTTCGGATCGGGCCTGCCGTTCGCGAGCGTTTTAACGGTGCCCTTTCGCGCGACGAGCGCGGCGCGGAAGCTCGTGAGCGGCACAGACACGGTGCCCTCGGGGAAGCTGATGCCGAAGGTGATGCCGAACATGCAGTCGATCTTCCCGTCGGCGAGGCGCTTCGCGAGCGCCGGGGGCGAGTCCTCCTCGGCGGTGATCTCGAGCTCGGGGAAGCGCCTTCTCGCCTCATGGAGAATCTTGGCGAGCAGCCCCGTCGCGATCGTGGCCGAGCAGGCGCCGATGCGGAGCGTCCCCGCGGGGCCGTCGAAGATGTCGGCGCTGTTGCGCACCGCGCGCTCCATGAGCGAGAGGATGCGTTCGGCGTCGGCGAGAAACACCTCGCCCGCGGCGGTGAGCGAGAGCGTGCGGTTCGAGCGGTTGATGAGCGGCCCGCCCACCTCCTCCTCGAGCGCGCGGATGCGCGCCGTGAGCGCGGGCTGCGAGATGCCGAGCGCGGCGGCGGCACGTCGGAAGTGCATGAACTTCGCGAGCGTGACGAAGGCCTCAAGGTTCCTGGTGTCAAGCATGCTTCTGCGGGGTGATGTGGGCTGGAGTGCTTTCATCTTAAGGCCTCGTCTCGAAAAAGCGGACGGGCGGCCCCTCTGCCCGGAGACCGCCCGTCCGACCCTCACCACAAGGGATCTTTCATCACTTCGCCGGGATCACCGGAACGAGGAGGTAGCTCTCGTACTTCCCGCCCGTGTGGATCTCGTGGCGCCCCTTGTTCATCGTGGCGGGCGAGGTGACGACTTCCTTCGGGTCGGCCACTTCCTTCGAGTTGCCGCCGATCGTCATCATCTCGACCTTCTCGCCCGGCGTGAAGGTGTAGCCCACCTTCGGGACGGAGATCCTCGCCTCGCCAAAGGGGATCGCAGCCTCGCCCGGACGGTAGGCACCGACCGTGAGCGCGAGCTGCTCACCCTTCTCGAATCTGAGGCCGATCGGCCAGATCTCGATGTCGACCGGCACGATCTCGCCGGGCTTCACCTTCTCGAACTTCTCGAATTTGTGGACGGGCTCGCTCTCGGTGCTCCTCGCCTCGTCAAGCGCACGGAGCGAGACGCGCAGCTGCCCCGTGGCGGAGATCGGCATGCCGAGCGGGTCGCCGAGGGGCTTCCCTTCGGCGGAAAGCTTCTCGACCTTGACCGCGAGGTCCATGTCGTCGTGGTCCGGAGCCGAGACCCAGGCGCGCAGCTTCATGTAGCCCGTGATCTCGGTGGGCTCATCCATGCGGAAGCGGTAGACGACCGACGGGTTCTCGGCGCCCGAGTCGTAGCTGTCGACGGCCTCGACCGCGGGGAGCGCCTCGGTGAGAGCGTGGTCGGCGGCCGAGAGATAGAGCCGGCGGTACTCCGTGCGCGCGAGCGGGAACTCGTTCTCGACGCGGTTCACGATGTCCTCGCCGCCCGGGTTGAGAACCGAGAGGCGCACGCGCGGCGTCTGCTCCCAGCCGTTCTCGATGCCCTTGAGATAGTGGTCAAAGAACTTCCTCAGGTCCTCCACATTGGCCGGGGTGTAGTAGTCGTGCCATTCGTTCGTGTTGTGCACGCGCAGCCACTTCTCGGAGGAAGAGATATTGCGGAAGCCCGCGAAGGTGCCGTGCGTGTGCACGGGGTTCGTCCAGCTCGCGACGACGTAGGCGGGCACGGTGATGTTCTCAAGCCGCGCAGCCTTGTCCTTCCAGTAGTCGGTGAGGAGCGGCTCCTCGACGATCATGCGGGGCTGGTCCTCGAGCACGCCCGAGTGCGAGGCGAAGGTCTCGGCGATCATCTCGGGGAACTCCGGTGTGGGGATGCCGCCGCGGGTGCCCGACTCGCGGTAGTGGTTCGAGAACCCTTCCCAGGGCGCGATGGCGGCGAGGTGCTCCGGGCGCTCGGCGGCGATGAACCACTGCGAGACCGTGAGCCAGGAGTTGCCCGTCATGCCGACCTTGCCCGTGCACCAGTTCTGCTTGGCGATCCACTCGATCACGTCGCGTCCGTCGAGCGCGTCCTTGTGGCCCCAGTAGAGGAGGTCGCCCTCGCTCATGTAGGCGCCGCGCTTGTCGGGATTGATGACGGCGTAGCCGTGCGCGACCCAGTAGGCCGGGTCCGGCCCCTCGAACTTCTCGAGGCCCGAGGTCGCGGAGAGCGGCACGCCGGAGCGGCCCGGCACGTCGTCGAGCATCTGGCCGCCCACTTCCTTGCCGTAGGGACTCCAGGCGAGGAGCGCCGGGTACTTGCCGTCTCCGACGGGGCGGAAGACGTCGGTGTAGATCGTCACGCCGTCGCGCAGCTTCACCGGCACGTCGCGCTCGAGCAGGATGTCACAGGGGAGCGGCATCGCCCCCTCGCGGCGGATCGTGCCCTTCTTGAGAATCAGCGTCTCCTGTTTGAAGCCGGGATAGCGGGCGCGGTCGGCGGTGACGGGAAGCGCCTTGCGGGCGGGAATGGTGAGTTCCACGCCGTCCGCGGTTGTGAGGGAGACCGTGGCCGCGGCGGCGAGCGCGGGGGAGAGCATGGCCGCGCCGAGGGCGGCGGCGAGAAGCTTCGTGTTCATCTGGTATTTCCTTGTGGTGAAAGCGGTGGACCGGACGCGGGCGCCTCGTCAGGTTGGCAGAGCGAGGCGCCCGGGGCCGGGGAGGAAAGGGGGCAGTCGGCGTTCTTCACCTTTGCCGCGGCATCCGCGCCGGCGATGCGGCCGCTGTTGTAGGCGAAGCCGAGTGCGAGGCCCTGGTAGGGCGGATAGGACGGGGCGGAGTAGAACCCGTAGGCGTTGTTGCCGACGGCGTAGAGTCCCTTGACGACCTCGCCGCTGCCGTTCAAAGCCTGCATGTTCTCGTTGACGCGCACGCCGCCGAGCGTGGAGAGGCTCACGACACGGGCGCGGAAGGCGTAGAAGGGGCCCTTCTCGACGGTGAACTTCAGGAACTCCGCGGGTTTGCCGTAGGGGTCGGAACCCGTCCTCACGGCTTCGTTGTAGTCGGCGACCTCGCGCTCGAAGCCCGCCTCGAAACCGGTGAGCTTCGCGAGCTCCTCGAGCGTGTCGGCCTTGAAGCCGACGCCCTGGCGGACGGCCTCCTCGGCGAGCGCACGGAAGTCACCCTTTCCCTCGGGGTTGAGCGGCCCCGCGCCCGAGACTTCGAAGGGGAGGGCGTCCGCGGTGTAGGTGTCGAGCGTCGCCGCGTCACAGACGACGAAGTACTTGCCGCCGGCGGAGTATGCAGCGTTCGCCCAGAGGACGGTGTCGTAGATGAGTTCCTCGTTGGCGAAGCGCTTCCCCGACGTGTCGACCCACATGAGCGGGGTCTTCAGCACGCGCACGAGGAGGTTGGAGTCCTGCATCTGCGCGCCGCCCTTCGAGGCCGAGGAGGCGAGGCCGTCGAACTCCGCGCCGTGGATAAGTATGTCGCCTTCGCCCAATTTCTGCGCGCCGGCCTTCCAGGCCATCTCCAGACCCTCGCCGTTGTTCGACCAGGCGATGCGGTTCGTGACGTTCTCCGTCTCGAGCGCCCGGGAGAGGTGCTTCGCGTCGCCGCCGAAGCCGCCCGAGGCGATGATGACCGCCTTCGCGTGCACGGTGAGCTTCGCGCCGCCCGACTTCTCCGCAATGACGGCCGAGACGCTGCCGTCCGGGGCGGTCTCGATGTCATACGCACGGGCGCCGGTGATGAGCTCGCCGCCCATTTCCCCGAGCGCGGCGTACATGTTCTCGAAGGCCTTCGGGCTGTCGACGTACTGGTGGTAGATCCTCCAGCGCAGCGGATAGGGGTTCTGGCCCTGCTGCAGGTTTTTGTCATCGATCCTGAGGTCCACGCCGTAGCCCTTCAGCCAGTCGACGGTCGAGGCGGAGAGGTCGATCACCTTCCGCGTGATGCGCGCGTTGCTCAGATAATGGTTGTAGTCCATCAGCTCCCGGTAGAGGTTGTCCTTCGTGAGGACCTTCATGAGCTCCGGGTCGCTGCCGTACTTTTCCTTCATGAGCGAGCTCTCGACCGCGAAGAGCCCCATGGCGATCTTCGAGGCACCGCCTGCGGCCGGGGCCTTCTCGAGCACGGTTACCCTGACGCCCGCCTCGGCGGCGGCGAGCGCGGCGGCTGTGCCGGAGGCACCCGCGCCGATCACGACCACGTCGGTGGTGATCTCCTCGGCGGGGAGCGCCGCCTTCTCGACCTTCACGTCGTAGGCCTTCGGGTCGGCGCCCGCCTTCGCGAGCGCGGCGACGACGGCCGAGCGGATGGCCTCCGAGGAGACGGTGGCGCCCGAGACGCCGTCGACGGCCGTGCTCTGGTGCTCGAGGATCGCGGGGACCATCTGCTTCGCGGCGGCGCCGCCGAGGTCGGGCGTCTCGCCCGAGACGTCCACCGAGAGATCGGTGATGCGGCCGGAGGCGTCGACGGTCACGGATGCGCGGACCGGGGAGAGCTTGCCGGCGGCCTCGGCCTCGTACGTGCCGGCGGTGACGGCGGCCGGGGAGACGATCGGCGTGAAGAGCGCCGCGGTGAGCGCGGCGGCGGTGAGTCGGTGCAGATGGATGTGCATGGTGGACGTTCTCCGTTTGTTCCTTGCAGTTCTTTTCAGGGGCGATCTTTCATGCGGATGTGGGTGCCGGGGCAGGCGCCTGAAGCCTCGGAGAACCGGATCGCCTGAGAGTGAAGATAAGACACGTGGAAAGCGTCGGACTCGATTGCACGATAAATAAAACTGATCATGAGGGCATCCAGGGGCCTTTCCGGAGTCACCGTCACCCCGTGCGGAAATCTGCGCGAAAATGTCACCCGTCCGTCCGCTACCCCGGCTTATCCATTCCCATCAGGAGCACCTCCCTTGCGACTTCGTCAGATCAAAATCGCCGGCTTCAAGAGCTTCGCCGATCCGACCGTGATCGATATCCGGGATCCGCTCATCGGAATCGTGGGCCCGAACGGCTGCGGCAAGTCGAACATCATTGACGCCGTCCGATGGGTGCTCGGCGAAGGCCGCGTGAGCGAACTGCGCGGCGGCGCGATGTCCGAGCTCATCTTCACGGGGTCGGCGAGGCGCGCGCCGCTCGGTCGCGCGAGCGTGGAGCTCCTTCTCGACAACAGCGACCACGCCGTCAAGGGCCCCTGGGGCCAGTACGCCGAGCTCTCGATCCGCCGCGTGGTCACGACCGAGGGCGTCTCGGCCTACTACATCAATCACCAGCAGGTGCGAAAACGCGACGTGCAGGAGATCTTCCTCGGCACGGGCCTGGGCTCGCGGAGCTACGCCATCGTCTCCCAGGGCATGATCGAGCGCTTCACCTCCGCCAGGCCCGAGGAGATCCGCGTCTACCTCGAGGAGGCCGCGGGCGTGTCGCTCTACAAGGAGCGCCGCCGCGAGACCGAGTCACACCTGAGGCAGACGCAGGAGAACCTCGAGCGCGCGGCGGACCTGCAGAGCGTGCGCGCCGAGGAGATCGAGAAGCTTCGTGCGGAGGCGGCGACCGCCGCCCGCTGGCAGGAGCTTGACCGGAAGAAGACCGAGAGCGAGGCGCTCTGGTACTTCCTGATGAGCGAGAACGCCCGGCGCGAGGCCGACCAGGCCCGCGAGGCGATCACCCGCATCGAGAACGACATCGCGATGAAGCGCGCCGCCGTCGAGGAGTGCGAGGCCGCCCAGGAGGGGCTCGAGAACGAGGTGAAGAAGGCCGACGCCGAGCACGAGCGCATCTCCGGGGAATTCCGCGAGGCCGAGAAGGAACTCGCCCGTCTCGAGGGCGAGATGAGCCGCATCGTCGAGCGCCGGCGCACCGCCGAGCGCGACCGCACGCAGGCGGCCGAGACTATCGCCGCCAAGGAGAAGCTCATCAGTGAGATGACGCTCCGGCGCGAGGAGAGCTCGGAAAAGATCGCCGAGCTTGAGGCGCTCCTCGAGGAATTCGAGGAGATGAACGAGACGCGCGCCGAGGCGCTCGACGCGGCCGAGGAGGCCGAGCGCACGACCCGGGCCGCGGCCGAGACCGCGGGCGGGGCGCTCGCGCGCGCCCGCACCGCGCAGCAGGTCGAGGAAGTGAAGCTCTCGCGCGAGCGCGAGCGCGTGGGCGAGCTCGACCGCAGGCTCTCGCGCATCACCGAGGACGAGCGCGGCAGCGAAAAGCCCGACCCGGAGAAGGTCGAGGCGCTCGCCGAGGCGCTTGTCGAAGCGGGCGAGGCCGAGGAGGAGGCCGCCGCGAAGCGCGAGGAGGCGCTCGAGCGCGCCGAGACCGCCCGCGAGGCGGCCGCGCAGGCGAACGAAAAATACTTTGCCCTCCTTTCCGAACAGAAGTCTCTCTCGGCGAAGCTCTCGACCCTCGAGGAGGTGCAGCGCTCGGCCGAGAAGTCGGACGCGCTCTCGAAGTGGCTCGAGGAGACCGGCATCGCCGGCCTTCCCGAACTGATTGACTCGATCGAGGTGCCCGACGAACTCCTCACGGCGCTCGAGGCGGTGCTTGAGCACCGCATGCAGGCGCTGCTCCTGCGCGACCTGCGGGCCGCGGGTGATCTCGCCCGCAGCCGCCCGCCCGCGCGGCTCTCCTTTGCCGCCCCCGAGCCCGAGGGCGCCGCCGCCCCGGCGCTCGTCTGGGAGATCGAAGGAAGGCCCGTGATCCGCCTCTCCGAGCACGTCACGACGAAGCACCCGGCCGCGCGCGCCGCGATCGACGCCTGGGCCTCGTGCGCCGGACTCGCCCCGGACCTCGCCACGGCGCTCCGCGCCCGCACGACGCTCCCCGAGGGACACTGCTTCGTGACGCCGCAGGGCGACGTCGTGACCCGCTCCTCGCTCACCTTCTGGGCCGCGGAGGATCCGCGCCTCGCGCTCCTTTCCCGCGCGCAGGAGATCCGCGAGCTCTCGGCGCGCGTCGAGGCCTTGGACATCGAGGTCGGCCAGGCCGACGACCGCAGAAATGCGGCCGCCCGCGAGGAAACGGATTCCCGGCGCGCCGCGGAGCTCGCCCAGACCGCGGTCGCCGAGGCCGCCCGCCGCACCGCGGCCGCGAAGCTCGCCGAGCGCGAGGCGAGGCGCACGCTCGAGGAGGCGCTGCGCCGCGAGGCTGATCTCAAGCGCTCCCGCGAGGAGCTCGAGCGCGAGCGCGCCGAGGTCTCGGCGAGAGTCGACGAGATGCTCGAGACGATGGACGGCCTTGCCGAGGCGCTCGAATCCGCGGAGACCGCCGCGGGCGAGGCCGCGGCCGCCTACGCCAGGGCGCAGGACCGGCTTGCCAATGAGCGCAGGGAGCAGACCGAGCTCATTCACCGCACGGCGATGAAGCGCCTCGAGATCCAGCAGGCCCGCGAGGGTGCGCAGCTCGACGAGCGCCGCATCGAGGAGGCGAAGGCCGACGTCGAGCGCGAGAAGACGCGACTTGCCGAGGCCGAGAAGCTTCTCGCCGAGGAGGACCAGGGCACGGTCGAGTCGGGCGCGAAGGCGCTCCTCGAGAAGAGCGCCGGTCTCGAGCGCGCCGCCGCGGACGCCCAGGGGCGTCTCGCCGAGACGCGCAGGAAGGCCGACGAGAACCGGAAGCTCGCGAAGACCCTGACCGAGGGGATCCTGCCGCTCACGGAACAGCTCGGCACGCTGCGCGTCACCGCCGAGCAGAAGTCGGGGCTTCTCAGTCAGTTCAACGACCGCATGGAGGAGCTCGGTGCCGACTGGCAGACGCTCTCCGTCATCGCGCAGGAGCGCAA
Source organism: Sutterella sp. (assembly GCF_030539355.1). Taxonomy (GTDB): domain Bacteria; phylum Pseudomonadota; class Gammaproteobacteria; order Burkholderiales; family Burkholderiaceae_F; genus Sutterella. Next base: position 23,854 of record NZ_JAUNSF010000020.1, read on the forward strand.
GGTCAAGGCCCCGGCCGTGAAGAGCGAGGTCACGCGCCTCATGAATGAGATCGCCGCGCTCGGTCCCGTCAACCACGCCGCGCTCTCGCACCTCGAGGCCGCCGAGGAGGCGATGCGCCTCGCCGAGGCCCAGATCAACGACCTGAAGCAGGCCGTCGAGACCCTCGAGGCGGCGATCCGCAAGATCGACTCGGAGACGCGCAGCCGCATGCGCGAGACCTTCGAGAAGGTGAACACGAACTTCGCCGAGACCTTCCGCGGTCTCTTCGGCGGCGGCGTCGCGTCGCTCACGCTCGTGGGCGACGAGATCCTCACCGCGGGCGTCGAGGTGCGCGCGCAGCCCCCGGGCAAGCGCAACCAGTCGCTCACGCTCCTCTCGGGCGGCGAGAAGGCGCTCACCGCGACGGCGCTCATCTTCGCGATGTTCCGCCTCAACCCGGCGCCCTTCTGTCTGCTCGACGAGGTGGACGCGCCGCTTGACGAGGCGAACCAGGGCCGTCTCGCGCGCCTCTGCCTCGGCATGAGCGAGGCGACGCAGTTCATCATCATCACGCACCACCGCGTGACGATGGAGTACGCCTCGTCGCTCATCGGCGTGACGATGAAGGAGCCGGGCGTGAGCCGCGTGGTGAGCGTCGACATCGAGGAGGCCGTGCGCCAGTCCTCGGAGACGGTTGCGACAGCGGGCGCCTGACGCCGGGCGACCGGGCCGGCGGCGTCGCGCGGAGGTTACGTTTTGAATTTTGTTGCAGAGCACCGGCCTGCGGCAGAATCAAAATCTGGGCCGCAACTCATTAGAATGAGCGCCATCCGGATCAATTCCACTCCCTAAGGTTCCCTCTGTCGCCATGTTCTCGGTCGAGATTCTCCTTCCGATTCTTGTCATCGCCGCATTCCTCGTCGGCTTCATTCTCTGGCGCTCCAAGAAGGAGGAGCGCATCGCCCGCAATGCCGGCCTGAAGCTGCGCTCGGCGACGATGGATGATCCGCTCACGGTGAGCGCCTCACGCGTGGAGCCCGATCTCGCCGCGGAGGAGGAAAAGCCCGCCGAGGCGCTCTCGCAGCCCGAGCCCTCCCTCCCGGATCCCGATCAGACCCGCTCGCCCGCCGATGAAGTGCCCCCTCCCTCCGAGGAGCCGCCGATCTATGACGAGCTCGAGCGCGAGGAGGCGAGGCGCGCCGAGGCCGCGGCCCGCAGCCGGACCGAGGCGGAGAATCTGCGCGACAACCGTGACCGCGCGACGCCCCCCGTCGACCCGGCCGTGGAGTGGGTGCTCGACATCGCGCCGGTGGACGGCATGCAGTTTGCCCTGGGCGGCGTGAAGAGCCTCAAGCTCGAGCTCGAGCGCCTTGACCTGCCGCTTCTCGTGCGCGTCTGGGCGCAGTCCTCGAAGGACAGTCTCTACTACGAGGCCGATGAGCTCACCTGCCCGGCCCGCCAGGTCGTGGCGACGCTGCTCCTCGCCAACCGCACGGCGAAGCTCGACGAGGTGAGCGCCTCGCGCTTCTACCAGGTGCTCGAGCAGTCCGCCGCGCAGAACAGCGTGGTGATCCGCCGCGAGTTCGAGCCCGAGCAGGCCGTGCAGCGCTCGGTGAACCTGCGCAACTTCATTGAGTTCTTCGACCGCAGGATTGAGATGCTCATCGCTCCCCGCGAGGAGGGGGAGACGCTCTCCGCCGACCGCGTCTCGAAGGCCGCGCTCCGCACGGGCTTCATGTACTCGAACGACCGCTGGGAGCTCAGGCTCGACCCCGCCGACCGCGATCCCGTCATCTGGCTCGCGCTCGTCGAGGAGGGGGAGAGCCCGGCGAAGGTCTCCCTCAACTACGAGCTGCCGCTCGCGAATTCCGTCCGCGGTGACCTGAGGAAGTTCCTCGAGGTCGCCAACCAGCTCGCCGCCGAGCTCGGCGCCGTCTGGACCGACTGCTCGGGCCGCCCGATCGACGCGGGCGCCGCGATGGCGATCGCCGAGCAGGTCGCGAGCCAGGACAAGCTGATGACCGAGAGCGGCGTCGTACCGGGCTCGCCCAGGGCGCGCCTGCTCTTCTCGCGCTGAATCCGGCTCACTGCCGCGCCCCGTTAAACTCACCGGGCGGCCGCCTTTCCGGCGCCGCCCGTGTTTTTTTCGAATTTCACTTCACCCTGCCATGTCCGATCAGAGCTCGCTCTTCGACCCCGACAATGCCCCGGCGCCCGTCGCCGAGGTGAAAACCGAGAAGCCCGCCCCCGAGGCGGCGCCGGAGAAGCCCGTTGAGACCGCGGAGCCTGCCGAGGCCCCGGCCGCGCCGAAGCGCAGGCGCCGCGCGACAAAGCGCACCGCGCCAGCAGTGCCGCCGGCGGCCGAACCCGCCCCCGCTGCCGAGGCCGCCGATCCCTTCGGCGCCCGTGCCCGCGCCGCGGCCGTGCCCGCGGAGGGCGCCCGCGCGCGCATGCGCGAGCTCGAGGAACTGCTCGAGCGCTGGAGCTACGAGTACTACGTGCTTGACGCGCCGAGCGTCCCGGACGCGGAGTACGACAGCGCCTTCGCCGAGCTTGATGCGCTCGAGAAGCTTCACCCGGCGCTCAAAAGCCCTGTCTCCCCGACGCTGCGCGTCGGCGGCGCCGTGCGCGATGGCTTCAGCAAGGTCACCCACACGATCCCGATGCTCTCGATTCACACCGAGACCGACTTCACCGACGAGGGAGCGAAGGCCTTTGACGAGCGCGTGCGCCGTGACCTCGGGCTCGAGGAATCGGCCGGGCCGGTCGAATATGACTGCGAGCTCAAGTTTGACGGCCTTGCGACGAGCCTGCGCTACGAGAAGGGCGTCTTCGTGCGCGCGGCCACGCGCGGCGACGGCGCCGTGGGCGAGGACGTGACCGAGAACGTCCGCACGATCCGCACGATTCCGCTCCGGCTCCGCGGCCCCGTCCCCGACGTGCTCGAGGTGAGGGGCGAGTGCATCATGCACAAGGCCGACTTCACCGCGCTCAACCGCCGTCAGGAGGCCGCGGGCGAGAAGCTCTTCGCCAATCCGAGAAACGCCGCCGCGGGGTCTCTGAGGCAGCTCGACAGCCGCGTCACCGCCGAGCGAACGCTTCACTTCTACGCCTACAGCCTCGGCGAATGCTCCGAGCGGATCGCCGATACGCAGAGCGGCATCCTCGACTGGTTCGAGCGGGCCGGCTTCCCGGTGGCGAAGCTGAGGCGCGTCGTGAAGGGCCCGGAGGCGCTCGCGGCCTTCCACGCCGAGGTGCTCGCGCGCCGCGCGGAACTGCCCTTCGAGATCGACGGCGTCGTCTACAAGGTCAACAGCCTCGAGGAGCAGGAGGAGCTCGGCTTCATCGCCCGCGAGCCCCGCTGGGCCTGCGCGCACAAGTATCCCCCCGAGGAGGTGCTCACCACCGTGCTCGGCATCGACGTGCAGGTCGGCCGCACGGGCCGCATCACGCCGGTCGCGCGCCTCGAGCCCGTCTACGTCGGAGGCGTCACTGTGTCGAACGCGACGCTCCACAACGAGGACCACATCACCAAGGAGCTTGACCTGCGCGTGGGCGACACGGTCGTCGTGCGCCGCGCCGGCGACGTGATCCCCGAGATCCTGCGCGTGATCCCGGAGCGCCGCCCCGCGGACGCCCCGGTCTTCCGCATGCCCGACGTCTGCCCGGTCTGCGGCAGCGCCGTGATTCGCGACGAGGAGGAGAAGGACATGCGCTGCACGGGCGGCCTCGTCTGCCCCGCGCAGATGAAGCTCTCGATCGTGCACTTCGCGAGCCGCCGCGCCATGGGCATCGACGGCCTCGGCGAGAAGATCGTCGACATGCTCGTCGACGAGGAGCTCGTGAGGACCCCCGCGGATCTCTTCACGCTCACCGCCGAGGAGCTCCAGATGCCTGTCTCGACGACGATCGGCACGGAGAAGGTTCAGAAGCGCATGGGCCCGAAGGCCTCGGAGAATCTGCTCGCCTCGATCGAGAAGGCGAAGCGCACGACGCTCGCGCGCTTCATCTACGCGCTCGGCTGCCGTCACGTGGGCGAGGCCACGGCGCTCGGGCTCGCCGAGCACTTCTGCACCCTCGACAGAATCGAGCACGCGGACATCGAGGCCCTGCAGGCAGTGCCTGACGTGGGCGAGGTGGTCGCCGAGAGCGTCGCGGCCTTCTTCCGCGAACCGCACAACCTTGAGGTGATCGAGTCGCTCATCCGGGCGGGCGTCACCTGGCCCGCCGTCGAGCCGCGCCCCGCGGCGACCCTCGTCGCCGGCAAGACCTTCGTGCTCACGGGGACGCTCCCGACGCTCACCCGCGACGAGGCGAAGGACCTCCTCACCGCGCAGGGCGCGAAGGTGTCGGGGTCGGTGAGCCGCCGCACGGACTACGTGGTGGCCGGCGCCGAGGCGGGCAGCAAGCTCACGAAGGCCGAGGAACTCGGCATCCGCATCATCGGCGAGGAGGATCTGAGAAAGCTCCTCGCCGGAGAAACCCTGGAGGAGAAGTAAAAAATGCTCGCACTGATCGGCGGAACCGGCTTTGAGAACGACGGCATCATCACGGACTGCGACGAGGTCCTCGTGGAGACGCCCTGGGGCGCCCCTTCCGCGCCCCTCGTCTTCGGATGCCTCGGCGGCGAGGAGGTGATTTTTCTCAGGCGCCACGGCGCGAGGCACGAGTGGGCGCCGCACCGCATTCCGTACCGCGCGAACCTCTGGGCCCTGAAGAAGGCCGGCGCCACGGGCGTGATCGGCGTGGGCACGGTGGGCGGCATCGGCGAGGCGATGACGGCCGGCACGCTGATGGTGCCCGACCAGCTCCTCGACTACACCTGGGGCCGCGAGCACACGTACTACGACTCGCCCGAGGCGGGCGTGAAGCACATCGACTTCACGCTGCCCTTTGACGAGAACCTCTCGGGGCTCCTCGTCCGTGCGGCGCGCCGCACCGGGAACACCATCGTCGAGGGCGGCTGCTACGCCTGCACGCAGGGGCCGAGGCTCGAGACCGCCGCCGAGGTGCAGCGCTTCGCCCGCGACGGCGCCAACGTGATCGGCATGACGCTCTATCCGGAGTGCGCGCTCGCCCGCGAGCTTGAACTCCCCTACGCGGGACTCTGCGTCTCGGTCAATTCCGCGGCGGGTCTGCGCGAGTCGAGGAAGGTGATCCGCTTCGAGGCGCTCGCCGAGGCCGTGAACCGCGCGGTCGCCGGGGCCGTCGAGGTCGTGCGCGAGGCGCTCCGCCTCGAGCGGGAGCTGCGCGAGGAGAACGGCCTCGCCTGACCGGCTCCTCCGGATCGGCCCCGCTTGAAGGCAGGGCCCGGAGAGCGCGGAAGTATTTGGATACGTATTGACCTCTCCTTTGGTACTACCTCTGTAGGGTAGTGTTCATATAATTCTTTCGACTTAGTGAGACGGAGCCAGACGCTGCGCATGTCGCAGCAGGACTGAAGCTCCGCCCTTCTGAAGTGTTCCGGGCACTCCTCCTCCCGACGTCACTCAATGCGCGCCTTTTCCGGTGGCGCGCCATCAGACTGAGTCGATCCAGAAAAAACGCCCCCGGACGGCTACTCCCTCTCAGAGCCGTCCGGGGGTGCTGGATTTTCCGGTGAGGTTCGCATGGCTCCCGCCGTGCACGCCTCTGGCTGCGGCCTGCGCGGACTTGTGAACCCTGCGGCAGACCGGACGGCGCGCTTTCTGTACGGGTGCGTGACCTCATTCCGGGAGCGCTGATGACTGCCGCACAAGGGCGGCGTCACAGCGTCGTTCCGATTCTACAGAGAACCAACCGGGCAGTTAGAAAGTAATTTTTACTTGTTTACAAAGTAGTTCCGGTTGTAAACGATAAATTTCCCGCAAAAACAGGATCGAAATTCAAGGCCGTGTCAGGGGCCGGCAACGTCATTCGTGCGAAAAACAACACCGGCCGGGGCTCTCCGTGGGTGATTCGCGTCAGCTCTCTGCGTGCTCGAGGAGCGCCCGGATTTCCTCGGGCGTCTTCACGCCGAGCTTCCTCAGGATGCTCGCGCGGTGCACCTCGATCGTTCTCACGGCGTTGCCGAAGCGCTCGGCGATCTCGCGGTTGAGCATGCCCGCGGCGATGAGCTTCGCGATCTCCCGCTCGCGGCCCGTGAGCTTCGAGAGGCGCTCTGCGGCATCCTCGCCCGGAAGCCCCGCGGCGCGCGAGGCGCTCTGCCAGGCGGCCCAGGCGATCGACTTCAGCAGGCGCTCGTTGTCGATCGGCTTCTGGATGAAGTCCGCGGCGCCGTCCTGTAGCGCCGACACGGCCATCTCCACGTCGCCGTGCCCGGTGAGGAAGATGATCGGCAGCGTGATGCCGCGCTCGTTCATCGCGGCCTGCGCCTCGATGCCCGTCATGCCCGGCATGCGCACGTCGAGCACCACGCAGCCCGGCTCCGACGGAGCGTCGCCGGTGAGGAACGCCGTCGCGGTCGGGTAGTCGGCCACGCGCCACCCCTCCATCTCGAGCACGAAGCGCAGCGCGTCGCGCAGCGCATCCTCGTCGTCCACGATGCGGATGAGGCACTTCGATCGTGCGAATTCAAGCTGCTCAGTCGTGAGATGTCTCTCTCTGGGGTTCATCTGGGTCTCCGTCTTTTTCTTGTTCAGCGGGCGTCTCGCGTCCTTTCTGCGCGAGCGCGCGTTCGAGGTTCGGCACCTGGGCGATGGCGGCGAGCCCGCCGCCCGAGAGCGCCGTGAAGCGCAGCCGCCCGCCCATGCGCTCGAGGATCGTGCGGACGATCGAGAGGCCGAGTCCGAGACCGTGGATCTTGGTGCTCGGCCCCGGTTCCTCGAGCGCCGCGAGCGTCTCCGGGGAGACAACGGCTCCGCCGTTGAGGACCGAGAGCTCGGCCGTGGCGTCGAATTCCGTGATCGTCACCGTCACCGCGGCACCGGGTACGTTCTCCACGGCCTCGAGCGCGTTCTTGATGAGGTTGAGCGCGACGAGCTCGAGCTCGAAGGGGGCGCCGAGCACCCTGACGTGCTCGTCACCGGCGAAGTTGATTTTCGCCTTCCAGCGCCCGGTTGAATTGAGCTCGGCGATCGCCTTCTGCACGGGGTCGCACGCCTTCACGGGCACGTAGCCCGGGTTCTCGGACTTGGCGTAGGAGCGCACGCGGGTGACGATCTCGTCGGCGCGCGCGGTCTGCTCTGTGAGTTTCGCGAGGATCGTCGAGAAGCGCTCGGCGTCGAAGCGCCCCTCGGCGACGAGCTTCTTGAGGCCGAGCAGGTAGAGCGAGAGCGCGGCAAGGGGCTGGCGCATCTCGTGGGCGAAGATGGTCGAGAGCTGCCCGACCGCGCCGATCCTGCTCATGCGCTCGATGCGCTCGGTCGCGGCCTGCGCCTCGGCCTGAAGGCGCTTCTGGGTCACGAGGGCCTGCCTGAGGTGCTCGGTGCGCACGCGCACGAGCTGCGCGACGCGCACGCTGTGCCAGATGAGACCGGCGATCATGAGGAGCAGAACGACGAGCCAGACGCCGTACTTCTCGAGGAACTTCGTCATCGTCCAGTCGCGCAGGTACGCGTAGTGCCCGATCCTGAGCTCCTTGAAGACGTTATCGACGCCCGTGTAGTCGGTCGCGACGCCCCAGTGCAGATACTGCGCGCCGGAGGGCGGCATCTGCAGCAGCGCGCGGGTGACGAGGCGCGAGATCTGCGGCGCCGTCGCCGGGGTGGTGGCGAAGGTCCAGGACGGGTAGAGGGGTGTCGAGCGCACGCAGGCCTCCATCATCGCCGGGTCGTCGAGCCGGTTGATCACCTTGAGCATCCCCCTGTCCTGGGGGTGCTTTCTGAGCCAGTCCTCGAGGTAGCAGAGGCGGAAGAAGCCGATGTCCGCGTCGCCAGCGAGGATCTTCGGGATCGCCTCGGACATCCGCTCACCGTCGCCGAGGTACTCGGTCGAGGAGAAGAACGTATCGGGGTCGTGCCCGTCGTGCAGGATGACGCTCATCGGCAGATGACGGCCGGTGAAGGCGCCGGGGGTGCTCGTCACGAGACGCGAGCCCTTCAGGTCGTCGAGCGTGTTGAGGTCCGTGCGGTTCGCGGCCACGAGGAAGGCCGAGCCGTCGTTGTGGTTGGGGTCGGGGTAGCTCGAGGAGACGACGGTCGCGAGCGCGCGGGCGCCGAGACGCTGCATGCGCACGAAGAATCCCGAGCTCGAGAGGAAGACGTCCACCGACCCGCGGGCGATCGCCTCCTGCAGCTCGACCAACGTGTATTCGCTCACGACGATGTTTTTGCTGCCGAACGTCTTCTCGAGCGCCTCGATCGTGGGCCTGATGATGGGTTCGTTCGGGGCCGGCCGCACGTACTTGACGATGCCGACGCGCACCGGCAGGTGATCGGTGGGGAACTCAAAGGCGAGCGTCGCCGCGCTCAGGGCGTCGGCCGGGGCGGGACTCTGGTCTGCGCGGGCGGGTGCGGGCCCGAGGAGAAGCGTCAGGAGCGCCGTCGAGCAGGCAAGCAGAAGCACCCGGCCGGGGAAATGGGAAAACGGACCCATGGACGGTAGGGAATGAGGTGGTTGGGATTTTCGGGCCGGGTGATGCCGTCCCCATTTTCCACCATTTCCCCTTCGGCCGCGAGGGCATCACGCAGTGTCGCGACGGATTCGCGTGATGCCGCCCGCGTCCGGGCGGTGCGTCACCCGAGGATGCGCTCGGCGACGGCGATCAGCCTGCGGTCCCAGCCGCGCGGGCCGATGAGGGAGAGGCCGACGGGCGCGCCCTCGAGCCGCCCGAGCGGGAGCGAGAGCCACGGCAAACCAGTGAGTCCGCCGTGGCAGAGCGAAAGGAGCGAGAGCGTGCGGAAGTCGTTCACCTCGCTCTCCGGGGCCCCGCGCGGAACGGCCGGGCCGGGGAGCGTCGGGAGCACCATCACGCCGTCCGTGCCGAGCGTCTTCTCGAGGGCCGCGGTGGCGAGCCGCTGCTGACGGATCTCGCTGGAGAGGTCCTTCAGCGCAATCTTCCGCGCAAAAGCGAAGCGCTCCCTGACGCCGGGCCCGAGCGGCGGCTGATTTGTCTCGATGAACTCGCCGTCGCTCTGCCAGGCCTCCTGGGCCTGGAGCAGCCGGAAGGCCTCGGCATCGGCCTCCATGCCGTGGGGCGCGAGCTCGGCGGACACGGCCGGCCCGAACACTTCCTCGATGCGTCTCACCGCCGGGGCGAGGCACTGCGAGACCTGCGCGCCGAACCGCTCGAAGACGTCATCGGCTCGCAGGATGCGGATCTCCGCGGGAAGAGGGGGCTCGGGCCCGAGGAGCACGTCGGCGACGCGCGCGAAGGTGCGGATGTCGCGCGCGAACCAGCCGACGGTGTCGAAGGACGGCGCGAGCGGGTGGCAGCCCTCGAGCGAGATGCGCCCGTGCGTCGGGCGCAGGCCGAAGAGTCCGCACTGGCTCGCCGGGCAGCGGACCGAGCCGCCCGTGTCGGTGCCGATCGCGAACTCCGCGAGCCCGCAGGAGACGGCGGAGGCCGAGCCCGAGGAGGAGCCGCCCGTGGCGCGCAGCGGCGCGCCGCCGTTGACCGGAGCCCCGAAGTGCACGTTCTCGCCGGCCATGGAATAGGCGAACTCGTCGGTGACGGTTTTTCCCACGAACTCGGCGCCTGCGGCCAGGAGCTGTTCCACGACCGCGGCGTGCCTGTCCTTCACGCCGGAGGCGGCGAGAAAGAGCGGGTTGCCGGCCGAGGTGGGATACCCCGCGACGTCATAGAGGTCCTTCACGGCGAAGGTGAGGCCGGAGAGCGGTCCGCCCGGGGCATGCGGGACGGGGGCCTTCGGGTAAGGCATGAAGGCGCGGGAGGCGCTGCGGGAAAACTGCATTTGTCTCTTCTCTTTAAACAGTG
>NZ_JAUNSF010000140.1 GCF_030539355.1 Sutterella sp.
TAATCTCACGCGTTACCAGCGGTCTCTCAAGTCTTATAAATATGACTGAAGAAGACCGCTCCAAGCTACTGGATGAACTGCAGGATTCCATGAGCGACGTCTACGTCAAGGGCGCCCATATCGGCACCGTCGGCGGCAGCATCGCTCTTGCCCGTACGGGCGGCGGCGCGACATCAGAGTCAATCGCCAATGCCTCGAGTGAAATAGAAACCGTCACCCTGAACCTGAAGGGCGGCTACAACGCCTTCACCCTCGCGGGCGGACTCTCGCTCGCAGTTGACAGCTCCGGCAATGCCGGAGGCTCTACCTCTGCGGATGGGGTCAAGACCTCCAATATTGAAGCTTCCTCTGACATTGGGGAAACCGTTACGAACATCACCGGCGGCGACAATGTCTATGTGATGGGCGGCGGCGCGGCATACGCCACGGCCAAGGACGGTCAGAACTCCCTCGTTTACGCGGTCAGCACCGTTGACTCCGCCACGATCAAAGTCTCGGGCGGCACGACTGACGGCATCTACGGCGGCGGTCTGGCAATCGATGACACGAATGCTGGTGAAACGAATGCACTCGCCAGCGTTGAAACGGTCAACATCTCGGTCTCGGCCGGCGAGGTGAACCTCGGCAACGTAGCTCCCATTCTCCAGATTGCCAAAGATCGTGCCGAAGACGCTCTTGAGACACGCGCCCCCACAAACAGCTCGTACCTCTGGGAGACCGCAACGCTCCTCGGTGACACCCAGGGTGCCGTTGCCATCCTTGGCGGCGGCATCGCCACGGGCGCCCAAGCAAATGCCACCGTTGACACTGTGACGATCTCGCTCACGGGCGGAGACATCGCCGGCAACATCTTCGCGGGCGGCGCGGCCACGCTCGGCGGCATCGCCAAAGTGAATAAGGCAACCATCGTCGTTGATGGCGCGGACATCGGCGGCTCCATTTACGGCGGCGGCCTTGCGGGCAGCCCGAACAACGACAATTACACGAACGCGTCGTATTACAGCCTGGCCGAATCGACTGTCAGTGACGTCTCCATCACGCTTGCCTCCGGCACGCTGGACGGCAACGTCTACGCGGGCGGATTCGAGTACGGGAACTCTTCCACCAAAGCCGAGACCGTGGTCGAGAACGCTGCCATCGTCATCTCCGACAGCAACGTCTTCCAGGGTCAAACAATCGACGGCACGGGCGCGACCTCGGCCTCTCTCTCGATCACCGCTGACCGCGACTTCTCGGTCCGCAGCGTTGCAGACACCACCTATTCGGGCAACGTCAACATCACCGGCTTCAACACGATCGCCTTCTCGGGCAATATCTCCGGCGTGAACTACTCGAGCGGCGGCAAGAACTCGACGATCACCGGCGGCACGGTCGACTTCGGCACTTTCACCGTCGCGGAAGGATCAGCAACGCAGATCGGTACTTCTGAATCCGTCGCCTACATCGGCGCACAGACCCTCCTGCGTTCCGGCACGGATCAAAGCCGGACGGCTGCTATCTCCGTTGTGAACGGAGCCTTCGGTCTGGCTTCGTCCGACGCCTCCGCCTCGGCCGTCTCCGCTCTGGCGCAGACCGGCAAGACTGCCGTGCTCTATGTCTCTGAAGCGATTGATGTCAGTCAGATTCTTGTCAAGGTCGGTTCCTTTGAAACCGAGCAGACAGCCGAGGCCGACATCATGACCGTGGCTGATACTCAGGCCGAAACCGGCATCCAGGTCGCCGGCGACGGTGCTCTCGTCGTGGATCTCTCGAAGAACGAGTCTGATCCTGTCACCATCGAAGGCACCGTCTCGATGGCCTCTGACTCGATCCTGCGTTTCACGGGGGTGGGCACTTCTGATTTCACGAACTCGCTCACACTGGCTCAGGATCCTGAAGGCGTGACGGTTCAGGTCGACAACGTCTTCTGGTCCTACGACTACGCCGACGGCAAGTACACGTTCCACCAGAACACCTCCGCAGAGAACGCCGCGCTCGGCATCTGTGACGATGTCGCGGGCTTCTACGCCACCCTTGACGCCTCGAGCGGCCTGCGCGAGCGTGTCGCGGGCACGTCCTACAAGGGCAGCGCGAACCTGCACGCCGGCATGAACCTCGCGGCCGCCGCGGGTGTTCAGATGGCGGCCATCCAGGGCTCGATGCTCGCCAACGAGGCCGCCTTCGGGCGCACCTCGGTCGCGCAGCCCTATGCCGAGGGCATAACGGGTTACGCGAAGGCCACGGGCACCCGTCTCGAGATGGGCGGCTCGCACGAGATGAACGCTGTCAAGGCTGACCTCGGCGGCGTGGTCGTGGGCGCGGACTGGACGGGCGGCGACGTCACGGCCGGCGCGCTCCTCTCGGCCGGCACGGGCTCCGTGCGCGGTCAGGACGGCAACTCGGGCGTCAAGAACGAAGTCGACTACTGGGGCGTCAACGCCTACGTCGGCAAGCGCTTCAACACCGTGAGCGTCGCCGCGCAGGCGGGCTACGTCCGCACCGACAACGACCTCTCGGACAGCTCCTTCACGCCTGCCAAGGCTGACGGCGTCAAGGCCGACGTCTACACGGTCGGCATCCGCGCGGAGGTGAAGCTCCCGGTCTCCGAGAAGGCCTGGATCGCGCCCTTCGTCGGCGTTGACTACGTCCGCGTCTCGACCGATGACTACACCGTCTCGAACGGCACGAAGGTCGGCGGCGTTGACCAGAACCTCTGGCAGGTCCCGGTCGGCATCGCGTTCTCGGGCAACCTTGAGACGGCCTCCGGCTGGACCTGGTCGCCGACCGCCGACGTGGCGTACCTCGGCAGCTTCGGTGACCGCGACGTCCGCGCCGTGACGACGAGCGGCTCCTCGGTCGGCTCCGTCACCATGGACGTCTGGTCGAAGAACCAGGTGAGGACGCGCATCGGCCTCGAGGCCTCTAAGGGCGCCTTCTCGCTCGGCATCAACGCCGGCGTCTCCGTGGGCAGCGAGGACACCCGCGGCATCTCGGGCCAGATCTACACGCGCTACACCTTCTGAGGCGCGTGAGGGAAGGGCGGTCTCACGGGACCGCCCGGGCCCCTGACAGCATGAATCCCGCTCCGGTCTCAAGCCTGGGCGGGATTCTTGTATGTGGGTAACGAGCTTCGGGCCCGGCTCATCCGATCGAGTACGAGACCGAGAGCTGTCCCTTCTTGAGCTTCATCTTCGTGATCGTCGCCTTGCCGATCTCCGAGGTGCTCGCGACATGCGTGCCGCCGCAGGGATAGGCGGGAAGCTCCCCCCAGGTCACGGTGCGCAGTTCCCCTTCCTGACCGATCTTCCTCGGGAGCGCCGAGGTCACGCACCGGTCAAGCTCGGCCTGCCAGGCCACGGCTTCCTCGGGCGAGGGCGCCGTGGTCACGCCCTCGGGCGGCGTGAAGACCACGCGCGACTGCCCGGGAAAGTGGTCGCCCTTGATCGCGTGCCAGCCGCGCAGGTCTCCGATCGTGCCGATCAGATGGCCGGCGGAGTGAAGCCTCGAGTGCAGGGCCCGGACCTCGGCATCCACGCGGATCTCGGTCTCGCCCTCGGGCACAGCCTGGGCGGTGATGTGAAGGATCTCACCCTCGCGGCTCACCGTGTTCTCCACGGGCACGTCGCCGATGAATCCCCGGTCGCCCGGCTGCCCGCCGCCCTGGGGATGGAAGAGCGTGCGGTCAAGGCGGACGGCGAAATGCCCGTCCTCAAGCGCCTCGCAGGAGAGCACCGTCGTGCGGCAGGTGAGTTCGTCCGAGGAGAAGTAGAGGGGTTCAGTCATGATGCGGGAAGGGGAAAGGTTCTGCCCCGCTCAGTATAGGCTGCGGATTTATCACCGACTTCGCTCCGGCAGTGAGCAAAACGCACAGCAGTCGTGAGAACCTCAGAAGAAGACCATTGTCCTCAGAGCTCGGTCACATGCGGCTTCACCGCCGCATCATGCGTGGCGAGCATCTCGACGCACTGCGGGTCACGGCTCTGTTCCGTGTGCCAGGCGAGGGACTTCTTCTGCGCCGCCTTGTCGAACGAAACGCCCGAGGTGACGCCCTCCCGCCAGGACTTCTCGCCGTAGCCGCCGTCTCCCGTGAGAATCACGAAGCGGCCGTCCCCGGCCCGGATCCGCACGGCGCACTGGCCCTCGGAATGCCCGGGGATGTGAACCAGCACCACGCTCCCGTCGCCGAAGAGGTCGAAGGAATGCCCGGCCGGCCCCTCGGCACCGTTCCAAGCGAAGGTCTCGAGATTCACGCCTCGCCACCAGTCGGAGCAGTAGCGGACACGGTCCACGAAGGAGCGCTTGCCGGCGGCCGCGAGTTCCTCCGCCGAGACGAGAATCTTCTTGGCGTCGCCCACGAGCCGCAGCCCGTTCGCATGGTCGCAGTCGAGGTGCGTGAGGAGCACATAATCGAGCATCTCCGGCGTGACGCCGAGCTTTGCGAGCCGTTCGTCAATTGCCTCGCCGGGACCGACGCGGCCCTGGTTCGTGAGGTAGAGGGGAAGGGAGCCCAGTGACCGGATCTGCGCCGCGCGGTCATAGACGCCGTCCGGGCTCATCTCGCGGTGCCAGCCGGTATCGACCAGGATCCGTCCATGCGGATGCTCGATGAAGTAGCAGAAGACGGGGAGCCAGATCCAGTCACGCTTCGGCGTCGTAAGGCCCGCGGCCTTGAGGACGCCGCAGTCGTCGCCGCCAAAAGGCAGGTAGGGCGAGACGCGGACATCGCCGGTGTGGATGGTGTGGATTCGGATCATGGGCAAGCGAACGGTTGGTCAGAGACTTTTTTTATTCTACACAGGTACAACAACGATTCATTGATCTCCGGATAGAACCGCACGTTGCCCCTGCGGATCGGAAGAGGCTGCGCCCCGGCTGTTCGCGCCAGAGTTACCTGCGTCCGCGGATGGGTTACTTCCGTCCGCACTTGAGTTACCCGCGTCCGCGCTTCGGTTACTGCGCGCCGTACGCCGCGGCAGGGCCGGCAGCATCGGCGCAGACGGCCGGAGCCGGCGGCCGCTGGCGCCCAGGCAACGGATCCGCGGATCGGTCGCAGACGGTCCGAAACCCCTCCGGACCCTCAAAAATTACTCAACATAATAGTTGTTATGTTGAATATTGACCATTTTTAAGCCATTTCGGGTCTGCGGAGCCTCCGGGACTTCGCTGATCCTGACCGAAACCGCAGCCGGTCTTCAAGCCTCCGGCGGCTTCGGCGCCTCGGTCTGCCGGCCCCTCGGACGACCGCGTTCTCCCTCCGAACGATCTGCCGTCGCTGCCCGGACTGCCCCGAAACCATCCTGGGCGTACGCCTGCAGCCCCGGCACTGCTCCGGTTCCTCCGTCCGCCGCCCAGGTTCCCCAGGCCCGTGCTCCCGGATCCCGGACCGCACGAGCCCCGGTCATGTGCCCGGACCTCGGCCGTGCATCCTCATCGGATTTCATTCCAGACCCAAATGTTGCGCCCATGCAGGACGCTCTTGGCTGACCGGCTGATCTGCGGTTTCGACCGGGTTCCGTATTCGCCGGGACTCCTGGCCCGGCATTTCCCGGCGGATTCATGCTTTCAGCAAGCATCCCGATCTGCGACAGACCGCTTCCGGCCACTTTCATTCGGTACGGCTTTCTCCGTTCCAA
>NZ_JAUNSF010000141.1 GCF_030539355.1 Sutterella sp.
CCCAAAATCCCTGATTCTTGATATAAATCAGGCACTTAGTTTATAGAAGCCCCCTAAAGGTATTGATATGGGAATGATGCAGCGAGTAGATGAAATACTCAAACGTACAGACCGTTCACAGGCCTCTCTCGCCCGGCAGCTCAACACGAATCCTCAGACCTTCTCGGCCTGGATGACCGGTCGCAATCAGCCGTCCATCCCCATGGTTCTGAAGATCTGCGAGGCACTGGAGGTGTCTCCGAGCTGGCTGCTGACCGGCCGCGATGATGAATACCAGAAAAGCCCCGAAACCGAGGGCTTCGTCAGGCTTTATCAGGCGGACACGGATGTGTCTGTCGATCCTGCGAAGCAGGCCATGCTGAATGAAACGCCGTCCGTCAGACTGATGCAGGTCAGCAACCGCTGGGTTCAGCGATACGCGGGCTCCGGCGATGAGCACAGCCTCGCGATCCTCAGTGTTTACGGCGATTCCATGGAGCCGACGCTGAAGGACGGGGACTCGGTTCTCATCAACACGAAGGTCACGGATGTGTTCACGGACTCGATCTATGCCTTCATGCGCGACAGGGATCTCTATATCAAGCGTCTGCAGCGAGTCGCTGACGACATCCGCGTGATCAGCGACAACTCCCGCTACGAGACGTACTCCGTCGAGGCAGATGAATTTCACCGCCGCAACAAGATTCTCGGAAGACTCGTCTCCGTCATCACCGCCAGACCCCTCTGAATCCCTGTCTGGACAAGTGATCGAGTGAAAAGACAGGCGCAGCCGCCCGGATAACAAGGACAGCCTTCAACGGACTCCGGCTTCCGGTGCGGGTCACACCTCAGTCAGAGGCCGATCTTCTGCCTGATCTTGTCCAGAATGCCGCCCGGCTTGATCTTCGTGCGGTATGAGACGCCGCTCCCGGGAATGCCGACATTCCCGGTGGCACCTTTCTTGCCGACGTTGACGCTCAGGCCCGGCTTCCCGACCGTCACCGAGAGCCCGGTCTTGCTGAGGTTCACTTTCAGCAATGAACCGAGCCTGAAGGACTTGTTGATGCGCAGCCCCATGAAAATCCCTCCCCTGCGGCGGTCCTCTCGTTACTTCTTGAGCGCCGCGAGCGCGGCGAAGGGATTGGGCTTCTCGACCACCTCCTCGGGCTCGTCCTGCCAGCCGCCGCCCTCCTCGCAGTCATCGTGGAAGACCATGCGGGGAAGCGACAGGATCGCCTCCTCCTCGACCCAGGCCTCGACGTCGAAGTGGCGCGAGCCCACGGCCACGTCCTCGTCCTCCTCGTCGTCCTCGATGGGAAGGGCATTGGCGGCCTCCTCGGAGGCGGCGAAGCGGAAGACCGCCTCGGAACCGATCTCCACGGGAACGGGCTGGTTGCAGCGGGCGCAGAAAAGCTCCACATCTCCCTCCATCACGAGCTCGGCCGCGGGGAGTCCCCGGCGCTCGCCCATGCCGGTCACCGTGAAGCGGATCGAGCCCGCGTCGGTCGCGGTGAAGGCGAGGAGCTGCGGGAGGTTCTTCACGGGAATCTCGCCCTCGAGGGTCGTCTCACGGCGGGCAAGTTCAAAGATATCGGTGTAGAGGGTCATCGTGCTTTCTAAAAAATCTGTCGGTGCACGGCGCATCTCGTAAGAGAAGGTCACCGCGCGGCCGCACAAGTCTAATGGTTTGAGCCTTGTCATTAAAATGACCGGACCATGACAAAGCACCTGATTCTTGCCTCGAGCTCCCGCTACCGCCGCGAGCTCCTCGACCGTCTCGGCCTCGAATACACGGCCGAGAGCCCTGACATTGACGAAACGGCTCTTCCCGGCGAGACGCCGCGCGAGACGGCGCTGCGCCTCTCCGAGATGAAGGCCCGCGCCGTCTGGGAGAAGCACCCGGGCTCGGTCGTGATCGGCTCGGACCAGACCGCGAACCTCCATGGCGAAAAGCTCGGCAAGCCCCACACCCGCGAACGCGCGATCGAGCAGCTCACCCGCATGCAGGGCGAGACGGTGGTCTTCGCGACCGCCCTCTGTGTGATCGATGCCGAGGGAAAGGCCGAGAAGCTCGAGAGCCTCACCACGGTCCGCATGCGCCCGCTCTCGCGCGCGACGATCGAGGCTTATGTCGACCGCGAGGAGCCCTATGACTGCGCGGGATCGGCCAAGATCGAGAAGCTCGGCATCGCGCTCATGGAAGCCGTCGAGTCAGACGACCCGACGTCCTTGATCGGCCTTCCGCTCATGAAGCTCACGACGCTGCTGGCGCACGCCGGCATCGAGGTCCTCCCGGGAATCCTCTCCAAATAATTGCCTCTGGAGAAGCCGATCATGTCCGGAACGCTTTACCTTCTGCCCTGCCCGATCAGCGAGCGCCCGCCCGAGGAGACCCTTCCCGCGCACACGCTCGAGGTCGCCCGCTCGCTCGGCCGCTTCTACGCCGAGGCGGCGAAGACCGCGCGCGCGACCCTGAAGAGCTTCGGTCATCCGAAGCCCATCGCGTCGCTCGTGATCGAGGAGATCGGCCACGACCCGGACGAGGCGAAGATCGACGGCTGGCTCGCGCCGGTGCTCGCGGGCGAGGACGCCGGCATCATCTCGGAGTCCGGGTGCCCGGGCATCGCCGATCCGGGCGCGCAGATCGCCGCCCGTGCGCACGAGCTCGGCCTGCGCGTCGTGCCGCTCACGGGACCGAGTTCGCTGCTCCTCGCCCTGATGGCCTCGGGGCTTGACGGCCAGCGCTTCCGCTTCCTCGGCTACCTCCCGATCGCCGACGCCGAGCGCCGCGAGGCCCTGCTCGCCGCCGAGGCGCAGAGCCGCGCGAGCGAGACGCAGCTCGCGATCGAGACGCCCTACCGCAACTCGGGGCTGCTCGCCGCCATGCTCGAGACCCTCGCTCCCTCGACGCGCCTCACCGTCGCCTGGGACATCACGGGTGCGGACGAAACGATCCGCACGCTCACGGTCGAGAAGTGGCGCGCGCTCCCCGAGGCCGCGCGCACGCTCCCGAAGCTTCCCTGCGTCTTCGCCTTCCTCGCGGCGCCGGGCCGCACCGCCGCGCCGCGCTACGCGCCGCAGCACGCGCAGAAGAAGGGCGCCGCCCCGAAGGCATCCGTTGCATCCGCTCCCCGCCATGGCCGCGGCGCTCCCAGGCCCCGCGGCGGCAAGGGAGGTCATCGATGAACCAGATCATCGCCTGGGCGCAGACGCCGCTCGGTCTCCTCATCATCGCGGCCGTGGGTTTCATCGTCGTCTGCTTTGTGATCACGTGGATCATCTTCGCCGTCGCCGGCCTCTTCCGCGGCCGGCCGCGCGCCGAGGAGCCCGCGCGTGAGGAACCGGGCTCGGTGAACGAGGCGGACGAACCACCCGCCCCCGAGGCAAGCAGCGATCCGCTCGAAAGCTTTGACCGCAGAGCCTTGAAGGCGCCGATCGCGCTCGCGCGCCTGCGCGCCCGCGGACCCGACGTCACGCGGCCCGCCGAGCCCGTGCTGGCAAGACCCGCCCCGGTCGAGCCCGCAGTGGCCGTCACGCCCGAGCCCGAGATCCGCACCCTCACCGATGCCGTTCCCGAGTCCGTGATGCAGGCCGTCGAGCCCGAGCCCGCCCCTGCGCCCGCGCCGGCGGTCCAGCCCCAGGCGGTTCCGTCCCGGCAGCTGCAGGAGGCGCCCTTCACGACGCCCGTCGTCCTGCCGCACGCTCCGGATCCCTTCGCCAACGCGGAATTTCTCCTTACCCTCCCCTTCGAGCGCCGCACCGGCCTCACGATGGCGCACGCCGACCTCTGCGGCGCGGGCGTCGAGGCGGTCTTCTTCGCCCCGGAGACAGTGTCGCGCTGGGAGAGTGACGAGCTGCGCCTCGTGCCGTTCCTGCCGCAGCAGGGCGCGAAGCTCCTCGCGACCGAGACCGACCGCGAGACCTTCCACGCGGGCGACCTGTTCGCGCAGCCCGATGCCGTAATCGAACTCTCGACCGGTCTCATCGCGCTCGAGTACAAGTCCCGCGGCGGACGGCTCGAGGATCCGCTGCGCTGGGCCGAGTCCATGCGCCCGAAGGACATCCTGCAGACGGTTCTCGCCGCCCTGGCGCTCTCCGCGGAGTCGGGCCGTCCGGTGGCCCCGGTGCTGCGCACCACGAACGCGGTCTTCTTCCTGCGCCCGACGCGCGAGCTGAGGACGCTCCTCGTCACGCGCCTGCCCTCGGCCGCGGCCTTCCTCGCCGAGTCGCTCCCCCACGAGCGGCGCCCCGGCATCAGCGCCGCCGACTACGCCGAGCTCCTCATCCCGGTGGTCTCCCGGATCTTCCCGCGGGCCGAGTCCGCCGGATCCGCCGCCGGCAAGGAAGCGCACCTCGACATGCTCACGCGGCGCAGCTGAGTCGTCAGAGGACGCCGGTGTTCAAGGCGCAGGCTTCACCGGCGAAGCCTGCGATGTGAAGGCGAGCGCCTCATCCGTTATCTCCCTCAGGCTGCTCGAGATGAGTGCATCGCCCGGGCAGAAAACCGCAAGTTTCTTCTTCATGCTCGGGATGTCCACGAAGTTCACCATCGCTGTCGCACCCCCGGGCTTTCTGAACAGCAGCCGGACCTTGTCATCATCGACAAAGTTCATGACCAGCGTGCTGTTTGTCGTGAAGAGAACCTGCTTGCCGCTCTCCTCAATGATCTTCATGAGTTCTGACACCCAGTCGATGCTGATGCCGGTCTCAAGGTCATCAATGGTGATGAACGTGCCGGGAGTCAACATCCGGACAAGGATGCCGAGAAGCCGGATGAATCCCTGGCCGGCCTGCCGCCCTGAAAGAACGACATCCTTCCCGTCAACGGTCTCGACGAAGCCCACCTCCTTGCAGTCGGACCTACGCCGGATCCGGACATCCTTCACCTGCGGAAAAAACTTCTGCAGCACGGGAAGGATCTTCTTTTCCACATCCCGGCGGCTCAGTTCGATCAGGCCTGCGGTCAGATCCATTTGATCGTCGCAATACTTCTTTGACAGATCCAAACTGTCTGACGGGCTGAAATTAAAAACATCCATCGACACAATATTGCATATTGAGCAACATATTTCATTGCATTCCGAAGGGAAATATGGCCAATATGGAAGAATGGATCCTTCATAATCAGGATAACTGTCGTCCCAATCTTCGCCTTCACATTTGAAACGACCGACTTCCGTTCTCAGGATCTCTCGCCGACCTTCCGACGTCTCCTCCTCCACGAGTTCCTCAACGAAACGGATTGACTCTCCAACCTGACCAAGCTGCCCTTCCCAGCTGAGGATGACACCAGGTTTGTTCTCCACGGCGATCCTGAAGCGCGGCCAGCGAGCCCTGCTTGGTCCAGCAACGGACTTGATATCGTCAATGTTCCAGCCCCGCTTGCGCAACCATTTTTCGGCAGGCGCCTCGTTGGAATAGCGTGGAAATTGCACACCCCCTCAGCAGGTCATGAGAAAGGGCTGACAAATGAGAA
>NZ_JAUNSF010000142.1 GCF_030539355.1 Sutterella sp.
CCTGTCCGTCGTGCAGAAGAAGAAACCCCGCGGAACTTCAGCGAGTCCTGCGGGGTTGTCGTCAGGGGCGCCGTCCCCTGAGGAGGCGGGGCGGCGCACTGCTCCAGGCGGGAGGCGTGACGATTACTCGTCGACGCCGACCATGACGGCGGAGGCCTTGATGACGGCGTAGGCCTTCGCGCCGACCTTGAGGCCGAGGCTCTCGGCGGAGCCGGAGGTGATCGTGGAGACGATCTTCTCGCCGGCCTTGGTTTCAATGACGACCTCGGTCGAGACGGGGCCCTGCTTGAGGGAGATGATCTTGCCTTCGAGCTGGTTGCGAGCGGAGAGACGCATGATGTTTATTCCTTAAAAAGATTTAATTTTTGGGTGCGCATCGATTTAATTGTCGATCTGCGCTTTTGGTTAATTTCGACGGCAGCTCATGTCTGCCTCAAGTGCTTCGCAGTTTACGCACGGAAAACCGAAAGTGCAAGGGCTTTCGGGAACTCGCTGAGAAAAATTGAAATACATAAAAATCAGTATGCTACGCGGTTCATCGCTATTCCCTGGAAGGAATTCGGCGCTGTTCCGAAAAGGGATGGCGGCCGCTCTTCATAAAATGGAAAACGGTGAACTTCGTTATCCGAAACACTGGCTGTTCACGAAAGGAATAACGCCGTTCTGCCCTTCCGGGGAAAACGCTTCAATAACATTGCCGGGTATCTCCGGCGCCCGGGGGACGCCGCCCCGGGCGCCCTCCCCGCCCCGCGGGAACCCTTCTCCCGCAGGGCTTCACGGGCGGTCATGCCTGGGCTTTCGGCTGTCTGCCGACGTCTCCGGTCGGCCGTCGGGGATGGCTCCGGGCGGACTCTCAGCGCCGCTGATCTTCCTCAATGCCTGTCAGCCGGCTTCCCGCCCGAACCGTTTTCCTTTTCCGGAGGAACGCTTTTCTGTCGTTCATCAGTGGCGTCGAGGACCGGCCGAGGGCTGTTCCTTTTTGCCGCAGCGCCCTGGAGAAGAATTTTTGATGTGACACACGAAAATAGCGTGAATGCGGGATACCATGAACAGGGTAAAGGCCGTTCTTTTCCCTGTTCCGACCGCCTCCGGGCGCTGATTCAGGTCTGCCGACGGTGTCCGGGCACGGAAAGTCTGTATACGCGCCGCCTCTGTCTTTCGTCAGAAAGCCTGACGGAGCGGGGACGACGGACTGCAGGCCGTTTTGTAAGATGAGAGATACTCCAGGATGCCCGGGAATCTGAATTCCACGGGTGCCCTCCTCTCAGTCAGGTCTCCCTCAGATGCAGAAGTTTTCCCTCGCGCACGCCGTCCCCGTGCACCATGCGCTCACGGGCACCGCGCTCGCCGTCGCCCTTGCCTTCGCCGCAGTTCCCTCCGCCCCTCAGGCGAAGATCTACCTTGACGTCCCGGGCGCGGACGGCTCGGTCTATGCTCAGCTCGTGATCTACGAGCCAGGCGAAACCCTCGACGATTCATCATCGGCCATCAGAACCTTCACGGCCGACGAACTCGCGGCCGTGAAGAAAGGCTTCATCTACTGGAGCGACGTCCTCGGGCCCTCGGCCGCGACGCCCTCCGTCACCCTGGCATTCCTCTCCGGGCGCAACGACAACGCCGCGGCCGGCAGTTCCCGGACCGAGACCGAGGAAGGCGCCATGACGCAGCTCGAGGCCTGCCTGCTCGGCGTCGCCTCCTGCAAAGGAAACGGGGAGGACGGCATCATCATGATCAACGAGCCGACCACGGAGGAATCGTGGAGCTGGCTTGAGCTCAACCCCCTCCCCTCGAACGGTCTGCACGGCGACCTGGTCGGCACCCTTGTCCATGAACTCGGCCACGCGTACGGCATCATCTCCATGCACACGATCGACCTGGAGGACGAGGAGACGTTCGTCCTGCAGGAGAACGAATACTCGATCTGGACCTCCCACCTCAGGGATATCTACGGCAAGACCGCCGTGGCCGGCATGACCATCGAGGGACTCAGTGCGGATGACGCGGTGGATCCCTCGAAGAACGACGCCACCAAGTTTCAGTATTACACCTCCGATGCCGACAGCGGCATCAAGTTCACGGGGGAGAACGTGAGCGACGCGCTCCGCGGAAACTATGAGGGCGCGCCCGAGTCCGCGGACAACGTCGTCATCTGGTACTCCGACACGACCTTCGTTGATGAGACCGGCACTCTTGCTGAGCCTTCCGTCCTCAATTCCGTCACGGGCGGCATCCCCATCAACGGCGTGGAGACCGGCACGCTCGATCTCTCGCACCTCGAGCTGCAGAACTCCGCGATGAGTCACCAGTATTACCGAAACTGGCAAATTTTTATGGAGGTCGAGCTCGCGCTGCTGCAGGACCTCGGCTATGAATTCGACCGCAAGCGCTTCTTCGGCACCTCCGTCTACGAGACCGGGAACGACTCGATCACGATCACGCAGGCCTTCGGGGCGCGAGAGAACGGGGAATGGCTCGGGGGCACGGCCTCCACGCAGTCCTGGGCCGTGGGCGTGCATGTGTACGGATCTTTGAACACCATCGCCGTCGCCGCGGACCAGCTTGCCGACGGCGCGGAATCCTTCGGCATCCGCGTGGACGGGCTCGGCAACAGCATCACCGTCAGGGACGGCGTCACAATCTCCGCCAATGGAGAAAACGGCACCGGCATCGGCTTCACGTACGGCCGCGGGCACTCTCTCACCCTGGAGGCGGGCTCGGCCGTCTCGGCCTCGGGCACGAACGGCAAGGCCCTCTCCTTTGACTTCGGCAGCAACGAACTCGGCGACCACTTCGACTACCGCGGGTCCTGGATCCGCTCGAGGAGGTCGGACGGCGCCTGGGTCGCACGGGATCTGCCTGACGCGCTCGAGGGAGCCCTGATGGAGTCGGTCATCATCGCGGGCACCGTGAGCGCGCCCGAGGGTGCGGCCGTGTACATCTCGGAAAATGCGCTCGTGAGCCGGATCAACATTGCCTCGGGCGCCGTGATCGAGGGCGACATCATTTCAAACTGGAACGCCCTCTCTACCGAGGCCGAGGACGGGACGCTCTTCGCCGAGAGCCCGCTCTACGAAGGGGTCTATGCCAGGGCGCCCGCCGGCACCGATCTCACGACCGACATCGTCTTCGGGGACGCGGCGGATTTCGCCTTCTCCTACTCCGGCGACATCACGGGCGCGAACGGCATCCGGCTCACCTTCAGCGAGGGCACGACCGCCTATTCCGGCACGGCGACCGTCCTCGGCGTCGTTCTCGGGCCCGAGGCGACCCTGAAGGGCGCAGGCGCCTACAGACTCACCGCGGCTCCTGACTCCGAGACCGAGGCCAGGGCCCGCGTCTCCGCCGACACGGGCTTCCGGCAGGGAACGTTCGTGAACTACGGCGTTCTTTATTCGAGCGGCGCGACGGGGAACGTGACCATTGAAGGTGACTACGTGCAGGCAGCGGACTCGACCCTCGTCGTGGGCTTGAGGAGCACCGGAACGATCAACCCGCTCAAGGTGACGGGCGACGCCATGACCTCGAACGATGCGGACACGGAATCGGAGGTTCTCGCCGCGGCGACGAGCAATCTGACGCTTCTCTTCGTGCCCGAGGAGAGCTACTTCGCCTCCGGGGCGGTGCTGACCGCGGCCGATGCGGGCGGACTTGTGGTTGAGGACGGCGACAGCGGCATCTCGACCGAGGTCTTCACGTCGCAGGCGTTCCTCGAGGACCCGGATCTTCTCGACGCGATTTCGACCACCCTTGATTTCGCGGTGGCTGACGGCGGCGCGACCCTGACGGCGTCGCGCGCGCCGAACGCCTACACGAAGGCGCTCGCGGCCGGCAACCCCTCGGCCTCGGCGACCGAAAGGTCGGCGGCATCGATCCTTGACGCCGGCGCCGGTGACACGACCGACAGCCGGGCGCAGGCCCTCGTCGCCGCGATTGACTTCACGCCGGACTCCGGAACGGTGGCCGGCATGATCGGCGAGCTCACGGGTGACGCGCTTCTCTCGTCGGTGCGTGCCCAGTTTGCGCTTGAGCGCCTCATCGACCGCTCGCTTGCACGCCGTCCGGCCGATGCCGCGGTCTCGGGCCGCCACGTCTGGGCGCAGCCCTTCGGCGGCAGGCTCGCGGACAACACCGCGGGCGCGCACTCCCGCACCAAGGCCGCCGGTGTCGCGGGCGGCGTGACGGTGACCGAGCCGGGGCAGGAGATCGGCTGGCAGGTCGCCGCCGCGTACTTCTCGGAGAAGAACAATCTCCACGCGAAGACCCGCGGACAGGGCTTGTGGCTCGGCGCTTCGGTGGCCAATGCCTTTGACGCCGCGGACACCTGGTGGTTCGATCTCTCGGGCCGCATCGGTTTCACGAATGTCGAGACCGAGCGCGTCCAGCCGCTCCTCGGGTCGTCCCAGGAGGTGAAGGGCACGCGCTGGAGCGCCTCGCTCTCCGGAAAGGCCGGCCCGAGGATTGAACTCGCGGACGTGCTTTTCGTCAGGCCGTCGGTCGGGCTCACGGGCACGGTGCTCCGCACGCCCTCCAAAACTGAGGGCAACGTGGGCGGCCTTGCGATCGACGACGCCTGGTACCGGTCGCTCAGAGCTCAGATCGGCGTCGCGGCCGGGACCGCGCCGATCGCCTCGGCGGTGACGGGCTTCTCCTGGAAGTGGACGGCGAACGCCGGCTACGAGCGCGAGCTTCTCTCGGACGCGGGTGAGTTCACGGCAGGGATCGCCGGCATGGCGGGCACCTTCAGCCAGCGCGTCGGCTGGAACGACCGCAACCGCTGGCTGATCGGCGGGGGCCTTGAGCTCGTGAATGACAAGGGCTTCAGCGCGGCCGTCCGGCTCGAGGGCGAGCTCACTCACGGCGACGGCGCTGCCGTCACGGGCGGGGCGGAGCTCCGCTGGAGGTTCTGATCTACAGCCCGGCGAGAACAGGAGACCCCGCGCAGGCGCGAGCCTTTCGCGGGGTCTGTCGTTCCAGGGTGTCTGCTGCGGGAGCTCAGCCGCGGTCGGCGGCGAGCGCGAGCCGTCCGCGGATGTACTCGCGCATGCCCGGGTCGGTGCAGTAGATGCAGCACCCCTTCATGCCGCGTGTGAGCAGCGTGCGGTAGGTGTTCTTGATGATCTCGTCGGCGCGCTCGCGGGCTTCCCTGGGGTTCTCCTTGAAGAGTTTCTTGAGGCCCTTCACGGACTGGTCCGTCGAGGCGCGCTTCGTGAAGTCGGTGACGACCCTGCCGTTCTCAAAGCGGATGTCGTCGCCCATGATCACGCCGACATAGTCGAACTCAAGCCCCTGCGTCGTATGGATGCAGCCCGCCTCGTTCACCGAGGTCTCGCTCGTCGCGTAGATCGAGCCGTTGTCAAGGTTCCAGCTGATGCCGAAGTCCCCGATCCGGATGTCGTGGAAGTTCGTTTCGTCCTTGTGAGCCTTGTCCCACTCCCAGCA
>NZ_JAUNSF010000143.1:0-3446 GCF_030539355.1 Sutterella sp.
CTCGAGAGCGCGGGCCGGATACTGCTCGCCTCGATCGAGCGGCTCGCCGCCGCGGGTGCCGAGGCCGTGGCGCTCACGGGCGTGACCGCGCACGCGGTGCTCGACATCATCCGCGACCGCCTGCCCGTCCCGGTGCTCACGATCGCCGATGCGGTCGCCGAGGATGCGCGCCGCCGCGGCATCCGCCATGCGGTGCTGCTCGGAACGCTCCCCACGATGCGCGACGATTTTTTCAGGAAACCGCTCGCCGAGGGCGGGCTCGCGACCACTGTGCCTGCAGCCATGGAGCAGGAATTCATCGAGCACTGCATCGAGACCGAGCTCGAGCCCGGCGTCGTGCGCGCCGAGACCCGCGAGGCCGTCGAGGAGATCGCCGCCGACCTGATGGAGAAGGCGGACGCCGACGCCGTGATCCTCGGCTGCACGGAGCTCCCGCTCCTCTGGCGCGACTCGCCCGCCCCCTTCCCCGTCATCAATGCGGCCGAGGTGCACGCCGAGGCGCTGATCCGCTACATTCTCGAGTGACACGCCCGGGGGCCCGGGCAATCATCTCGGAAGAGACAGAATTTACACATCCATTCTTCCAAAAAAAGGAGATACATCATGCCGCTCATCACGATCAAGGTCACCGGCGGAGCCGAAGCCCCCACGCCCGAGCAGAAGGCTGAGCTTCTGAAGGGCGCCACGGACCTCGTCGTCCGCGTCCTCGGCAAGAACCCGGCGACGACCCACGTCATCATCGAGGAGGTCGACCCCGACAACTGGGGCGTGGGCGGACTTTCCGCCACGGTGCGCCGCAACCTCACTTCGAAGCCCGCGAAGTAATCCCCGGGCCGGGTTGGAAGGGTCATGACCGAGTACATCATCCGTGTCACGGGCGGCACCGAGGCGCCCACACTCGAGCAGAAGACGGAGATTCTTGACCGTTTCCGCGAGCTTGTGCTGCGGGTGCTCGGCGAGAACCCGCCGACCACGGAGGTCTCGATCAGCGGCGTCGCCCCGGACCGGTGGGGCATCGCGGGGCTCTCCACGACGCTCCATCACAGGGAGCCCTGAAGCGCTCTGATACAAAACCGATCGCTTGGTCACACGAGGCCCGCTTTCTGACACAGGAGGCGGGCCCCGTGTCCTCTAATATCCGCGCATCACTTTCCTTCAGGGGGGACACAGCCATGAACGCTGAACTTATTGAAACGCTCGCCCGCGAGCACGGCAGCCTCTACCTCTACGACCAGGCCGCGATCGAGCGCGACGCTTTGGTTCTGAAGCGCGACTTCGCCGGCTTCGGGCTCCTCTACTCCGTCAAGGCCAATCCCGCCGACGAGGTGCTCGCCACTCTCTTGGGGCTCGGCTTCGGCGCAGACGCCGCCTCGGCGGCGGAGGTCGTCGCCGCGGTGCGTGAGGGCCTTCCGCGCGAGCTGATCCAGTACTCCGCGCCGGGCAAGACCCGTCGCGACATTGAGATCGCGATCGAGCAGGCGACGATCGTCGCGGACAGCCTCGCCGAGATCGAGCGCATCCGCGAGGTCGCCGAGGCCAGGGGGCTCAAGGTCGGGATCGGCGTGCGCGTCAATCCCGAGTTCTCCTACGGGGGAACGGGCGGCGTGCCCTCGAAGTTCGGCATCGACGAGGATCAGCTTTTCAAGTATCTCGCCGAGGCCTCGGCCGACGGCGCGGTGCGCGTGACGGGGCTTCACGTCCATGTGGCGAGCCAGGTGCTCGACACGGAGGCGCTCGAGGGCTGCCACCGCTACCTCTTCGACCTCGTGCGCCGCGTGCGCGCGGCCGCGGGCGGGAAGCTCGAGTTCCTCAACCTCGGGAGCGGCATCGGCATCCCCTACGGCGCCGGTGACCCGGAGGTCGACACGGCACGGCTCGGCGCCGCCGCGCAGGCGCTCCTCGCTGAATTCAGGAAGGAGGCGCCCGAGACGAAGGTGTACCTCGAGACGGGCCGCTTCGTCGCCTGCCGCGCGGGCTACTACATCACGACCGTGCTCGACCGGAAGGTCTCCCACGGGAAGACCTTCCTCATCCTCGCCAATACGCTGAACGGCTTCTACAAGCCCTCCATCACGCGGATGGTGAAGAAGTACGCCGCCGGCGCCAGTCCCGCCGGGTGCGAGCCGCTCTACACGAGGACCGCCGAGGGTGACGCCTTCCGCATCCTCACTTTGAAGCCCCTCGCCGCTCCGACGGAGAAGGTGACCCTGGTCGGCAACCTCTGCACGGCCGCCGACGTCGCGGCCGAGGACGTGGAACTCCCGCGCCTCGAGCCCGGTGACGTCGTCGCCTTCACCAACGCGGGAACCTATGCCGCGGTGCTGAGCCCGATGCAGTTCGCGCAGCTCCCGCGTCCGGCGGAGATCTTCCTCGGGAAGGACGGCCGCGCGGTCCGCTGCGGCTGATCTGACGGATCAGACGGCAAAGGCGCCGGGGAGCGGGTTTCATGCTCCTGCGGCGCCTTTCTTCTCTTCGGGCGTCGATGCTCAGGCCGGCGCGTCCGTCGGCACGAAGGTGAACTTCTCCGCATCGAAGAGCCCGTCGGCGGTGAGCTTGAGCTTCGGGATCACGGGAAGCGCGAGGAAACTCAAGGTCATGAAGGCGTCGGCCTTTTCCCAGATGCCGAAGTGATCGCGGGCGAGCGCGATGAGGTCCCTGAGGCTCGCCGCCACCTCGGAAGGCGCCGCGTCGCTCATGAGGCCCCCGACGGGGAGCGGGAGCGAGGCGAGCACATCTCCGGAGGAGACCATGGCGATGCCGCCGCCCATAGCCTCCACGGCCCGGACGGCCGCGGCCATGTCGGATTCACTGTCGCCCGCGACCACGATGTTGTGCGAGTCGTGGGCGATGCTCGTCGCGATCGCGCCGTTCCTCAGGCCGTAGCGGCGGTCAAGGAGCGCGACGCCGTGACGGCCGGTCGCCCGGTGGCGCTCGAGGACGACGAGCTTCAGGAGCCCTGGGTTTTTCTCAAGCATCACGCGCCCGTCGGCTTCGACGGTGACCTCTTCGATCAGTTCCGTCGTGATGAGCGAGTGCGGCTCGAGCCCGATCACGCGGGCGCGTCCCGAGGGCGCGAGGACGGCGAAGTCGGCTTCGGTGAAGGGCGCGAGGCGCACGGAAGCGGCGACTTCGGCGAGGTCGGTCCGTTCGCAGGGAGCGGTGAGGCTGCCCTCCCCGGCAACCCTCGCCCCGCCCGACCAGACGTCGGTCACGCGGAAGTCCTTCAGGTCCTCGACAAGGACGAGGTCGGCGCGCTTCCCCGGGGCGACCGCGCCGCGGTCCCGGAGTCCGTAGCACTCGGCGGCGTTGAGCGTGGCCATCGTGACGGCGGTCATCGGGTCGAGTCCGAGCGCAACGGCGTCGCGCAGGATGCCGGCGATGTGGCCCCGCTCCATGATGTCGGCCGCATGCCGGTCATCGGTGCAGAAGAGGCAGCGGCGGGCGAT
>NZ_JAUNSF010000143.1:3546-5254 GCF_030539355.1 Sutterella sp.
AGGATCCGGCCGCAGCCGATCGAGACCGACCCGGGGCGGAAGGTTCCCGAGAAGACGTCGGCGATGCGGACGTTGTCGATGCGCAGATCCGCGGGGACCTGCCCGGTCATCTGCTGAAAGTACCTGCTGTTCTGGGGAGAGCTCATTTCTTCTGCCCGTCGGGGGATGTTCGTGACGGACGAATCTTAACGAGGTCGGAGCGGCGGGAGATTCCCCGGAACAGGGGGCGTCCGGAAACAGCAGGCCCCGGCGAGGCGAAGCCTCCCGGGGCCTGATGAACGGTCTGGCCTGACTCGGTCAGTGTGTCAGGTTATTCGCCGTCATAGCCCGGCACCACGACCGGGTCGCCGGTGGCGTAGAAGTGCCCGCCCGCGACGTAGTGGAGCGGCCTGAGGGCCTTGGGCGTGCCCTCGAGGTTCCAGTGGCCGTTACTGAAGACGCGCGGATCGGCCCAGGCGCCGACGCAGGTGCCGATGAAGAGGTCGTAGGTCTGCTGGTTGTGGGCCTCGGGGATGATGTCGAAGATCGCCCAGCAGGCGCAGCCCTTGACGAGCGGAACGTCAAAGCCGTCGACGCGGAAGAACTCGGCGCCGGAGTGCTCGAGCTTGAGCGGGTCGTCGTTCTTGCTCACGAACCCGAGGCGGAGCGTCTCCTCGACGATCGAGGCCGTCGGGAGCGACAGAGCGAAGCGGCCGCTCTTCTCCATCAGCGGACGGGTGAAGTGATCGCGGGCGATCACGGCCGTGGTCTTGAAGGGTACGAGATCGAGCGGGCACACCCAGGTCGCGGGCATCACGCCGTCCACGCCCTCGAAGGACGCGGAGACGAGCGGCGTGGCACCGAGGTTGAAGAGGCGGTAGGCCTTGTCGGCCGGCACGGGTTCGAAGAATTCAGGAAGCATCGGCTGTGTCCTTTTTGAATGTGGCTCGGATGTTCGGTGCAGAACATTCTGCCCAATTTCCGGCGCGGATGAGTGCCCGAACCTGCGGAATTGTTGAATAAAATGCTCAACAATTTGTCCGTCAGAGGAATTCGCTGCGCCTGGAGTGTGTCCGGTCTCACTTGACCGTGACCGCCTCGCCCGGGACGTAGAAGTTCATGCCCTCCCAGTAGTGGAGCGGCTTCATCGCGGTCGGAAGCCCCGCGAGCTTCCAGTGCCCGTTTTCATAGATCCTCGGGTCGGCCCAGGCCGCGACGCAGTCGCCGATCAGGATGTCGTGCTTCCCGGCCATCTCCGGCTCGTCAACCAGGTCGAAGACGGCCCAGGCGGCGGAGCCGGCGACGAGCGGAACGTCATAGCCCGCGGCGCGGAAGATCTCCGCGCGGCAGTGCGCGAGCTTCTCCGGGTCCTTCGCGAGTCCGATGAAGCCGAGCTTCAGCGCCGGGCCGGCGATCGCCGCGGTGGGCACCGACATCGCGAAGCGGCGGCTCTTCTCAATGAGGCCGCGCGTGAAGTGGTTCTTGCCGATGACGGACATGAGCCTGAAGGGCGTGCCGTGTCCGAGCGGGCAGGCCGAGCTGACGGTCATCACGTCGTCGACGCCGCCGGCCGCGGCCGAGAGGAGCAGCGTCGCGTGGAGGCCGAAGATGCCGGCCACCTGGTCGGCCGGGACGGGAGTGAAGCATTCGGGAGTCGTCATGGGGTGAGCCTCTGGTGAAAGGTGTGCGATACCGAATTCTGCATCCTCCGGCGGCCGCCGTGGACACT
>NZ_JAUNSF010000144.1 GCF_030539355.1 Sutterella sp.
TTTGACGGGCGCTGTTCACGTCCGGCAAAACGCTTTCAAGATCGAATGAAAAATTTCTATGTAATTCAATCGAACACAATTACAGAATCGTTCGATTAAACTGAACGATACTAGGTAAAACACCTACCCTGTAAGGGGTTCAATCTATCGAAAACAGAAAACGATAGAAAAGATCTACTGACGCCGCTGAACAGATCAGGGCATGACGACGTAGAAGTTGGGCTCCGTTCCTTCCTCGGGCAGCAGCCGCTCGGCGCCCGAGCGCCTCAAGCGCTCCGAGAAGTCGGACGCCGGGTCGGCCGAGTTGCCGAAGGCGCGCGCACCCGTGGAGCAGATCGCCACGCAGGCGGGCTCGAGGCCCGCCGCGAGGCGCTTCTCGCACCCCTCGCCCATGCACTTCACGGGCCGGCGCGTGACCGGATGCATCCAGCGGAGGTCGTACGGGCACATCGTCACGCAGAGCCCGCAGCCCACGCACGCCGTCGGATCGATCTTCACAAGACCCGTCTTTTCGTCCCGGTAGTTGCAGCGGTAGGGGCAGGCCGCGATGCAGGCCGCCTCCCCGCACTCCTGACACTGCACGAGGATTTTGGGCGCATCGGGGCCGTCCTCGAAGAGCGTCTCCCAGCGGGTGTTGGCGGGGAGCGTCTCCCAACCCGCGTTCTCCGTGTTGAGGAGCTCGGGGAAGTTCGTCTGCGCGCACGCGACGATGCACGCGGAGCACCGTATGCACCGTGAGCCGTCCCAGAGGTGCGCGAACTGGACGGGAGCCGATTCGGTTCCGGGGGTCGTCACCGTGTTTCTCCAGGTTCAGACGCGCTCGACGCGCACAGAGGAATTGTTGGCGAGCGCCCCAGTGACGCGCTCCCTCGAGCCCGTCGCGAACCAATGCGTGTTGACGCCCTCGCGCGCGAACTCGAATTCGCCGAGGTCGCGCTTCGTCCGCACGCCTCCGGAGAAGCCGTGGGCGAAGAGCGCGCCCTCTACGACGCGCTCGGTGACGGTCACCTCGCTCCTGCCCTTCGCGCCCGTGTCGATGCCGGTGAGCTCGATCGTGTCACCGCTCCGGATCCCGAGGCGCTCGGCGTCCCGGGGGTTCATCCAGACGGTGCGGTCGCCGAGGAACTTCGTCGGCCACGAGAAGAGCGCGGCGCCCGAGCCCGAGGCACTGTCCTTGCCTGTGACGAGATAGAACTCGTTCGTGCCGGGCCTCGGGAGCGTGTAGCCGGGCGGCGGCTCCCAGTCGCAGAGCCCGGAGAAGGCGCTCGCGCCCGTCTCGCCGTAGCGCTCCTCAAAGAGGAAGGAGAGAATCTCGGGCTTTCCCGTGGGCGTGCCGAAGGGACGCTTCCAGGGGAAGACGCCGAAGCGCTTCCGGGCGGCGAGCGCCCAGCCCTCCTTCTCCACGTCCGCGCGGATGCGCTCGCCCTCGCCCGGCATCTCGGCGTCCTTGCGGGCGAGGAACTTCTCCCAGGCCGCGTCCTCGAGC
The DNA here is from genome assembly GCF_030539355.1 of Sutterella sp. GTDB lineage: Bacteria > Pseudomonadota > Gammaproteobacteria > Burkholderiales > Burkholderiaceae_F > Sutterella. The sequence continues at coordinate 1,487 of NZ_JAUNSF010000144.1, forward strand.
GCTCCGTACCAGGCCTTGAATTCGGTGCGCGTCGCGATCTCACGGTCGCAGCCGAGGCGCTCGCGGGCGCGCTCCGGGAACGCGCGGCGCAGGATCTCGCAGTACTGCCAGATCTCCTCGCGGGCCTCACAGCCCTCGGGCGGGTCGATCCCCGGGTCCGAGAGCGCGACGCTGCCGTCGAGCGCCCAGCGCACGACGCCGTGCGAGCGGGTCTCAAGGAAGAACGTGCAGGGGAGCACGTAGTCGGCGTAGTCCACGACCTCGTGCGGGAGGATGTCCTGCACGACGAGGAGGTCGAGCGATTTGAGCGCCTGGGCGAGGCGCTCGGAGTTGGCCTCGCGATGAAACATCGTCGTGCCGGTGATGAAGACGGCGCGGATCGGATAGGGGTCCCCCTTCTCGATCGCGTCGAAGATCGCCGAGAAGGTGCCGCCGCCCTCGGGGTAGAGCCTGCGGTCGAGCGCCGTGGGCTCGGTTATGGTCCAGGTCTCGCCGTGCGGTCCCCGGCCCTTCCCGGCCTTCTGGCTCACCGAGGGGCCGGCGTAGCCCGCGCCCTGGGTGACCACGAAGCCGCCCGGCTGATCGAGCGTCCCCGTGAAAAGGTTGAGCATGCTCATGAGCGCGAAGGCGCGCGTGTCGTTGCCGTTCCTCGAGCCGTACCAGCCGTCGTCGCAGACGCCGCCCCGGGTGAAGAACTCGCGCGCGATGCGCGTGATGGTCCCGGCCGGGATGCCGGTCACTGATTCGCCGCGCTCCGGCGTCCAGACGCCGAACACACGCCCGAAGGCGTGGAAGCACGACTCGACCTTGAGTTCGCGGCCGTCCGCCGCGGTGACCTCGCCCGCGAAATCCAGCACGGGCTCGACGCCCTCGGGCTCGTCAAAGCCCGTGGCGACGCCCTTGTCGTTGCGCGCGAGCGCCATCGCGGCCGGCGCGCCGGTGCGGGCGTCCATGACGGCCCAGGCGTCCGCCGCAGCGCCCTTGATCAGCTCGGCCGCCGCCAGCGGGCGGTGCGTGCCCGCCTCGACAAGATAGGGAGCGTTCGTGCGGTGCGTGAGGAACGCCGTGTCAACAAGTCCCTCGGCGACGCCCACGTGGATGAGCGACAGGATGAAAGCCGCGTCCGTGCCCGGGCGGATCGGCACCCACTCGGCGTCGCCGCAGGCGGCGCCGGGCTTTCTCGGATCGACGAAGACCACCTGCGCGCCCTCATCGCGGGCCCCCGAGACGCTCGAGGTGACGCCGACGGCGCAGTTGAGCGTGCGGCCGATGCAGAGGAGATACTTCACGCGGGCGTAGTCGGGCTCCACCCTGCCGGGGCCGTCGAAGCCGCGGCCGAACACCATGCGGCGCCCCGCCGAGCTCGCGCTGTTGCAGGTCGAGGAGTGACTGATGACATTCGGGGTGCCGAGCGGCGCCGCAAGCCATTCCTGCAGCGCGGAGAAGTTGTGGCTCGTCATCGCCACGGCGCGCTCGCCGTCCTGCTCCACGATCGCGCGGATACGGGCGGCGATGTCGTCGAGGGCCTGGTCCCAGGAGACCTCGGTGAGCTGGCCCGAGCCCCGCGGGCCCGTGCGCTTCATGGGCTTCTTCAGGCGCAGCGGATGGTTCCAGGTCCACATCGCCTGCGCGCCGCGGCCGCAGCAACCGCGCTGCGGATGCGTCGGGTTCGCCTCGATTCTCACCGTGCCCTGGCTCACGGGCTCGCCCTTCTTCTTCAGCACCAGAAGCCCACACTGGCCGCCGCAGATCATGCAGGCGGCGGGTCGGGCCTCCCAGCCCTCAAGCTCAAGCATCTTCTCAGTCACCTCGGGGTCAGGCTGCGCGCCGGAGGGAGTCCGGACGGCGGGCAGCGGATTGTCTCTGAAAACATTATGGATGCAAAAAAGCCTCACCGCATGAACGTCGCGTCCCTGGGACGCAACGCCTGCCGTGAGGCTTTTTTTGTGAGACGGACAACTTTCAGTCCTTGTTTTTCTTTTTGCCTGATGCCCGTCCGGTCGAATGCTCTCCTTTTTCCATTCCCCGGCCGTGTCATCGGCTGAAGAGCAGAGTAAGGGACATGCCGGAAAAGCCCTGTCAGGGAAAACCCTTAGATTTTCCCGACCGCTATTCACCCGAAGGAAAACGACGGACCCTGTGCCGAAGGCCCTGAAAACCCCGGAAAGTCTGCCGTCCCGGCATGCAGGGCACATAGTGCGGCTCCGCCGGAAGGTGAAGCGTATTAGGGTTTTCCTTACCTCTAAAATGGTATGAATAATCGATTTTCAAGAATTCATAGGAACAACCTATGCCAAAGCAGTCAGCCGCCGGAGAGGCCGGGAAACACGGGAGACTGCCGTCCGTCGTTGCCGGGGCCGGTCATTTTCCTTTTGCCGACGGCTGTCATGGGAGGTGCCGGCCACTGCCATATTGCCGTTGCCGGGGACTGTCACAAGTCGCTCTGCTCCAACACCCGCCCTCGCAGCGAGAAATCCTCCTCCGCATCCCCTAGAATGATGGGATTCGCAAAATTTTTCTGCCCCGCCGCAGCCTGCAGGACGCCTCAAGTTCGCCTCGCTTCAAAGTGAGACGAAGACCCCGGTCCTGAAGAGCCCGCGGGGGAAGTCAACGGCCCCTGGGCCTCTTCCATGTTTCTAGCATCACTCGTTATGTCCGCTCTTATCATCGGTCACAAGAATCCCGACACCGACAGCATCATCGCCGCTCTCGCCGCTGCCGACCTCTACACGCAGCGCGGCCTCGAAGTCGAGGCCGTCGCCCAGGGCACCCCGGCCCCCGAGACCGCCTTCGTGCTTGAGCGCTTCGGCCTCAAGGCCCCGGCCGTCGTGACGAGCGTCGCCGGCCGCGACGTCTACGCCGTCGACTACTCCGACCTCGGCCAGGCTCCGTCGGACTTCTCCGACTGCAACCTCAAGGGCATCATCGACCACCACAAGCTCGGCGACATGACCTCCTCGTCGCCCGTCGAGTGCGTGATCATGCCGGTCGGCTGCACGAACACGATCATCAAGCGCATGTACGACTACCTCGGCAAGAAGCCCTCCAAGGAGCTCGCCGGCGCCATGCTCTGCGCGATTCTCTCGGACACGGTGATCTTCAAGTCGCCCACCTGCACGGAGGCCGACCGCGCCGCCGCCGCTGAGCTCGCCGAGATCGCCGGCGTCGCCGACATCAAGGCGCTCGGCATGGAGCTCTTCACCGCCAAGTCCGCCGTCAAGGGCGTCGCCGCCCGCGACCTCATCCTGCGCGACTTCAAGGACTTCACGATGTCGGGCAAGAAGATCGGCATCGGCCAGCTCGAGCTCGTCGACCTCTCCCTCCTTGAGGACCGCTTCGCCGAGCTCCTCGAGGATCTCGGCCGCATGAAGGCCGAGGGCCGCCACACCGCGATGCTCCTCGTCACCGACATCATGAAGGAGGGCTCCGTCCTCCTGATGGCCTCCGACGATCCCGCCAAGGTCGCGAGCGCCTGGGGCAAGACGCTGGGCGAAGGCAACCTCTGGCTCGAGGGCGTCATGTCCCGCAAGAAGCAGGTCGTGCCGAACCTCGAGAAGGTCTTCAAGGATTAATTTACTGATCCGCTGAAGGGGCTCCCGCCCCGCATACCGGACGCAGCGAACCCGCGCGACGCCATGAGGCCCGCGCGGGTTTCGTTTTTCGTGCAGAAAGAAAACCCGCGCTCCCTCATCAAGGAAGAACGGGGACTCCCAGCCCCTAGCTCCTCAGCGGCTTGATTGACCTCAAGTCTTCA
>NZ_JAUNSF010000021.1:0-25285 GCF_030539355.1 Sutterella sp.
CCAATTTAGGGACGGAGGTAGTCCCAAAACAGGGACATGAATCTACCAATGAAAAAACAAGGGAACAGATAAAGGAGCGAGGGAGTACCGCTGAAGAGCCGCCTCCGACTCCGCCGCCGTCGACGCCCGCGCGCTCGTCTTCTCCCTCCTCTTTCGTTTCCTCAAGGAAGCCCGCGAGGCGCACCGCCGAGCCGCCCGCAGGCACGCCGTGCCCGTTCGCGCTCGGAGACCCTGCGCCCGAGCAGTACGTCGCCATCGCCACGGCCGCAGGGCTCACGGCCAACGTGCCGCAGATCTTCGCGAAGTTTGTCAGTCACCACCTCTCGCACGGATCCGTCCTCGCCGACTGGCCCGCCGGGTGGAACGGGTGGTGCCTCGACGAGCTGCGCTTCGCCAGCACCAGGCGCATGCGGCAGGGACGCGCCTACATCGAGGGCACGACCGACGCCGACTACCTGCCCAACTCCAACGAACTCACGGACGAGGCCCGCCGCCGCATCGGCTGGGGCTACGACAAATGGGGGAAGAAACCGAAATGACTGAATCCGCCGACCGCAACGTCAGCGACAAGATTGCCGCCCTCGCGAAGTCGCAGGGCCTGCCCTTCAAGCCGCAGACCGTGCAGGTGAAGGTGATCGCGCCGCGGCCGCCCGAGCCTGTGCAGGTGCTCACGTCCGAGCAGGAGGCCGAGCTGCGCCGCGAGCAGGAGCGCGCGATCGCCGAGACCCGCAGGGACCACTTCCTGCGCATCCAGAGGGCCGCCCTCGAGGCGCTGCCGTGGACCGCCCGCGCGCCGCGCGGCATGACCTTCGGGAACTACGAGACGCCGCTCGAGGAGCAGAAGCGCGCCGTCGCGATCTGCCGCCGCTTCGCCGTGAGGCTGATGACCCGCATCATCCGCGACGAGCGCCCGCAGACCGGCGTCCTGCTCGCCGGACCCTCAGGCACTGGCAAGACGCATCTGGCCACCGCGATCCTCGCGGAACTCGCCGAGCGCGGCATGCCGGGCTTCTACCTGTGGGCCGCAGACCTCTTTGACATCTTCAACTGGCCCGACAGGCTCGACGAGTCGATCTTCCGCATCAAGGACCTGCTCTGCTCGGTCTCGTGCCTCGTGATCGACGAGATCGGCGTGCAGACGTGGACCGACGCCGAGCGCAAGCGCATCACGCAGATCGTCGACGCCCGCGAGCGTGCGGGACTGCCGACCGTCATCTGCACGAACCTCACGGACGATGAGCTCGAGCGGCAGGGCGGCAAGCGCATCGCGTCGCGCCTCCGCGGCACGTTCTACCCGGTCATCTGTGCATGGCCTGACCGCCGCGAGGAGACCTCCGTCGCGCAGCTCGACCCCGAGGAGGTGTTCTGATGGAAGGCTTCAACTGGAACCCCAAGGTCGCGACGATGCGCTTCGTCTATGCGCACCGCCGTCTCCTGCTGCCGGTCTCGAAGATGCACCGCGAGCTCGTCGAGTTTCACCAGGGAGTCGGCATCGACGAGATCCCGGACGAGGCCGTCGACGAGGTCATCTACGACCACGGCATGCGCGACTGCCTGATTGACGCCGACGCGGGTGGCCGGGTGAAGGTGCCCTTCTGCAAGGGCCTCGAGGCCCGCAGGGACGCCTTCTGCCGCGCCGAGATCCTGTACCGCACGACGGGCGTCGCGAACCCCGTCGAGGACATCGTGCAGGAGCGCTTCAACAAGGACTACGAGACCCGGCTCGAGCTTCGCCGGCAGGGCTACGCGCCCGCCCGCTGGACGGAGTGGACCGAGCCGCCGCCCGCGCCCATGCCGTCGCGGCCGCCGCAGAAGCCCGCAAGGAAAACCCATGACGAGGAGGACATCCTGTGAGAACCCTTGACTACCAAGACCTGCGCCCTCTGCTCGCACTGCAGCCTGGCATGCTCTACCGCGGCGTGCGCCTGCGCGCCGACGCCTTCGCGACCGCGGCGATGCTTGCCGCGCCGGACCGCGTCATCTACAGCCCGGACGGCCTCGATCATCCGCGCAGGGTGATCCCGCCGCGCGCCCATGAGAACCTGCTCGCCGCATGGACCGACCTGCAGATCTGGCTCACCGCGCTCGAGCAGAAGGACTCGTTCGTCGGCATGAAGCGCGCCGAGATCTTCGAGCGCCGGCTGTGCATCCAGCGCGAGTGTGCATACAACCTCGCTGCCAACAGGCCTGATTTGGACCCCAAAAACAGGCCTCAAGGCAGCGGCGAGCCTCGCTGCTCAAAGGCAGCGGAAAGGGGTATTTCGCTGCCTAAAGGCAGCAGGAGTGAGTCATGAGCATCGGTCCGGTCGCTTGTTACGCCGCCATCTACTTCACCCTCCTGATGCTTATCTTTGCCGGTTTCTTCATGCTCACCGACAACGCCGGCAGGCTCAAGGAGAACCCCGAGGAGATCCTGCTGCCGCTGGCGGTGATCACAGGTCCGATGGCTGTGCTCTTCATGCTCGGCGAACACCTGAGGGGGATTTGCCCATGATCGAGATCCTCGTCAACGTCGCCGGCTTTCTGATCGGCCTGATGGCACTCGGCCCGCTCTTCGGCGGGCCCAACATCTGGGCGCTCTTCCAGGATGCGCTCAAAAATTACTTTCAACGAAAGAGGGAGCGATGAGCACCCGAAAGCACCTGGGCGACGTGCCCGAGACGCTCGCCATGGGCGCTGACGACATCGAGGCGGCGCTCGTGGCCATGCATGCCGTGGTCTGCGCGATCAACCGCGGCCGCTGCGTGAAGGACCTTCGCGACGACCTCAACAAGGCCAGGGAGGCGCTGATGGCCGCGGCTGACACTGCCGCCAGGAAGCGGCGCGTCGTCATCTCTGGAGATCTCGCCAACGCCCTCGTCGACATCGCCGACGACTATCGAAACTGGGCCGCCTTCGAGATGGGGCTCTACCGCCCGGGCGAGGAAGCCTACAAGCGGAGGGAGGCGATCTACTCGAAGGCTGAGGACGCCCGCGTCAAGCTGATGCTCGCGTGCCGGGCCGCGGAGGATCTGCGATGACGGACGAACTGCTCACCCCCGAGGAGCGTCTCGCCGGATTCCCGCTCGACTGGCGGCCGATCTTCCCGGATGACGAGACCACATGGCCGCCCGAGGGCCAGCTCGTGCTCTTCGACTTCTACTACGAGCTCGAGGCGCACGATCAGTTCGTCGCCGGCAACTACATGTTCCGTGGCCTGCGCGACGGCACGCAGGTCGAGCGCTCGCTCGGCGGGCACATTCCGCTCGATCGGTGCCTGCGCTGGGCTCCGATCCAGACGAAGAAGAGGAGGAAAACGAAGTGAGGTTCATCATTCCCGGCACGCCCGTGCCCAAGGGCAGACCGATCTTCTCGCGCTTCAACCACATCGCCAGGACTCCGGAGAAGACGAAGCGCTTCGAGGAGCAGGTGCGGCTCGCCGCGCGCGTCGCAGGCCAGCACTACGGCGACCTGCCTTGCGTGGCCATCGTCACGTCGGTCTTCGAGCCGCCCGCATCGTGGAGCAAGAAGCAACGGACGCTCGCCATGGACGGCATCCGCCCGCACGTTTCACGCCCGGACGCGGACAATCTGACCAAGGCGGTCCTCGACGGCATGAACGGCGAGGTGATCAACGATGACGCCCGGCTCGTCGGTGTGGTGTGCATGAAGCGGTACGGGCCCGTGGCGCAGACCATCGTGGAGATCCTGCCCTTGCCTGACGGCATGGCCACCGCTGACCTGGTCATTGAGATGCTGGGAGGAAAGCATGACGGATGACGAGTTTGAGGCGTACCTCGTGAACTGGGGGCGCTGGTGCCGCTCCTCCTTCGGGCGGCCCGGGCAGTCATCCCTCGCGAAGGTCATGGAGAGCGACGGCGGCGAGAGCGGGGAGGTCGTCGTCGACGTCCGCGCCGCCGAGCGGGTGAACCACCTGTGGCAGATCATGCCCGATGACACGTGGGAGGCGAAGCGCGCCAAGGCGCTGATCGCGGTCTACTACTCGAGCGCCGGCAACGTGGGCTCCATGCTCGGGCTCATCCGCAGGACCCGCGGCTTCAAGATCCGCGACGGCGAGGTCGACCGCCTGCTCGAGCAAGCGAAAAAGTTTTTGCGCAGACGCATCGAGCAGTGGTGAGCTTGCAACACGTTCCGGAAAGGTGCTATAGTGCGCACATCAAATTTGATTGCCGGAAAGGTGTGTTGCTGCGCGAGCGCGGCATTGTCACGCCCGGAAGGAGCGAAAACCCTGCAGGAAAGACCTGTGGGGTTTTTGTTTTTGGAGGTCTGCGAGCCATGCCGCTTCTCTCGTTCTGCCGCTATCCGGGCTGTTCCAACACAGTGCCCTACGGCGAGAAGTACTGCGAGAGGCATCAGGCGGCCGGAGCTCAGAAGGAAAGGGAGCGTGAGCGAGCCCGCTGGAAGCTCCGTCAGCGCAAGCGCGGGTCCTCGACAGCCCGCGGCTATGGCTCGCACTGGCAGCGTCTCCGAGCTGCTTTCCTTCGAGAGCATCCTCTTTGCGAGATCTGCAAGGAGGCCGGCCGCCTGACGCCAGCGACGGACGTGGACCACATCATCCCGCACCGCGGAGACCAGGCCCTCCTCTGGGACAGGGACAACCTGCAGGCGCTCTGCCATGAGTGCCATTCAAGGAAGACCGCGCGCGAGGACGGCGGCTTCGGCAACCGCACCAAGTGAGTGCGCGAGCGCGCCCGAGGGGTAGGGGGACTTGAAAGTGCAATCAGAAGGCGGTCTAGACCGCGCCCCTACCTTTTCACGCGCGCATGCGAAATGAGAATTTAAAAAATGGCCGGACGACCCCGAAAATCCGACGCTCTGAAGAAGGCGCAGGGCACCTTCCAGCCGTGCAGATCCTTTGAAAAACTCGCCACCTCGACCGCGCAGGAGCTCACAGAAGAGGCTCCGCAGGGCCTTCCGCCCGATGCCGCCGAGGCCTGGGCGGTTGCGGTGCGTCATGCGCCGCGCGGTCTGCTCGTCGCGACCGACTTCAGCGTGCTCGAGCGATGGTCTCGCAACTACGCCCTCTACAGACAGCTCGCCCGAGCCGTCGACGAGGAGGGCGTGACGCAGGACGTGCTCAGGGCCGACGGCAACGCGCGCGTCGTGGTCAACCCGAACCTGACGAGCCTGATCGGCATACAGAAAGTGCTCGCCGCCTGTGAGCGTGAGCTTGGATTCACACCCGCCTCGCGCGTCAGGGTGAGGATGGCCGTCACTGAGGACGGCGAGGAGAAAGAGGAGGATGGCTTCGGCAGCTTCGTCTAGGAACTTCCCTTTGATCGCCAACCGGTACATCGAGCGCGTGCTCTCCGGGAAGCAGCCGGCATGCAAGTGGGTCAAGCTCGCGTGCCAGCGACAGAAGGACGACCTGAAGCGATGGGCGAAGTCAGGCCTCTACGTCTGGGACAAGGCGAAGGCCTCGCGCGTGTGTCAGTTCATCGAACTGCTGACGCACACCAAGGGTGAGCTCGCCGGTCAGAAGATCCGGCTTGAGCCGTGGCAGGTGTTCATCCTGACAACCGTCTTCGGGTGGACCCGCCGCACCGACGGCGGCCGCAGGTTCCGCAGGGTCTACATCGAGGTGCCCAGGGGCAACGGCAAGTCGGCGATTTCAAGCGGCGTCGCGCTCTACTGCCTCACGGCCGACGGCGAGCTCGGCGCGGAGGTCTACAGCTTCGCGACGACCCGCGACCAGGCGAAGATCGTCTTCGGCGACGCCAAGGTGATGGCCGAACAGAATGCCACGCTCCGGAAGCGCTTCGGGCTCGAGGTGATGGCCAACGCACTCTACGTGCAGGAGACCAACTCGACCTTTCGGCCGAAGTCCGCCGACGGCTCGACGCTGGACGGCCTGAACACCCACCTCGGCGTGATCGACGAGCTGCACGCCCACAAAACCCGCGCGGTCTACGACGTGGTCGAGACCTCGCTCGGCAAGCGCAAGAACTCGCTCCTCTGGTGCATCACGACCGCGGGCTTCGAGACCGCAGGCATCTGCTACGAGGTGCGCACGATCGCGACCAAGGTGCTCACCGGCGAAGCGAAGGCCGAAGCGCAGTTCGCGATCATCTACACCATTGACGAGGACGACGACTGGAAGAGCCTCGACGCCCTCAGGAAGGCCAACCCGAACTGGGGCATCTCCGTCGAGGAAGGCTACCTCACGGACTCGCTCGACAAGGCTCTGACCGTGCCGTCCTCGGCGCCGAACTTCAAGACGAAGCACCTGGACGTCTGGTGTACCGCCCGGTCAGCCTGGCTCGACATGGTGGCGTGGAAGAACTGCGAGGATCGCCAGCTCTCCCTTGACGACTTCGAGGGCCGGCGCTGCGTGATCGGCCTCGACCTCGGCGCGAAGAGCGACATCACGGCCAAGGTCTACGTCTTCCCCTTCGAGGACGCCGACGGCGAGGAGAGGTACGCGGTCTTCCCGGCCTTCTACCTGCCCGAGCGTGCCGTCGAGGTCTCGCCCGTGAGTCAGTACCGCGGCTGGGCCGAGAGCGGACAGATGCACGTCACCGACGGCGCAATGACCGACCTCAATCTCGTCGAGGAGGAGCTCCGCGAGGATCTCTCGCGCTTCGACGTCGACGCGATCGTCTACGACCCGTGGCAGGCCGCGCAGATGGTGCAGAGCCTCTCGAACGATGGTGCGCCGATGATTGACTGCCGCATGTCGACGGCCAACATCTCCGAGCCCATGAAGAACGTCGAGGCGATGGTGCTCGACGGGCGGATCCGCCACCCGGGCCAGCCGGTGCTCGACTGGATGATGGGCAACGTCACGGCCAAGGTGGACGCAAATGACAACGTCTACCCGCGCAAGGAAGACGGTAACTTCAAGATCGACGGCGCCGTGGCTCTGATCATGGCGATGCGCTCCGTGCTGAACGCCGAAGAGGACAAGTTCGGCGACCTCGAGGCGCTCGCGCAGCCGGCGACCTTCCTCTCATGGTGAACCCATGTTTCTGAAAAGACTGATTAACTGGGTTGCCTCGTGGGGCGGCCCGCTCGGCACTGCGACCGGTCAGCAGACCGGGCTCCCTGTCGGGCCCGTGATCGACCAGACGCAGAACGTACCCGCGGACAAGGCGCTGCAGATCTCGACCGTGTGGGCGTGCGTCTCGATCATCGCCAACACCCTGAGCACCCTGCCGCTCAACGCCTGCCGCGAGGACGACGAAGGCGGCCTGACGCTCGCCCGCGACTCGCGCCTGTGGCACCTGCTGCGGCGCTCGCCCAACGCATGGATGACGCCGAGCGCCTTCATCATGACGATGGTGCTCAACCGCATGCTCCGCGGCAACGCCTATGCGCGCATTGACCGCGACAGCGCCGGCGAGCCGATCGCGCTCGTGCCGCTCTCCTCCGATCAGATGGAGGTGATCTTCTCCGACGGCCGCCTGACCTACCGCTACTTTCAGGACGGCGAGTACGCGCTCTACCGCGCCGAGGACGTCATCCACTGGAAGGGCATCGGCAACGGCTGGATCGGTCTGAGTGCGCTCGAGTTCATGCAGACGACGACCAACGAGGCCATCAAGACGCAGAACAACGCGAACCTGATGTACGGCAAGGGCTCGAAGCCTTCCGGCGTCCTGCGCACCGACGAGGCACTCAGCGCCGAGCAGTTCGCCGCGCTGAAGAGCCGCTTCCAGAACAGCATGACCTCGGACACCGCAGGCCTGCTCGTGGTCGACCGCGGCCTGCAGTACCAGCAGATCTCGCTTTCGCCCGCGGACGCGCAGCTCCTCGAGACGCGCAAGTTCACGGTCGAGGAGATCTGCCGCTGGTTCGGCGTGCCGGCGGTGCTTGTGCAGGCCGACGGCGCCACCACGTGGGGCAGCGGCATCGCGCAGATCGTCCAGGGCTTCTACAAGTTCGCGATCCTGCCGCTCACCACGAGCTTCGAGCAGGCGCTCGAGAAGGGGCTCGTGCCGGTCACGGACAGCGAGATGCGGCTCAAGTTCGACACCCGCGAGCTTCTGCGCGCGGATCCGGCGACGCTCGCGAGCTACTACGCGACCAACGTGCAGAACGGCCTCATGAGCCGCAACGAGGCGAGGCGCCAGGAAGGTCTGCCGCCTGTCGAGGGCGGCGACGCGCTCACCGCGCAGACGAACCTGACACCGATCGAGAAGCTCGGCCAGACGGCGACACAGCCGGCAAGCACGGCGGCGACCCCGGCGGAAACCACTCAGCCGCCTACCAAACAGTGAGAACGAAATGACTGACGAACTCAGAAAGACAAAGGACGTCTCGCTCGCAGAGTGCCGGCTGAAGGTCGACTCCGAGCGCCGCGTCTTCTCGGGCTACGCGAGCGTCTTTGACGGCGTGGACGCCTACGGCGACACGATCCGCAAGGGCGCCTACGAGAACAGCCTCGCCAAGTACGGCATGCCGAAGATGTTCTTCGGGCACGAGTACGCCATCCCCATCGGCAAGTGGACGGTCTGCCGCGAGGACTCGATCGGCCTCTACGTCGAGGGCGAACTCACCGAGGGCAACCCGCAGGCCGACGCGGTCTACGCCGCGCTCAAGCACGGCACGGTCGACGGCCTCTCCGTGGGCCTCTGGATGCGAGGCGGCACCTACACCGAAAAAGAGGACGGCTCCGGTCTGGAGATCCATGACGTCGGCCGCCTCACCGAAATTTCCGTCTGCTGCTTCCCGGCGGACGGCAAGGCGCGCGTCACCACGGTCCGAAGTGAGGACGTGGACGGCGTGCAGACAGTACGCGACCTCGAGCAGCTCCTGCGGGAAGCAGGCCTCTCGAAGTCCGTGGCCACCGCGCTGGTGGCGAAGGCCAGGCAAGTCTTTGGCACTCAGAGGGAGTCTGAGGCGGATGAGCAGGCACAGAAGCAAATCCTCGAGCGCCTTCAGCGCCTCGAGAAACTCATCTGAGGTTAAAAATGGCAACTATTGACGACATCCTCAAGAGCGTTGGCAGCCTTGAGAAGAAGATTGACGAGGTCTCCAAGGACAAGGAGGCCGGTCAGGAGCAGGTCGAGAAGAAGCTCAAGGAGCTCGGCGAAGAGCAGCTCAAGCTCGGCCGTCAGCTTCTCGACGTCCAGCAGAAGAGCCTCGCCATGCCCGGTCAGGCGCCCGCGGTCAAGTCCGTCGGCGACATGATCGTCGAGGGTGATTCCTACAAGGCGATGCGCGCCGGCCAGACCCGCGCCACCAAGACCTTCGTGGACGAGGTGAAGCGTGAGAAGGCCGAGGCGGCCGACCCGATCACCACGCCGACCGGCGGCATCGTGCAGGCCTACCGTCGCCCGGGCGTCCTCCCGGGCACGTTCCGCCCATTCACGATTGAGGGCCTGCTCCCGTCCGTCGCGATCTCCTCGAACTCCTTCGAGGTCCTTCAGGAAGACGAGAGCCAGTACGTCGAGAACGCCGCGATCGTCGCCGAGGGCGGCACCAAGCCGACGTCCTCGACGGGCTTCAAGCTCCTGCAGGGCACGATTCAGACGGTCGCGAACACCACGCGCATCACGAAGCAGCTTCTTGACGACACCCCGGCGCTCGCGGCCTACATCAACCTGCGTCTGGTCTACGGCGTCGACCTCAATGTCGAGAACGAGCTCATGACCGGCGACGGCACCTCCGGCCACCTCTCCGGCATGCTCTCCGACGGCAACTACACGCCGCACGGCGTCACGGCGCTCGCCGACCTCGGCGGCACCGGCGCGAACCTGTTCGACCTGATTCTCCGTGCGAAGACGAAGATCACGCGCGCCTACAACCGTCCGAACTGCATCCTCCTCAATCCGCAGGATTGGGAGACGCTCTGCATGCTCAAGGACGCTGACGGCCGCTACATCCTTGGCGGCCCGGTCACTCCGGCCGATCCCCGTGTCTGGGGCCTGCCGGTGTGGACGACCGAGGCGGTCCCCGAGAGCAAGTTCCTCGTCGGCGACTTCTACTCGGCCGGCATGCTCTACACCCGCCAGGGCATGACCGTCGAGCTCTTCGAGCAGGACCAGGACAACGTGATCCGCAACCTGGTCACGGTTCGCGCCGAGCGCCGCATGGGCTTCGGCATCGAGAAGCCGAGCGCTCTCTGCGGCGGCGACTTCGTCCTGCCGACGGCCTGACGAGGTGACGCATGGCCGTTGACGTCTCAACAGCGAAAGCGGCCGTGACGCTCGAGGAGATCAAGGAACACCTCCGCCTTGATACGACGGAGGAGAACAGTCTCCTCGAGCTGTACGCGCTCGCCATCACGCAGCGCGCCGAGCACATCCTCGGACGCGCTCTCATCACCCGCGAAGGGCAGGAAGGCTACGGCGACAAGCCCGCGGCAGTGCCGGCGGCGATCCGCCACTGGATCCTGCTGCACGTCGCCCAGGCCTACGAGAACCGCGAGACCAAGATGGACGAGGCTCTCTCGACCATCCCGTTCGCGGACGCCCTGCTCTCGCCCTTCAAGACGTGGAGCTGACGCATGGAACTACCTGACATCGGCATGCTCGACCGCCGGGTGGCCATCCTGCACAAGCAGCACCTTCCGAATGACCGGGGCAGCAACACCGCAGTCACCGTCGACCGGGACATCGTCTGGGGAAAGCTCGAGGTGACCGGCTCGATGCTGTATTACGGCACCGATCAGATCGCCGGCGGCGTGACGCACCGCGTCTACGTCAGGCGCTATCCGAACCGCACCCGGCCGCAGGATCTTCAGCACGTCACCGAGCTCGAGATCGACGGCGTCCGCTACCGCATCAAGCGCGTCGCGGACGTCGGCGGCGACCGGCGCTTCACTGTCATGGACGTGGAGGAAGCAAATGCTGTGCGCAGTCCGCGTGGACCGAGGTTTTAAGCGCGTCGACTACGACCGGAAGGCGTTTCGGCAGCCTCTCCGGAAAGTCGGCCAAGAGGTCCGCAAGCAGGCCCGAAAGCTGATCGGGCGAAAAGGCGTCTCCGAGCCGGGCGGCATGCCTGGCAAGCAGACGGGCGTCATGCAGCGCTCGATCCGCTCGAAGGTCTCGCGCTCCGGATACTCGGTCTCGGTCTACCCGACCAAGACCAGCCAGATGGGCGAGGTCTACTACCCGGCCTTCGTTGTCTACGGCCACCGCGGCCCGAACTCCGAGACCGCCCGCGAGGCTCGTCAGCACCGCAAGCGCTCCGGCGTGAAGGTGGCGGAACCTCGTGCGAACTTCATTCCCGTCGCCGCGCAGCGGTATCAGCAGACCTTCCAGACCGTCATCACCGCGGCGCTCGACAAGGCAATTAAGTAATTATTTATATATGGAATTGACGCCCATCATCACGGCACTGCGCGAGCGGTGCCCGAGCTTCGGCAACCGCGTCGCGGGCGCCGCGGAGTGGGGCTCTATCGCCGACGAGCAGTGTCCGATTCTGCCTGCGGCCTACGTGGTGCCGGCATCGCAGACGGCCGGAGAACAGACGACCGACGGCAGTTACCTGCAGACGGTCACCTGCACCTTCGCGGTCATCACGATCGTCGACAACTCCGCCGTCGCGCCCGAGGACGCCGCAGGCCTCGTTCCGCACGAGGTCATGCACGCCCTCGAGCGCGAGATCTTCAAGGCGCTTCTCGGCTGGCGGCAGGGCGAGCACGAGGTGACCAACCGCTTCGGCCGAAAGTGCATGGCCTACACCGCCGGCCCGATCGCCTACGAAGGCGGTGAGCTCATTCACCTCGACGCGGCGCGCCTGATCTGGCAGTCGGATTTCTCCTTCGACGTCGACCTCGGCGAGGAGGACACCTACCTCAAGGTCATCCAGGACGGGCTGCCCGACCTCGAGGGCGTCGACGTAACGATCTCCAAGCCCGAAACCTCTTCTTCAACCGACGCCGCGGCCGATGAGCTCGACGTCACCGTCCAACTGGAGCAGCCATGAGCATCTCCTTCAATACGATTCCGAGCGGCATCCGAGTGCCGCTTTTTTATGCCGAGGTGGACAACTCCGCGGCCTACGCGTCGAGCGATGCCTATCAGTCCCTGCTGATCGGCCAGATGCTCGACAGCGGCACGGCGACCGTCGGCAAGCCCGTGCTGGTCTCGACGGCCGCGCAGGCCAAGAAACTTTTCGGCCGCGGCTCGGTCCTCGCCCGCATGGTCGAGGCCTTCCGCAACCAGGCGACGGTGGCCACGCTCATGTGCCTCCCTATCGCCGCACCCGACACGGCGACGGCCGCGACCGCCACGATCACGGTCGCCGGTACGACGACCGAGGCCGGCACGATCTCGCTCTACATCGGCGGCGAGCGCGTGCAGACGACCGTCGCGAGCGGCACTGCCGCGGCGGCTGTCGCGCAGGCCATCGTCGACAGCCTCGAGCTTGAGAAGGACTTCCCGGTCACGGCGGCCTGCGAGAGCAACGTCGTCACGCTCACGGCGAAGACGCCCGGCACGCTCGGCAACGACATCTCCGTCGCGCTCAACCTTCGCGGCGCGATCAACGGCGAGGAGACGCCCTCCGGCATCTCGCTCACCATCACGGCCATGGCCGGCGGCGCGGGCGACCCGGACATCGAGGACGCGACGAGCGTCATGAAAGATGAAAGGTACGACTTCATCGCCTGTCCGTGGTCCGATGCCGCGACGCTCGACGCGCTCGAGCTCGTGCTCGACGACTCGACCGGCCGCTGGAGCCCGTACAGCATGCTCTACGGTCACGTCTACACCGCGAAGCGCGGCGAGGCGGACACGCTCAAGACCTTCGGCAACACGCGCAACAGCCAGCACGTGACCGTGTTCGGCCTCGAGCCCGGCCTGCCGGCGACGCTCGACGTGGTGCTTGCCGCGGCTGTCGGACGCACGGCCGTCTTCACCGAGGCGGATCCGTCGCGTCCGACGCAGACGGGCGAGCTCACCGACGTCCTCGCGGCGTCGAGCGACGAGCGCTTCGACCTGACGACCCGCAACACCTTGCTTCAGAACGGCATCGCGACGCTGACGACGTCCTCGGCCTCGGTCGTCATGATCGAGCGCGCCATCACCACGTACCAGACGAACAGTCTGGGCGACGCCGACGCCTCGTACCTCGACTCCGAGACGATGCATCAGCTCGCCTACATCATCCGCCAGCTCAAGAGCCGCATCACGTCGAAGTACGCGCGCCACAAGCTTGCGGACGACGGCACGGCCTACGGCGCCGGGCAGGCGATCGTCACGCCTTCGGTCATCCGCGGCGAGCTCGTCGCGTGCTACGCCGAGCTCGAGGAAGCGGGCCACGTCGAGAACTCGGACCTCTTCGCCAAGAACCTCATCGTCGAGCGCAACTCGGACAACCCGAACAGGTTGGACGTCCTCTTCCCGCCCGATCTGGTGAACCAGCTCAGGATCTTCGCGGTCCTGAACCAGTTCAGGCTTCAGTACTAAGGAGTGACTCAAAATGGACAAGCTTGCAGGCACCTGCTACGTCAAGGTCGACGGCGAGATGCTGCTGCTGCAGGGCTCTCTCGCCCTGCCGCTCGGCACGGCGAGCCGTGAGACGATCATCGCC
The DNA here is from genome assembly GCF_030539355.1 of Sutterella sp. GTDB lineage: Bacteria > Pseudomonadota > Gammaproteobacteria > Burkholderiales > Burkholderiaceae_F > Sutterella. Next base: position 13,483 of record NZ_JAUNSF010000021.1, read on the forward strand.
AACGGGAAGCCCGTCGGCTACAGCGAGACCGAGGTGGCGCCGTACATCAGCGGCACCTTCGTCGTCAATGCGGACTTCCCGCTCGAGACGCTCGTCAATGGCACGGCCATGACTGTCACGGCCGAGTGTGCGAACGGCCTCAACTACACGCTCTCCGACGCCTACCTCGCCGGCGATCCGCCCGAGTGGAGTCCGCAGGACAACAGCACCGTCACGCTGCGCTTCGAGGGCAAGAAGGGGGCTTTCGCATGACCGAGCCGATCATCTTCAAGCTGACCGAGCCCGTCCAGTACGGCGACGAAGTGCTCGTCGAGCTCACCTTCAAGGAGCTGACCACCGACCTCATCATTGCCCTGGGCTTTCCCTACGCGGTGAAGGTGAGCGGAGACGAGTTTCCGAGGCCGGACCCGTCGCTCTGCGTGCAGTACGCCTCGAGGCTGTGCGGACTTCCGCCGTCGGTCATCAGGAAGCTGGCTCCGAGTGACTTCTACGGCATTTGCATGCTGATCATGGGTTTTTTCAACCAGTTGGGAGTCGCTCGCTCGACGATCTGACTCATGAGTGCTTCAAGCTCGCCCACGTCTGGCGAGTTTCCCCGAGCGAGGTCCTCGCGCTGCCGCTGTCGAGGCTCTCGCTCTGGATCCATCACTGGAATCGACTTTCAAAGGAACTGACAGATGGCTCAAGGTAAGGATTTCCGCCTGACTGCGGTCTTCTCGGTCCGCGACGCCGGCTCCCAGGTGATGGAGCATCTCTCGGCGAAGTGGGACGGGCTCCGGCAGACGATCGAGAGCACGGACTTCTCGGCCATGCAGAAGCAGGCGCGGCTCTTCCAGCGCTCCGTGAGGAACGCCGGTGACGCCGCGGCTGACTTCGCGATGACCGTCGGCGCGCCGCTCACGGCCGCAGTCGCGGCCGCGGGCTTCAGCCTGCAGCAGATGGTCACGGGCTACGCCCAGACCGGCGACGCCATTGACAAGTCGGCGCAGCGCCTCGGCATCGGCACCGCGGCTTTTCAGGAGCTCTCCTACGCCGCGCGCTCGGCCGGTGCCGCTCCGGAGGACCTCGAGGACGCCCTCAAGGACTTGGGCGAGCACATGGCCGAGATCTCGCAGGGCGTGGACACGTCCTCGGACGCCTTCACGCTCCTGCAGAAGCTCGGCATTGATCTTCGCGACGAGGCAGGCAATCTCCGCCCGGTCACGGACGTCTTCCGCGAGCTGGCTGACGCCATCCAGAGGAACGAGGACCCGTCGCTCCGCGTGAAGATGGCTCTGGCCACCATGGGCGACAGCGGCCGCAGGCTTCTGCCGGCGCTCACGGGCGGCTCGGCAGGTCTCGATGCCATGGCCGCCCGGGCGCACGAGCTCGGCGTGGTCATGAGCGACGACGCCGTCAAGGGCGCGGCCGATCTGACGACCTCGCTCACGGACTTCCGGATGGTCGTCGGCTCGCTAGGCGACCGCATCGGCGCCGCTCTCGTTCCGCAGGTGATCAGCATCACCGACCGCTTCCGCGACATGGCGGTGGCCAACAAGGACGCCATCCCGGACAAGGTCTCTCAGGCGGCCGAAAGCCTCGGCGAAGCACTCGCGCAGGTCGACTTCGAGGGACTCGTCTCCGGGCTCATCACCGCGGCCGACTGGGGCATCCGCGCCTTCAATGCCATCGGCGGCTTCAACACCGTCCTCTATGGCCTCGGTGCGATCGCCGCCGGCAAGACGCTGATGAGCCTGGTCACGCTCGGCAGTTCGGTCGTCACCATGGTGCAGAGCTTCGGCGCGCTCGCCACGGCCGCGAAGACCGTCGGCGTCGCGATGACCGCTGGCATGGGGCCGGTGGGTCTCGCTATCGCGGCTGTCGCCGCCGGTGCCGCGCTCGTCATCACGTACTGGGACGAGATCTCGGACGTCGTCGGCGCCGCCGCCGACTGGATGGACGAGAAGTGGGAAGGCGCCAAGGCCATGGGCGCGAGCGCCGCCTCATGGGTCAGCAGGAAGTGGGACGAGGCGGGCAACGACATTCAGAGCGCCGTCGACGGTGCGACCGCCTTTGCCTCCAACGCCTGGGAAGGCCTCAAGAAGTCCTGCTCTGACGCAACCGGCTTCATCGGCCAGGCATGGACCGGGCTCCAGAAGATGATGGATCTCGGCTGGGACGGCACCCTCAAGGTCATCGGCGACAACTTCAAGGCCGTCTTCCGGGGGATTGACTTCTCAAGCCTGATCCCTGACTGGGTAAAGAAGTTCCTGCCGGAGGACTGGCTCAAGTCTCCGGCGACGACGGCCACGACGCCGACGACGTCGACTTCTTCAGCCCCGTCGACGCAGATGCCGTCGGCCACGACGCCGACGACGTCGACTTCTTCAGCCCCGTCGACGCAGATGCCGTCGGCCACGCTGCCGCGCGTCGAGCTCGGCCCTGTGCAGACGCAGCAGGTGGCAGGCACGATGACCATCTCCGTGACCGCGACCGGCGGCGCGGCGGCAGCCATCACCGACATCGATGCGACTGACGGCCTCTCAATTTATGGCTCAGTCGGCCAGTCCGGCCGGTCTGAGGGTTACTACGGATACTGACGATGAGCGTGCTTTCTGATCAGTTGCTCGACGCGAGCTTCAGGGGCGTGCCCTTCTACGTCGAGACGTCCGACATGCGAGTCGGCCGTCGCACGCAGGTGCATGAGTACCCGCAGCGCGAGAAGCCGTACGTCGAGGACCTCGGCCGCGCGACGCGGCGCCTGACCTTTCAGGCCTTCGTCGTCGGCACGGACTACATCGCCCAGGCGAACGCGCTCCTCGCCGCGATCGAGAAGCCGGGCGCGGGCACGCTCGTGCATCCGCAGCTCGGCGAGATGCAGGCGACCCTCACTGCCGTCAGCGTCCTGCACTTCGATCAGGCGCTCGGCCGGGCAACGGTCACGCTCGAGGCGGTCGAGGCGGGCGAGCTCGTCTTCCTGAACTCCTCGGACGATTCGGAGGCGGCCGCTCTCGAGATCGCCGACGAGCTTCAGCAGAGTGCGATCTCGGCCTTCATTGAGTCCGTCGACCTCACGGCCGTCTCGGACTACATCGATGCGGCCATGGAGGGCGACCTCGCCGAGGTGCTCGGCATCGTCGCGGCCTCCGACCTCGCGCAGGTCTTCGACTTCGCGACCGAGGTGGCCGAGCTCGCGAGCGAGGGTCTCGCGATCATCACGGGCGGACCGTCGGTCTTCGCGCAGCGTCTCGCCGGCGCTCTGGGGCTTTCGTTCTGGGCGACGACGGTCACGGCGTGGAGCCGCGTCGGAAAGCAGATCACGAACCTGCTCGGCAAGGACGAACTCTCTTCCGGAACGAAGAAGCTCGCCGCGGCCGAGGCTGAAGGGACAACCCTCTCGGCCGTCTCTCGCCAGACGATGACGAACCGAGCCGCGCTCGAGACCGTGACGCGACGCCTCCTCATCGCGCAGATGGCGGGCGTCTCGGCGCTCGTCGGAACGTCGGTCGACTCGACGTCGCCGGGCGCGGTGGTGACCTTCGTCGACGAGGAGACCTCCTCCGGAGAAGAGACCGTCGTCGCCCAGAGCTACGACGAGCTCATCGAGCTCCGCGAGGATCTCCTCGACGCGCTCAACGCCGAGATGCTCATAGAGACCGACGACGAGGTCTACCAGCTCCTCGACGAGGCCCGCGTCGCGATCTTCGAGGCGATCACCGCCCGGGCGGACACCGCCTCGCGGCTCGTCACCGTGACGCCGACGGATGTCATGCCTGCGCTCGTCCTTGCCTACGACTGGCATGACGACGCGAGCCGGGACCGCGAGATCGCCATGAGGAACGGTGTCAAACATGAAGGCTTCGTGCCTGCCGACCCGATTCGAGTTTCGAGTGAGTGATGAGCGAAAAGAGCAAGAATTTGGTGCGGGTTCACTACGCCGGACGGGTGTACGACGGGTGGAAGTCGGTGAGGATTGACGCCGGCATCGAACAGATGGCCCGGGCCTTCGCCCTCGAGGTGACCTATTCCCTTCCCGGCGACCTGAGCTTCCGAGACTTTCAGTCGGGCGGGCTCGCGCAGGTCTACATCGATGACGATCTGGTCTGCACCGGGTGGATCACCTCGACGCCCGCCAGCTACGACGCCAACTCGATCAGGCTCCAGCTGCAGGGGAAAAGCCGCACGGTCGACCTGGTCGATTGCTGTCCGGTGAGCGCTGCCTTCGCGGCCGCGGGCTCGACGGGCACGCAGTGGGCCGACGTCAAGGGCAAGACTTCCACGGCGACCACGTCGGCGACGTCGACGCCGCAGACCTCGTGGAAGGGCATGGCAGCCGCGGACATCATCATGGCGCTCGCGCAGCCCTACGGCATCGCGGTCACCGTGCAGGGTGACAGCGGCTCGGCGACCGACCACACCGTCAACCCGGGCGAGACTGTCGCGGCGAGCATTGAGCGCCTGATCGAGAAGACGAACCTGATGGCCACGGATGACGAGCGCGGCAACCTCGTGCTCGCGCAGCCAGGGGCCGCGGGCGAGGCGGATGACGCGCTCATCCTCGGGCAGAACATCCTGCGCGGCAGTGCGCAGTTCGACGCCTCGAAGCGCTACTCGCGCTACGTGGTGCTCGGACAGTGTGCGGGCACGGACGACGTCTTCGGCGCTTCGGCCGCAGAGCTTCAGGGCTCGGCCGATGACAGCGGCGTCGCACGCTTCCGCCTCAAGGTCCTCAAGGACGAGGGCGAATCGAGCTTCGCCGGCTGCGCGGGCCGCGCGGACTTCGAGTGCCGCTATCGCGCCGGCAACTTCCAGAGAGCGAGCTACACCGTGCAGGGGTGGCGGCAGTCGAGCGGCAAGCTCTGGCGGCCGAACCTGCAGGTCTACGTCAAGGACGCCGTCCTTGGCCTCGACCGATGGATGGTGATCACCAAGGTCTCGCTCTCGCTCTCCGCGCAGGGCATGACGACACAGCTCGAGGTGGTGCCGCCTGACGCCCTCCTTTCCGAGCAGACAACCTCCACGTCGTCGACGAGCTCGTCGACGTGGGCCGGAGTGAAGTGATGGGCAGACTGGATGACATCGCCGCGCGCGGTACCGTTTCGGCCGCGGACGGCGCGAAGAAGCTCCGAGTGCTGCAGGTGCGCCTTCTCTACGACGAGGTGCGCGACCACCTCGAGCACATCGAGCCCTACGGGTGGACCGCCGAGCCGAAGGACGACGGCAAGCCCGAGGCCTTCGTGATCTTCCCGGCCGGCGACCGCTCGCACGGCTGGGTCTTCAGCGTCGTCGACCGCAGATACCGACCCAAGGGCCTCGAGCCGGGCGAGGTGGAGATCTACGACGATCAGGGCCAGTACATCAAGCTCGCACGCGACGGCATTGAGGTCGTCACGCCGAAGAAGCTGACAGCCACCATCGGCGAGAGCCTGACAGCGACCGTCGGCGCGGGCGCCACGGTCAACGTGACTGGCAGCGTCAGTGTGACGGCCTCCGAGTCGGCGACGATCACTTCGCCGACCGTGGCGATCGATGCCAAGGCCACCACGGTCACCGGCACGCTCACCGTGGAAGGCCTCATCGCCGGCAAGGGCGGCATGACCATCACGGGCGGCTCCGGCGGCTCCGCGGCGACCGTCACCGGCACGCTCACCGTCGTCGACGGCGACGTCACCGCGAGCGGCATCTCGCTCATGACGCACGTTCATGATGGCGTGCAGGGCGGCGACTCCACCACGGGCCAGCCGCAGTAAGGAGAAACCATGGAGCTTCTGCTCAACGGGGAAGTCGCCGATCTCTCGGACTTCGAGGACAACGAGCTCGCGCAGGCCGTGCTCATCAGCCTCTTCTCATGGCGGAAAAGTGCGGACGACGACGGCGTCGCCGCGCCGGGCCGCATGGGATGGTGGGGCGACAGCTACGCGCAGGTCGAGGGCGATCGCATCGGCTCGCGCCTCTGGCTGCTGCAGCGCGAGAAGCTCACTGAGAGCGCCCTCCGGAAGGCCGAGGCCTACGCCGAGGAGGCGCTGCAGTGGCTGATCGATGACGCGATCGTCGGATCCGTCGAGGTGATGGCCGAACGCGGTGAGACCGAGCGGCTTGACCTCTCGGTGACCCTCTACAAGCCCGACGATACGCAGGCCTTGAGCGCGCGTTTCCAGGACGTTTGGAGTGATCTGACATGAGTTTTGAAAGACCTACCCTGAGTGAGATCATCACCCGGGTGCAGAGCGACATCGAGAGCCGCCTCGGCAAGAAGGTCATGCGCTGGAGCCTCGCGGCGATCCTCGCGCGCGTGATCGCGGGCGTCTCGCACAGCCTTCACGGCTACATCGTCTTCGTCCTCAAGCAGTGCTTCAGCAGCACGGCCGAGGGCGCCTACCTTGAGCGCAGGGCCAGTGAGTACGGAATCACCCGCAACTCCGCGACCAAGGCCGAGGGCACGGTGACCTTCACGGGCTCCGGCACGGTGCCGAGCGGCACGCAGCTGCAGAGCTCTGAGTCGGTGGTCTACGTCACCACGGCTGACAGCGACGAGACGGCCATGACGGCGCCGATCGAAGCTGTCGCGGCCGGCGAGAGCGGGAACGCCGACGCGGGCCTGACGCTCACGCTCGTCTCGCCGGTCACGGGCATCGACTCCACGGCGACGGCCGGCGAGCTCTCCGGAGGTGCCGACGCCGAGGACGACGAGAGCCTGCGCGAGCGCCTGCTCGAGCGTCAGAAGTCGCCTCCGCGAGGCGGCACGGCCGCGGACTACGTCGCCTGGGCGAAAGACGTCACGGGCGTCACCCGCGCGTGGTGCTATCCGCGCGAACCGCAGACGGGGCATGTGACCGTCCGCTTCATGACGGATGACCTGACGGACAACGGCATCCCCACGGACACGATGGTCACCCGCGTCGAGGAGGCGATCACGGCTGAGATGCCGATCGCCGCGGTGCTGCACGTTGAGGCGCCGACGCCGCTCGCGCTCGACTGCTCGATCATGATCATCCCCGAGACCGAGGCGGTGAAGGCCAAGGTCGAGGCGGCCATACAGACGGCGATCGTCTCCGAGGCCGAGCCGGGCGAGACCTTCATGCTCACGGCGCTCGACCGTGCGGTGGCGGGCGTCAGCGAGATCACTTCCTACCGCATCAGCGTGCCGAGCGACGACCTTGCCTGCGACACGGGCGAGATCTACGTGCCAGGCACGATCACTTGGGTCTAAGCCATGGCTCACACCGAAAGCGACTACAGACACCTGACCGAGCACCTGCTGCCGCGCGGGCCGATCTGGAAGCCGAGGGAAGGCGGGCTCCTCGATGCGACGCTCTATGCGCTCTCGCGCGAGGCGGCCCGCATTGACGGCCGTCTTGAGCGCGTGCTCGACGAGAACGATGCGCGCACCTCGACCGAGATGCTTGAGACGTGGTTCTCCGACTGGGGAGTGCCGTCGGAGTGCATCACGGCCATCCTCGAGCCAACGACCGAGCAGAAGCGTCAGGAGCTCCTGACCAAGATCGTCAACAACACGGGACTCTCGGCGGGCTTCTTCAAAGAACTCGCCGCCTGGCTCGGCTACACGGTCGACATCACCACGACGACCACGGGCGAGCTGGCGACGATCGTCACGGTTTATTTCGACATACACGCGGGCGGCGACTACCGCGAGCTCGACGTGACATGGGACGTCACGCAGCCGCTCGCGATCTGGGGACAGGAGATTCTTGAGTGCATCTTCAAAACCTTCGCCCCGGCCCACGTCAAAACGATCTTCCGCTATGAGGCGGATGAAACCTCTTAAGGAACAGACATGCCTTCCTACGCTCTGACGCCCGGCTACTTCAAGTCCGGCGCCTCGGCCTCGGCGCCTGACCTCGCCGAGCTCGTCTCGAACGGACATCCGACGGCCGGCGATTCTCTCAAGGCGATCGATGCTACGGTGCCCGGCGCCGGGTGGTACTTCCTGATCGATCAGATGCGCGTCGGTCTCATCGCGCTTTCCGGCAGAGACCCGGCCAACCCGCCGACAGCCATCGAGTGGTTCACTGCTCTGCAGAGCTTCGACTGGACGAATGACGGCACCCTCAAGGGCGCGACGCTCGTCGACCTGACCGTGACCACGGCCAAGCTCGCAGCGAAGGCGGTCACGGGTGACAAGATCGCCGATGCGACGATCACGGGCTCGAAGCTGACAAGCAAGACAATCACCAGCACGAAGATCGCTGACGCCACGATCACGTCGACGCAGCTCGCAGCGAACTCCGTGACCGTAAACAAGCTCGCCTCCGACGCCGTCACCACGGGCAAGATCTACCCGAAGGCGGTGACGGCCGCGAAGATTGCTGACCTCACGATCACGGCGGCGCAGATCGCCGATGCGACGATCACCTTCGCGAAGATGAGCGAGGACTCGATCGCGACCGAGGCGCAGGCCATCGCCGGCACTGCGACGGACGTCCTGATGACGCCGTACCTGGTGGCGAAGTACTTCGCCGCGCAGCCGAGCATCCCGCCGGGCACGATCTCCTTCTATGCCGGCACGAGCGTTCCGGACGGCTACCTCATCGCCAACGGCGCGACCGTCAGTCGCACGACCTACGCCGCGCTCTTCGCTGCCATCGGCACGAAGTACGGCTCGGGCAACGGCTCGACGACCTTCGGCCTGCCGAACCTCGCGGACCGCTTCCCCGAGGGTACGACGAGCACGAGCTCTGTCGGCACGTACGTGTCGGCGGGCTTACCGAACATCACGGGCTACACGGGCGGCGCGGCGGATGACTTCGTGAGCACGAGCGGGGCTTTTTACCGCGCGGAGAGCGGTTGCGAGGCCGACAACGGGAATTGGGGCACCTTTCACGCCTACCTTGACGCTTCGCGAAGCAGCAGTGTCTACGGCAATTCGTCAACGGTTCAGCCGCCAGCCTTGAAACTCCTCCCGCTCATCAAGTTTTGATGAGGGCAAGCAGCTTCAGTGCGAGGGGCTGAACCGTTGACGAACCGCCATAGATCCCGTTGGAATTTGACGCATAGAAGCCGTACTCGCCGGCGTTCGCCGCGTCTCCGCCTGCGCCATTCCCGGAAACGGCGGTTCGAGTGAACGCCCCAGAAGCGGCGGTTCCGCCCGACCATTCAAGCGTTGCCCTAAACGAACCCGTGATGTTCGGTGCCACTCCGACACCCAAAAAGAGGCTCGCCGCAGGGCCTGCAGCGCCGGTGCCTAGCCCCACGGCTAAACTCAGGCGGCCTTGGCGAGAACCGCGTCAGGCTCAAGGATGCCGTCGAGGAGCCCGGCTTCACGGGCACGGACCTCGGCGTAGTCGCTCCAGGCGAGCATCGCGGCGCGCCGGGCCTCGAAGTAGTCCGAGCGCATGTACGCCCTCATCACCTGCGAGCCGACGACGTGCGACAGACAGCTTTCGCCGACCTCGAGCACGATGCCGTGATCGGCCATCCACGATGATCCGACCGAGCGCAGGCCGTGCGGCACAAGCTTGCCGGCGAGCGAGGTCGAGTGCATGTACTTGGCGAGCGCCTGGCTCGAGATGTGGCTGCCGGTCCGCCTGCCAGGGAAGACGTGCGCGGCGCGCGGGTGCTCGGAGATCTTTTGCGCGGCCGCGAAGACGCCGAGCGCGAAGGGTGAGAGCGGCACTCTGTGCGGGCGCCGTTTCTTCATCTCCGTGTGCGGCACCGAGAGGACGTCGCCCTCGATCCACTCCTTCCGGAGAGCGGCGACTTCCTTCGGGCGCAGCAGGGTGAGCGCCGAGATGAGGAAGAGCACGCGGATGCGCGCCGGGGCCTCGGCCATGACCTGCATGACCTTCGGCAGCTCGCTCCAGTGGACTGCAGGCATCGGCGTGACGATCGGCGCCGCGAAGACCCTGCTCACCCGGGCGATCGGATTGTGTTCGATGTAGCCCGCGGCGACGCCGATGTCGAGCAGCTCGCGCGCTCTCATCAGGACCCGCTTGAGGGTGGCGCTGTGGCCGGCGACGTCGAGCGGCCGGACGGTTGCGATGACGAGGGGCGCCGTGATCTCGTCGAGCTGGCGACGCCCGAGAGGTTTGATCAGGTACCGCTCGAGCCGGGCTCGCTCGTCCTGGTAGCTGACGATCCGGCCTTTCTTCAGGCCGACCCAGAGGCGGAAGACGTCCTCGAGCGTGTAGCCGCGGGGCGGTTCCTGTCCGAGCGCCTTCCTTTCCCTGCGGGCCATCTGACGGGCCTGCATGAGACTCACCTCCGGCCATCGCCCGAGGTGCAGGTCTGTGACCCTGCCTCCGTGCGAGATGCGGAGGCTCCAGCTTTTCGCCCCTGACGGATGGATCCGCAGGGTGAGACCGTGGCCGATGGCGACGGTCCAGCGTTTTTCGCGCGGCCGCAATGCCGCGATCTTTCTTGACGTGATGGAGTCTTTCATGAGTTCCTCGATCAAAGAGCTGCCCCGGTTGGACGCGGACGGCTACTACGACGGAGTGGTTGCCTGCATGACGGGCAGCGACGGAAAACTGCAGCTGGCCGCGAGTGCCGTGAATGCAGATCCGCCCGAGCAGGACGGTCTGCACTTCTACAAGTACGACGAGGAGAGCAACGGCTGGACGGCCGAGGCCATCCCCACCTCGGCCGCGGAGTGCGTCGGCATCACGCTGCCGCACGCCTCGCGCACGGCGCGCGTGCAGAAGCTGAGGGCGCTCTTCCGCGCCTTCACCGATGGCTCGAGCACGCACCGCCTGGTGCAGGACGCGACCACGCTCGCACTCACCGTCGAGGCGATTCCGGAAAAGACCGTCGACGAGCTGCGAAGCGAGAAAAAGGCCGAACTCTCGCGCGCTTTCTCGACCTGGTACGACAGCGACGCGACGGCCGTGAGCTCGCTCGGCTGGCGCATTGATGCCGACAGCGACGCGAAGGCCAACGTCGACGAGCTGGTGCTGCGCCTGACGGCCGCCGCCGAGGGGACGACCGACACCTTCCGCGACGCCGACAACGCGCTCCAGACGGTGACGCTTGCCAATGCGCAGACGATGCAGCTCGAGATCGCCGAGGCGCGCCGCGCGGCCCTTGATCACAAATGGGAGCTCGGCGCCGCCATCGATGCGGCCGCGGACGCCGCCGCCCTCGAAGCGATCGAGATCGTCTTCGCCGAGCGGGACTTCACGGCCGCCGAGGAGGAGACTGAATGAACATCGATCTCCACGATCCGCAGCGCTTCGACCTGATCGTCAAGCAGGGTTCGGACGCTGAAGTCGGCTTCAAGGTCTGCTGCCTGCCGGATCCGGCCGCAGAGGACCAGACGCCCGAGCCGCTCAACCTGGCCGGCTGCAGCGCGAGGATGCACGTCCGGACGGACTTCGCTTCCGCGGACGCCGTCGACGAGCTCTCCACCGACAACGGGCGAATTTTCTTCGATGACGACCCGTCGACCGGCGTGGTTTGGATGTCCTTCACCGCAGCGGCGACGGCAGCTTACCCGCCGAGACAGCTCGTCTACGACCTCGAGATCACGGGCTCGGGCGGCGAGGTTGTTCCGGTGCTCGAGGGCTTCATTTTCGTCGCTCCGGAGGTGACGCATGACTGAAATCATCAAGACGACGATGCGCCTCGTCATCACCACGGTCTACCTGCGCGGCCGTCAGGGCATCCAGGGCGAGAGGGGTGAACAAGGCGAGCCGGGCGGCATCACCGCAGAGCTTCAGCTGCTCTACGACGAGACGAAGCAATTCAAGGCTGACGCCGAAACCGCGGCCAACAACGCCAAGACCGCAAAGACTGCCGCGCAGGACGCGCAGTCGAAGGCCGAGACGGCCGAGGCCGGGGCGGTCACTGCTCAGACGGCCGCAGGCAC
>NZ_JAUNSF010000021.1:25385-31420 GCF_030539355.1 Sutterella sp.
AACTGCGGCCGAGACCTCCCGCGTGGCCGCCGTCGACGCTCAGACGAAGGCCGAGGCGGCCGAGGCCGGGGCGGTCACTGCTCAGACGGCCGCGCAGGCGGCCCAGACCGGAGCGGAGACGGCACAGGCCGGCGCAGAAGCGGCTCAGGTCAAGGCCGAGACCGCGGAGAGCGGTGCGTCGACGAGCGCGACGAATGCCGCCGCTTCGGCCACGGCCGCGGAAACCTCGGCGACTGAGGCGAAGGCCTCCGAGACGGCCGCAGGCACGTCCGCGACCGCGGCTGCAGGCTCGGCCACCAAGGCGGCCGGGAGCGCGACCCTCGCCGCGGAGAAGGCTGACGCGGCCGCCGCATCCGCGACGAAGGCGGCCACGAGCGAAGCCGCGGCCCTGCAGGCTCAGGAAGGCGCGGAGACCGCGCAGACCGCAGCCGAAACCGCCCAGGCGGCCGCCGAGGAGGCGCTCGCGCACGTTCAGGGGCTCACGGGCCTCACCATCAACGCTGACGGCCTTCTGTGCTGTCGCTTTAAGGAGTCCGCATAATGGCTGACACCACCACTGAAAGCACCACCGACACAGCCTCGAGTGTCCTCGAGAAGCCGATCGTCCTCGACGAGACCGCGCAGGCCGGGAACGCCCTGCTCACGGCGCAGAACGCGCTCATCGAGGCTCAGAACACACTCCTCACCGAGCGGAACGCCCTGCTCACCGAGGCGAACGGGTATCAGAAGATCATCGCGGCCGCGCAGGTCGTGCAGGCTTCGCGCATCATCTCCGACCTCACCCTCGCCGAGTTCCGGATGCTTGTCCGGAACAACACGGCCGAGCAGATGAAGGAGCTCGTCCCGCTCGGGACCCGCTTCGTGGTTCCCTGGAAGGATGCGCAGCTCTCCGCGACGGCGAACATGGAGTTCGAGGTCGTGCACTACGGCACGTGCGAGACCGAGACCGGCGAGACCGTGAAGTGCGCCTACCTTCAGAGCCACTACCTCACGGTCCGCGCCATTCAGTTCTCGAACTACTGCGCGTTCAAGTACTGCTCCGAGGAACTCCCGGCCGGGACGTACAAGTTCACGATGGGGCAGTCCTGGGGGACGAGCAACGTGGTCGCCGGCGACGTGATCTCCTTCACTCTCGAGAGCGCCGTTCCCGCGGGCGGACAGCTCGCCGGCATGCAGCGAGCCCCGGACGTCGACAAGACCACCTGGACCATCACCTCGCACGCGAGCCCCGCGACCGCCGACGCCACCGAGACCGTGACACTCACCTTCAACGCCGCGCCCGAAAGCGCGACGGACCTCGGCACGATCAACCTCGGCCACACGTCCGGGAATGATCTCTGGTCCGTCTATACGGCCGCCTACGGCTACGGCCGATGGGACGTTTCTGCGATCAGGCAGTACCTCAACTCGGCCGAGCTCGTTGGCAAATGGTGGGAGCCGCAGCACAACTACGACCGCCCGCCTGCCGAGCTCTCGAAGTACGACGGCTTCCTCGCTGGCTTCTCCTCGGACTTCCTCGACCTCATCAAGCCGATCAAGGTGCGCTCGTACCTGAACAAGCTCATCGACGAGGACAAGGAGCAGGACTACGTCGAGACCTACGACCGCTTCTTCCTGCCGAGCCTGCAGCAGATCAACGTCGCCTCCTACGACAGCACGGTCGGGGATGAGGGCGAGACGTGGGAGCGCTATCAGGAGATCCTCGGCACGACCGAGCGCGTCGCGCTCTACGGCACGTATGAGAAGCTCCGCAAACTCGACTACAGCGTCCACACGACCTACAGCACGTGGCGTCTGCGCTCGGCGAGCCGTAGCGGCAACTCGAGCACCACGGCCATCGTCACCCAGGCAGGCGTCGTTGGCAGCAGCTACGCGGCCGCCGCGAGTTACTGCGCCCCCGCTTGTGCAATCTACTAACTCATCCGGACCCATCGGCGCGACCCACGGATCGCGCCGGGCCCGAACACTGAAGGAGGACCGATGACGGTCCCGGTCTCACGACGTGGCGAGAACAAGCTCGAGGTAATCAATCGAGCCCGATACCTCGCGAAGGAAGGCCGCATCACGCGAGTCCATGTGGACGAATGCTTCCGCGCATGGCTCGCACACGCCGAGCAGGGCGACACCTGGAAGGTCCGAACCCGGCTCGCCGCCTACTACAACTCACTATGGAGGACATCTCATGTCCACTGAAGCAGATCGAGATCTCGCCATCGAGCATCTCATCGCCGATCTCGCGCAGACCAAGGCGAACCAGGACTACATCGCCATGATGGGCGACATCGAGCTCCCGACTGACGGCGACGAAACCTCCGGCGGATCCGTCGAGGAGTCCGTCCTCGAGGACGAGGCCGCCGTCGACGAGACCACGGCCGAAACCGAAACCACTGAGGAGGCCTGACATGGCTGAGACCGAACACTCCGCGAAGTACGCGCTCATCAAGAAGTACTACGACCGGAAGCTCTGGAACCGCACGATGGTCCGGAACGCGGTCATAAAGAAGTGGATCACCGCCGACGAGTACACCGAGATCACCGGCGAGGATTACGCCGAATAACCCTGAAGCCCGCATCCCGCGGGCTTTTCTTTTGGAGACGAGCTATGGCCATCATTCAATCCCCCACCATTGAGGCGACGTCCTCGGTCTTCACCGACCTCGCGGACAGCCTCGACACCCGCTCCACCGCCGAGAAGGCGGCCGTCGGCCTCGCGGAGATCTTCGGCATCACCGATCCGACGGCCGACCAGATCAAGGCCTGCGCCGACTGGGTGAACGCCGCGAGCGTCTCCTTCGAGGCCGAGAAGACTCAGGTGCGCCGCGATACGCGCACGCCGTGGATCGGCATCAGCGTGCTCGCGCTCGTCGCCGGCGCCACCCTGCACTGGCTCTACACCCTGGTCTTCTAAGGAGTGGCCATGGCCTACAGGTATCTGCCAACGGGCTATGAGCTCTACCTCGCGAAGGTCGGCGCCGTCCTCGGCGCCCTCTGGGGCCTCGCCCTCGGCAAGGTCGAGATCCTTGTCTGGTGGTACCTGGCGGTCATGGTCTTCGACTTCGTGACCGGCGTATGGGCCGCCTGCAAGAACGACGTCTTCTCGCCCGAGTACTTCCAGCACGGGCTCGTCAAGAAGTTCCTCGTGCTGGCGATCATCTGCCTCGCCCGAGGCCTCGACGTCTGCCTCGCCTTCGCGCTTTTCGACTTCCCGGTGGCGCAGTGCGCGTTCCTGACGGCCTTCATGGCGACGGACTTCGCGAGCTCCACCAAGAACATCGAGGAGGCCGGCTACGGCGACGTGCTGCCGCCGATCCTGAAGCGCCTGGTGGCATCCATGCCCTCGCGCCTCGAGGGCGTCATCAGCACAGGACTGACCCGTGCCGGCCTTCCGGAACAACCTCAAAAGGAGAGTCATCATGACGAACCTTCTCCCTGACATTACTGCCGGCGACGTCGCCGAGCTCGACCCTGCAGAGCGCACGCCCTGCGAGGTGTGGACCCGCGTGATGGGCTATCACCGCCCGATCGCGAGCTTCAACATCGGCAAGAAGGGCGAGGCGGCCGAGAGGCTGCACTTCACCGAGCATGCCGCGGCGAGCCACCCGCGGCCGTTGCCGCACGAGGTGGCGCGATGAAAGCTGAGTACAGCAGCTTCTCGCCGGAGGTCATCGCTCAGTTCATCAAGGACGAGAACCTTGAGGGCTTCAGCGCGGAGGCCTATCGCTGTCCGGCCGGCGTGCTCACGATCGGCTACGGACACACCGGCGTGGACGTCGTCGAAGGCATGCAGCTCGACGAGCACCATGCGTGGATCCTTCTGATCGCGGACTGCGAGCGCACGGCGAAAGCCTTCGCGCCGTACGTCAAGGTGCCGGTGAGCGAGACCCAGTACATCGCACTCACCTCGCTCGCCTTCAATGTGGGCGTCAGCTACGTCACCCGCAGGTGTCCGCGGCTGATGAGCGCGCTCAACAGAGGTGCCTATCAGGCGTGCGCTGACGAGTTCCTCGACATCACCCGCGCAGGCGGCAGAGTGTTACCTGGGCTCGTCCGGCGACGCCAGCTCGAGGCGGCGCTCATGCGGCAGGGCTGACCATGGCCGCGAGCACTTACCTCAAGGCCGGGGCGATCGCGCTCGCCCTGGTCATCGCCGCGGCCGGCGGATGGCGCGCGCGGGATCTCCGCGCCGAGCGCGACGAGGCGAAGCTCTACCTGCAATGGGCCGACGACTCGCTCGCGCTCTCAGAGGACTACAGACAAAGGGAGAAGGCCCATGCTGAAGACATGGCCAAGCTTGAAGCGCAGGTGCGCAAAACCACTGCTGACGTCGCTCGCGTCAGTGCTCGTGCTGACCGGCTGCAGCGCGAACTCACCGCAGCCAGCCGTCGCCTGCCCGGATCCGGTGATGCCGAGCTGGCAGCCAAGCTCACCAGCTGCACGCGACTACTCGGACGAGGCGCAGGCCTGGTTGGACGAGGTGTCGAGCTTTCTGGAGTCACTGCCGTCGAGCGCGACGGACTCCTCAGCGCCGGCAAGTGAGTGACGACGTCGACACGTCGCCGCGGACATGTCGAAGACCTCGCGAACCTTCGACATCAACAATTCGAAACCCCTCGGGCTTCGGCCTCGAGGGGCGTCCTTTTTTCGTTTCTAAAACCGCATATTTCTACGGTTTTAACCATTCGAGCGGCATGATCGTATCGGCCCACGTCTGCATGATCGGCCGTCGCTTCTCGAGGAGGTCCGTGCGGAGATATGACTGCACGACCGCATTCCCCGCGGCGTGCATCAGCGCCTTCTCCGAAGCCGCCCAGTCAATGCCGGCCTCGGCCGCCCAGTCGCGGAAGGTGCTCCGGCAGCCGTGCATGGTGCCCTTGCCGACCCGTCTCTTGATCACGACCACGGGGACGCGCCGATCGATGTGCGGCACACCCTTGCGGTAGGAAGGGAAGATGTAGTCGGTCGTCCTGGGCAAGCGCGCGAGCAGCAGCATGGCCTGCTCGGAGAGCGGCACGCGGTGAGGGTCCTCCTTGCGGTCCTTGCGCCGATAGAAGGCCCAGATGCGGCGCTTCTCATCGATCTCCGACCACTTTGCCCCCACGGCCTCATGAATGCGGGTGCCCGTCAGGGCGCAGAAGGCGATCGCGGCCCATATCCTCGGCGGGTCTCGCCAGTCGGTGAGCGCGAGCATGTTGCGCAGATCGTCGACGGTGAGCGCCTCGTGATGCTTCGTCTTGTGAATGCGGGATATGGGCGGCAGGAAGAAGTCCAGGTTGCCCCTCCACGAGGCCGGATTCGGCGGCTGCATGCGGCCCGTCGCGATGCCGTAGGCAAGCACGGCCTCGCAGAGTGAGCGGACAAGCTTCGCCGTCGGAGGCATCTTTTCCCACAGTGGCCTGAGCACCTCGAGCACGTCGTCGCGCGTGATCTTGGCCACGGGGCGGGCTCCGATGACCGGCAGAAGGTGGATCTCCAGAACGCGCCGCCATCGCTCAACGACCTTCGGCTCGGAAGGGCGCCTTGCCGCCTCGAGCGCCGGCAACGCCTCCGCAGTGAGCTCGGCCATGGTGATGAGCTTACCCTGCGGCGCGGCCATCTCCTGTCGACGCTCCCTGCGCTGCGCCGCTGGATCCACGCCCTGCGCGACGAGCTCGCGGGCGCGCTGCAGCTGCGCTCGCGCGGCCGTGATGCCCATCTCGTCGAGGTGGCCGAGCATCACCTCCTTGCGCTTGCCGGCGACGGTGTAGACGTAGACCCATGACATGCGCCGCCCCTCTCGCTTGCGCACGTAGAGTCCGCGCTCTACCCTGTGGAATCCGTCGGGCTTCTTCTCAATCTGTGCCTCGATCTGATTTTTCGCCATAAGTTCCGCCATAAGAGTTGATGACATGACAAGGAGCTAGGATGACACGGAATGAGAAGAAAGGCACTACGGACCAACCCCAAGAGCCCTTGATTGGCGCGGGATTGAGAAGGCTTGACATTTTGATGAGAAGCTATGCAAAGGAAGGATGAACCCTGTATGACAGTCCTTGAAG
>NZ_JAUNSF010000145.1 GCF_030539355.1 Sutterella sp.
ATCGGACTGATCCAGCTCACATCGCCATGATCGGGATCCGCCTCGTCAATGCCGACGATGCGGATCTTCCTTTCCTCTCCGCGCTGGTTGGCATAGAGCACCGTCGCGCCGAAGAAAACCTGATCCGTCTCGGGATGCGACTCGGGGTCCACCACCTCCGCGGATTCGATGCGCTTGTTGAGGAAGCGGATGCGGCGGTCGATTTCGCGGAGACGCTTCTTGCCGTAGAGATAGTCGCCGTTCTCGGAGCGGTCGCCGTTGCTTGCCGCCCACGAGACGACATTCACGATCTCCGGGCGCTCGACATTGACGAGATGCTCACGCTCGTCGAGGAGTCTGCGGTAGCACTTCGGCGTCATGTAGTTCTTCGTGTTGGGAGGCAGCCCCGGAAGCTTCACCTCGTCGTCATCATCTTCAGCCATTGCGCGTCCCCTGTCTGATACCGCCCGTTCAGGAGGATCAGATCTCAAAAGCAAAAAACCGAGACGCCCCTTCTGAGACATCTCGGTTTCGGAATCTGGTGGTGGAGAAGAGGAGGATCGAACTCCCGACCTCTGCATTGCGAACGCAGCGCTCTCCCAGCTGAGCTACTTCCCCGTACCGGAGGAGGTGAATTCTGCCCTGCTTTTCTCTTCTTGGCAAGTCCTTTCAATGCAGATACCACAAATACGGTACGACCGTCTGAAAAATTGGCGGTGGAGAAGAGTGGATAGAGTTCCTGACCTCTGCATTGTCGCCATAATGATGCTCATGCAGAAAATCGACTTCCACTTCAACGTTCCCGACCGCCTCCGGTACGCCTGCCTGGTCGCCCGCACCGTCTATCGGCGCGGTCTCACGCTGGCGCTCTGGACCTCGGATGCGAAGCGTCTGAGCACGCTCAACCAGATGCTCTGGAGCTTTGATGACCTGGCCTTCCTGCCCCACGTCCCTGCGAACCACCCGCATGCGAAAGACACGCCGATCCGTCTCTCAACCGATCTGAGCGCCCTCGAGGGGGATGTGCTGCTTCTGCTTGATGACTACCTTCCGCAGGACTGGAAGACCGAGTTCGGACGCTTCGAGCGCATCATCGACGTGGTGAGCACCGATCCTGTGGAACTGCCCCTCTCCCGCGACAGGTACCGCAGCTACAAGGCGCAGGGCGTTGAACTCGCAGCCTACGACCGACGTCAGTAGACTTAAACTTTTCCAACTTTCTCATTTTCTGAGTCAGAGAATTTTCATGACCCGACAGGAACCAGTCATCGGCACCGAGTCCGAGACCTGCAGGACTCTTACGGAACGCGTGCTTATCTCCTGGGGAGCACTGGAGCGCATCGCCGCCGGCCCCCGCGAACCGACGCTCGGACTTGAGCCCGCGTCCCCTGTCGAGACCGAGAGCGTACCGGCCGAAGCATCAGAGTCCGCCCCGAAGGATGACACCGCGCCCGCTGACGGTCAGGAAGCCTCTGCAGAACCTGCTCCGGTTCTGGTGCCTGTTCCCCATGAACCCCAGCCCCTCATACTTACGGATGCGGAGAAGAATGCGATCATTGAGCGCCTCGCGCCTCAGATCGAATCCTCCGTACGCCAGGGGCTTCATGACGCGCTGGAACTCGCCGTGTCGAACGCCGTCACGCGCATGAAGAGCGATGTGCAGCGCTCGCTCTCGCAGCAGGTCCTTCAGGCCGTCGACGAGAAACTGCGCGAGCTCGATCTCTCTGACCTTGTAAGGCGCTGACACGATTCTCCAGTACACCTTCAGGAGGACCCCATGACGCTTGGGCTCCTCCCCGGAGTTCGTGAGAAAATTGCAGAACTTCGCTCCCCTGTCGTGAACAGGAAAGCCTTCGCCCTCGTCCCCGCCCTTGCGGGTGTGACCTGAGGCGACCGAACGGATTCTTCCCCTGACGCCCTTGCAAGTGCATACCGCCGCAGATTCCGCGGATGCCTGAAGGGCGCAAAAAATTTTTCACCCCCATTTAAACACCATGACGGAACAGCAATCCCTGGAGCTCGCGAAGAGCTTTGAACCCAACGCCATTGAATCCCGCTGGTACCCCGTGTGGGAAAAGAGCGGCTACTTCCAGGCCGGCCTTGATCCGACGAAGCCCGCCTTCTCGATCCAGCTCCCGCCGCCCAACATCACCGGCATCCTGCACATGGGCCACGCCTTCAACCAGACGGTGATGGACACGCTCACGCGCTACCACCGCATGGCGGGCTACAACACGATGTGGCTCCCGGGCACGGACCACGCCGGCATCGCCACGCAGATCGTCGTGGAGCGCCAGCTCGAGAAGCAGGGCATCAAGCGCCGCGACATGAAGCGCGAGGATTTCATCGCGAAGATCTGGGAGTGGCAGAAGTTCTCCGGCGGCACGATCCTTGAGCAGATGCGCCGCATGGGCGACAGCGTTGACTGGGACCGCCTCTACTTCACGATGAACCCGAAGCTCTCGCGCGTCGTGATCGAGACCTTCGTCCGCCTCTATGAGGAAGGCCTCATCTACCGCGGCAAGCGCCTCGTGAACTGGGATCCGAAGCTGCAGAGCGCGGTCTCGGACCTTGAGGTCGAGAGCGAGGAGGCGAACGGCTTCCTCTGGGCGATCCGCTACCCCGGCGCCGACGGCTCCGAGGGCGTCGTCGTCGAGACGACCCGTCCCGAGACGCTCTTCGGTGACCAGGCCGTGGCCGTCCACCCCGATGACGAGCGCTACAAGGACCTCGTCGGCAAGACGCTCAAGCTTCCGCTCACCGACCGCGAAATTCCCGTCATCGCCGACAGCTACGTCGACCGCGAGTTCGGCTCGGGCTGCGTGAAGATCACCCCGGCGCACGACTTCAACGACTTTGAGGTCGGCCGCCGTCACAACCTCGAGATGCTCAACGTCCTCACGAAGACCGCGCGCATGAACGACAACGTGCCCGAGAAGTACCGCGGCATGGACCGCTATGAGTGCCGTCGCGTCGCGCTCGAGGACCTGAAGGCTCAGGGCCTGCTCCTCGCCGAGAAGCCCATCAAGCACATGGTTCCCCGCGTCTCCCGCACGGGCGAGATCGTCGAGCCGATGCTCTCCGAGCAGTGGTACATGGCCATGAGCAAGCCCGCTCCCGAGGGCACGCTCCAGCCGGGCAAGTCCATCGCCGAGGTGGGCCTCGAGGCCGTCGAGTCGGGCGAAGTGAACATCTTCCCGGCCGAGTGGCGCGGCGTCTACCGCCAGTGGCTCGAGAACATTCAGGACTGGTGTCTCTCGCGCCAGCTCTGGTGGGGCCATCAGATCCCGGCCTGGTACGACGAGGCGGGCAACGTCTATGTCGCCCGCAGCGAGGCTGAGGCACAGAAGCAGGCCGGCGAAGGCGTGAAGCTCACGCGTGACGAGGACGTGCTCGACACGTGGTTCTCGTCCGCGCTCGTGCCCTTCTCGACGATCGGCTGGCCCGACGCCGAGGGTGACGAGAAGATCGCCTACGACCTCTATCTCCCCTCGACCGTCCTTGTCACCGGCTATGACATCCTCTTCTTCTGGGTGGCCCGCATGGTGATGA
Organism: Sutterella sp.; assembly: GCF_030539355.1. GTDB lineage: Bacteria > Pseudomonadota > Gammaproteobacteria > Burkholderiales > Burkholderiaceae_F > Sutterella. Next base: position 3,532 of record NZ_JAUNSF010000145.1, read on the forward strand.
TGACGAAGCACTTCACCGGCCGCGCTCCCTTCAGCAACGTCTACATCCACGGCCTCGTTCGCGATGCCGAGGGCAAGAAGATGTCGAAGTCCGAGGGCAACACGCTCGACCCACTCGACATCATCCAGGGCATCGACCTCGAGCACCTGATCGAGAAGAACACCCGCGGCCTGCGCCAGCCCGAGAAGGCTCCGATCGTCGAGGCGAAGCTGCGCAAGAACTACCCGAACGGCATCGCCGCTCACGGCGCGGATGCGCTCCGCTTCACGATGGCCGCCTACGCCACGCTCGGCCGCAACGTGAACTTCGACCTCAAGCGCGCCGAGGGCTACCGCAACTTCTGCACGAAGCTCTGGAACGCCACGCGCTTCGTGCTGATGAATGTCGAGGGCAAGGACTGCGGCGTGGGCGAAACCGCCGGCGCGCCGATGGAGTTCTCCTTCGTCGACAAGTGGATCATCTCCGAGCTCGCCCGCACGACGAAGGAAGTGATCGCCGCCTACCGTGACTATCGTCTCGACAACGCCGCGAACGCCATCTACTCCTTCGTCTGGAACCAGTACTGCGACTGGTACGTCGAGCTCTCCAAGGTTCAGCTGCGCGGCTCCGAATCTGCCCAGCGCGCCACGCGCCACACGCTCGTGAACGTCCTTGAGACGGTGCTGCGCCTCGCTCACCCGATCATCCCGTTCATCACCGAGGAGCTCTGGCAGAAGGTCTCTTTGGTCGCCGGCGTCCGCGCCGCCGATCAGGAAACCTCGATCATGATCCAGGCCTATCCGAAGTACGACGAGGCCGCGATTGACGCCGAGGCCACCGCCCGCATGGCCGACATCCAGCAGATGATCGATCAGATCCGCAACCTGAGAAGCGAGATGAAGCTTCCGCCCTCGCAGAAGCTCCCGCTCCTCATTTCCGGTGACGCCGCTGCCTGCAAGGCCGCCGCTCCGTACCTCGAGCAGCTCGCCCGCGTCTCGCCTGTCACGCATGTCGAGAGCCTCGAGCAGGAGGCCAAGGGCTCCGTCGCGCCGGTGGTGATCGTCGGCGACTTCAAGATCATGCTTAAGGTCGAGATCGACATCAAGGCCGAGCGTGAGCGTCTCGAGAAGGAAGCCGCCCGTCTCACCGGCGAGGTGAAGAAGTGCGAGGGCAAGCTCAGCAACGAGCGCTTTGTCTCGAAGGCCCCGGCCGCCATCGTCGAGGTCGAGAAGAAGCGCCTTGCAGACTTCACCGCGCTTCTGGCCAAGGTGAACGAGCAGCTCGCCCGCCTGCCGCAGGCCTGATGAGCCGTGGGCGGCTCAGGCCGCCCGTTGCCAGAACCACAGGAAGGCTCCGAAGAGATTTCGGGGCCTTCCGTCATTTCCGGGGCACGGCCCTTGCCGTCAAGAGAAATCCCTTGAATATCAAGGGATGAAAATAAAAAAGGTTCTTCGCTGTTAAGAGTGGGTTGAGCTGAGGCTACCACCTTCGGGTTGTAGCTTCAGCAGACTTCGATAGAGCCCTTCATTCGCGGGTACGGACACAGCGAAGCGATGTCAAGTCCGCCGCAGACGAAGTAGATCATCGTCGCGAAGTACTCCTCCTGTCTTTGACAGCTTAAAGTCGAAAAAATTCTTATAGATCAGGTCGTTAA
>NZ_JAUNSF010000146.1 GCF_030539355.1 Sutterella sp.
CGTCAGAGCGCTCCGCAGTAATACCTCAAGCGTTGTTCATTTTCGGAACATCGCTGTCCGGGTGTTCTCCTAGACTGAGACACAGGAACCCAGAACACCCGCGCAGCCTCCCGCCGCCCCTGAAGAAGGATGGATGGAACGGCTCGCCGCTCACACTCACATTCCCGTCAGGAGACCCCGGAATATGCAACGTCGCAAGCTTTTCACCGCGGGAGCCGCCGCGCTCGCCGCCCTCACACTTCCCGCAGCCGCTGTTCAGGCCGCCGAGAACACCGTCATCCGCGTCGGCGTCACCGCCGGCCCCGCGGCCGAGGTTCTCGAGAAGGTCGTGCCTCTCGCCGCGAAGCGCGGCCTCACGGTCAAGATATTCGAGTTCCAGGACTACATCACACCGAACGTCGCGCTCGACGCGGGCGACCTTGACGCGAACATCTTCCAGACGAAGGTGTTCCTGGAAAATCAAAACGAGCAGCGCGGGTTCAAGATGCGCATCGTCGCCCCAGCCTTCACGCTGCCGATGGCGTACTACTCCAAGAAGATCAAGGATCTGAAGGACCTTCCGACCGGCGCCACCGTCGGCATCCCGAACGACGCCCCGATGGGTGGCCGCGCTCTGATCCTCCTCGCGAGCTCGGGCATCATCAAGCTGCGCGACGGCACGGGGCTCCTTCCCACGAAGTTCGACATCATTGAGAACCCCAAGAAGATCAAGGTGATCGAGCTTGAGGCCGCGCAGCTCCCGCAGGCGCTTGACGACCTCACGATCGCCGGCATCAACGGCAACTATGCCGCCGTGACGGGCCTCAATCCCACGCGTGACGGGCTGCTCGTCGAAGGTCCGAAGGGACCGTACGTCTGCAACATCGCTGTCGACGAGAAGAACGTCAACGCCCCGTGGGTCAAGCCCTTCGTCGAGGCGTACCAGTCGAAGGAGATTCATGACTGGATTATTGAGTTCTATAAAGGCACAGTGATCCCGGCCTTCTGACCGGCATCTCAATCTGAATGCTCCTCAACGGGCGGCGCGGATTCCCAGGGATCCCGCCGCCCTTTCCGTCTTCAGAGGAATTGATGTGCAGAACGGTTCAGCATGCCGCCCGGGGACATACCGCCCGGGACCTGATGTGATGCAGAATTAGAGGCTGCATTTGTCTACGCCTCTCAAGAAGAAGGAACTGCCTCGGTCATGCTTCACGGAAAACGCATCACGCTCATCGTCTCCGGCGGAATCGCCGCCTTCAAAAGCTGCGAGGCCGCACGTCTTCTGATGAAGGCGGGCGCGGAGGTCCGCACGGTGCTCACTGAGCACGCGGCGGAGTTCGTGACGCCCCTCACCTTCGAGGCACTTACGGGGCACCCGTCGCTCACGACCGAGTGGGCGAAGAATCCTGAGAGCGTGATGCCCCACATTGACCTCGCGCGCACGAGCGACCTGATCATCGTCATGCCCGCGACCGCGAACCTCATCGCCAAGGCCGCCCACGGCATCGCCGACGACCTTGCGAGCACGCTCCTCGTCGCCCGCCGCTCGCCCGTCGTCTTCGTCCCTGCGATGAACCAGGCGATGTGGGCCAATGCCGCGACGCAGAGGAATGTCGAAACACTGCGCGCCGACGGCGCGGTGTTCCTCGGGCCCGTCGCGGGGCTCCAGGCCTGCGGCGACAAGGGTGCGGGCCGCATGATGGAGCCCGCCGAGGTGGCCGAGCTCGCCGCCGGCGTCTTTGAGAAGAAGTCGCTCGCGGGAAAGCGCGTCCTCATCACCGCCGGCCCCACGAACGAGGCTATCGACCCGATCCGCTGCATCACGAACCGCTCGAGCGGCCGTCAGGGCTTTGCCCTCGCGCGCGCGGCGCGCGACGCCGGGGCCGAGGTGACTCTGGTCGCCGGGCCTGTCTCCCTCACGACGCCCCCGCAGGTGCGCCGCATCGACGTCTTCTCGGCGCGCGACATGGACAGCGCCGTGCAGACGGAGCTTGATCACCAGCCCTATGACATCTTCATCGGCGTCGCGGCGGTGGCAGACTGGCGCCCGGGCGCAGTGTCGGAGAGGAAGCTCAAGAAGGACCTCACGGGCCGCGCCGCGCTCTCCGACCTCATCTGGGTCGAGAACCCCGACGTGCTCGCCCGCGTGGGCGCGCGTCCCAACGCGCCGCTCACGATCGGCTTCGCCGCGGAGACCGCCACGGGAGAGGCGCTCACGGCCTTCGCGCGCGAGAAGTGCATCAGGAAGCGCGCCGCTTATATCGTTGCCAACGACGCCCGCGAGGCACTCTCCTCCGCGGATAACGCGATCCGCGTCGTGAGCCCGACGGACGAGCGCGTCTTCGGGCCCGCCTCTAAGCTCGACTGCGCGCGCTTCATCATCGATTGCGCCGCGGATGCGCTCAAGCGCCGCGAAACCGCGGGGAACTGAGGAGTCTCACTGACCGGCATCGGGCCTGCCGTCATCGAAACGGCTGGATCAAAGCTCCTCATACCGGAATTTTTCCTGCATGGACTCCGGAAAAATTCATGAGTCCACTCATGAAAAATTCCGGGATAGACTCAGGAAAAATTCCGGGATCTCCCGGTCCGTCCACCAACGCTGTGCGGCATGTATCTTCATCGAACGATTGAAAAAGTCACTCCCCGGCTCTCGCAGGGTTTCGACGTCGTGATGCTCTCCAGCATGCGTCAGGCGGGCAAGCGCACTGCGCTCAAGCGCATGTGCGAGCCGTCGCGCACATGCGTGACGCTTGACGATCCCGCAGCCCTTGATCTCGCGACGAACGCTCCCCGGGACTTTTTTGAGCAATACGCCCCGCCCGTCCTCATTGACAGGGCGGAGCGCGCTCCCGGGCTCTTTCGCGCCATCGCGGCCGACCCGCGTCCGGGGAAAGGCGGCATCTGGCTCTCCGGCCCGCGGAAACTTGAGCTCGTGAAGGACGTCGGAGACTCGCCGGCCGGAAGAATCCTCGAGCTGCAGATGATGCCGATGAGCCTCTACGAACGGAACGGCCGCGGGTTGGATCAGCACCCCTATCTCCCGGACTTCTCCGCCTGCGGCTTCTCCGAACCCCGGGCTCCGGAAGCCGTCTGGGAGACCATCCTGCAGGGCGGATGGCCCGAGGCGCTCCATCTGAACGCCAGGGAACGGAGACAGTTCTTCAGCGCCTTCCTCATGAATTTCCTCGAGCAGGACATCGCCCGGCTTTGGAACATCGGGAAACTCGACGCCTTCCGGCGGTTCATGCAGGCGCTCGCGCTGCGCACCGGGCAGGAACTGCGCATCGGCGAACTTGCTGCGCTCGCAGGCATTGATCCCGCCACGGCGAAGCGGTGGCTCTCGGTGGCCGAGGCGAGCGGCCTCGTCTACCTCCTGAAACCCCTCGCTGGCAACGGCACCAGAGTTCTGACGAAGTCCCCCAGGGTCTACATGACCGACACCGGACTGGCTGCGTTCCTGTCCCGGAAAACGACCGTCGTGGAGCTCCGCAGTGATATGAACGCAGGAGCCTTCTTCGAGACGTTCGTGGTCACTGAAATACTCAAGAGCTGGCTGCACAACGGACTTGAGCCGGACTTCCATTTCCTTCGTGACCAGAAATCAGGCGGCGAGATTGATCTGATCATTCATCACGAGGGCACCTGGTACCCGATGGAAATCAAGTCCACAATCTCGCCAAACAGCGAGATGGCAAAGCACTTCGTGCAGATTGACCGGCTCGGTCTCAGAAGAGGCACCGGTGCCGTGATCTGCAGCACACCGAACAGAAAGCGCTTTCTCTCGGAGGACATCATCACGCACTCCGTCTGGGAAATCTGACCCTGAGAGAAAGAAACCTCCCGCCCAACCGAATCCGATGCAGTTCCCTCGGACTGCCCTCTGAACCCACATCATCCAGAAACCAAGATGCTCGTTGATCTCAAAGTCCTTGATCCCCGCGCCGCCGCGCACCTTCCCCGTCCCGCGACCCCCGGCTCCGCGGGCGTTGACCTGCGCGCCATCCTTGACGCCCCGCTCACGGTGAACCCGGGCGAGACGCACCTCATCCACACGGGGCTTGCAATCCACATCGCCGACCCGGGCTACGCCGCACTCATCCTCCCGCGCTCCGGTCTCGGCCACAAGAAAGGCATCGTGCTCGGAAACCTCGTGGGTTTGATCGACAGCGACTACCAGGGCGAGCTCATGCTCTCGATCTGGAACCGCGGCACCGAGCCCTACACCGTGACGCCCGACGAACGCCTCGCGCAGCTCATGATCGTCCCTGTCATGGTTCCTGAGTTCCGCGTCGTGGAGGACTTTGACGCCTCCGAGCGCGGCACGGGCGGGTTCGGCTCGACCGGCGGACGGTGAGTTTCACCTCCCGCAGACATGACGAAGGCCGCGGATTCCACTCGGAAATCCTGCGGCCTTCATTTTGAGCCCCGGCGATCAGCGGATCACCGGGAGTCCGTGCTCAGCCACGATCAGGACGCGGCGAGCACCTGCTCGGGCTGGTCGTAGACATAGACGCGCGGGAGCTCGCCCTTCCACTTCGAGACCTCGACCAAGGCCGTGGAGGCGATGTTGCCGCAGGCGAGCGCGGAGGTCGGCACATCCATCGTGAGCGAGTTGGAGTTGCCGTGGATGTCGATGCGCTTGCCGTCCATGTCCTTCGGCGCGAACCAGGCTCCGTGGTGAACCACGACGACGCCCGGCATCACGCGGACGGTGACATAGGCACCGGCCAGAACCGCACCGCGCTTGTTCTCGACGAGCACGACGTCGCCCGACTCGATGCCGCGGGCCTTCGCGTTGACCGGGTTGATCCAGCACGGCTCGCGGTCGTTGATGTTGGCGAACTGGTGGCTCACCGTGCCGTCAAGCTGCGAGTGCATGCGGTAGCGGCTCTTGCAGGCCATGAGGGCGAGCGGGGTCGACTGCGTCTTGGTGTTGACGCCCTCGGTGGGCTTAGCTAGTCAAAGGAGAATCTACAATATGTACCACGACCTCAACATGGGAGGCCGACATGACGTTGTGCATGACG
>NZ_JAUNSF010000147.1 GCF_030539355.1 Sutterella sp.
GTTCCAATGGCCGACTCCACCCCGGAACCCCTTTCCGGCATTCCGACAACGCAGTCGAACCGCCCTCCTTCAATCCCCCTCCTCTTCCAGGATCAACTTTAATTAACTGATTTTTATGGATTTTTCATTTCACCGAACGAGAGCAGGCGCAGGCGGCCGGATATCCGCCCAGTCCGGCCGTTCATTCCTCCGGGGGAAGCCCGTTTCGCTCGCGCAGTGACTTCACGCGCTGCGCCATGCTCTTCCAGCGCCAGTCGGGACGCTGGCCGGCCACGGGCTTCTCGCGCAGGTAATAGGCATTGGGGACGAACTTCCCGTCAATCACCTTGCCGATGTAGTCACGCTCGGTCTTCTCGACTGTCTTCACGCGGGGCTTCTCGCCGGGCTCCCCGGCGCCCTCCTCGCTGCCTTTCTCTTCGCCCTCCTCGGCGACCTTCTCCATGAAGGAAAACTTGAAATAGACGTAGAGATGGGCGCCGTTCCGCTGCAGGAAGGCACCCTCGGGCAGGCCCTCGATCGAGGACTTGTCGATGTTCTTGACGGTGGTTTTGCTGATCTGCTCGTCCATTGTGGTCCGGGAGGAAAGGATGTCGGGGTTCAGGCGGAATTATTCACCGTCCCGTCCCTTTTGTGCCGTCCCTTGGCAAATAAAGTCCGAACTTTCATTCCCGGAGAATTCGCGGAAGACGCCGCCCGCAGAAAATTCGCGCCGCCCTCCGCCCGAGAAAGCGAGGCACCCGCGGCATTTCGCCGCGGATGCCCGTCCTCTGAAACAAGGTAAATCAGCGCTCGAACGGAATGTTCACCGGCATCTCAACGGGCTTCGGGCCCGTGTGCGGACGCTCGTAGCCGTCAAGCCCCTTCTCAGCGAGGAACTTCGAGAGAAGGTCCGCGATCTCGACGTTGTTCGCGTCGGCGAAGGCGGCGTGCGTGTTGCCGCGGATGCCGATCTTCGGGAGTTCGACCAGGGTCGCGTCGCCGCCGTGGCGGTTGACGAGTTCGACGAACTGACGGGCGCGCGCCAGACGCCACACGTCCTCGTTGAAGACCTGGGAAGGCTCGTCAACGATGTTGTCGCCGAAGACGATCATGATCGGCATCTTCGTGAGGGCCTTCCACTTCTCCATCGGCATCATGCGCGGGAACATGCGGGAGGCGACGAGTTCGCTCGAGGCCGGGATGTCCTCGGGCGGCTCCTCCTCGGGGAAGGCGCACATGCCGGGCTCGTAGGCGACGATCGCCTTTACGAGGTCCGGACGGGCCGCGGCGGTCTCCCAGCCGTACTGGCCGGAGTTGGAGTGCGTGATCAGAATGCCCTCGCCGATGCGGTCAAAGAGCGCGCCCACGGTCTCGCCCATCTTGGCGCGGTACTCGGCGGTCGAGGGCTCCTCACCCGTGTCCGGGGTCTGCTGACGGAAGAACTGGTCGATCGCGTAGCCGGAGACCGGGAACTGCGTCTTGTCGTAGAAGCCCGCGGCCTTCGGCGGCTGCCAGGGACCGTTGCGGAAGGCGCGCCAGACGCCCGCCTCGGAGGTCGTGGTCGGGATCGCGGTCTTCACGAGCGGCGCCGACGTGTAGCCCGCGCGCCCGCGGCGGGGCTGGTCGATGATGTAGACGGACCAGTCGCGGCGCGGCAGCAGCGCCTGATAGCCCTCGCGCCCGTCGGGCGTGGACTCGTAGGTCTTGCCCGACTGCCCGATTCCGTGCCACATCACGAGCGGGAGCGTCCTTGAGTGCGCGGCGACGTAGTACTGCGCGTAGCCATGGTCGCCGTGGAAGGTTTCTCCCCCGGCCTTCTGCTCCACCGAGCCGCCGAAGAAGAAGCTGCCCATCGTGGCGAGCGAAATGACCGGGGAGGCGTTCGAGGCCGGCGCGGCCCCGGCCGCGAAGGTCGTGACGGGAGTCGAGATGAGGAAGGCGCCGCAGACGGCGGCGGCGAGCGCAATTCGGGAGAAGCGGGAAGCAGTCATGGCGGTGCCTCGAAGATTGGAATCAAGAATCTTTGGGGAGGAAACGGGAAACCGGAGCCCATCCGGCGGAAAACCCGCCCTCCCTGCTGATGACTTTATTCGCTATCTCATTGATTTTCCATTAAACTAATTTGATACTCCCATCAATAAAATTTATATGCATTCTTTATGGAGCTCAAGACCCTCAGGCAGTTCCTCGCCGTGGCCCGCACGGGCAGCGTCTCCGAGGCGGCGCGCAACCTCTCCCTCACCCAGCCCGCGGTGAGCATGGGCGTGAAGCGCCTCGAGGAGGAGCTCGGCGTCGCCCTTTTCCGGCGCGAGGGCTCGAGGCTCGTGATCACGGAGGCCGGCGCCGTGGCGCTCGAGCACGCCGAGCGGATTCTGGGCGAGGTCGAGACGCTCGGGCGGAGCCTCGAGGTCTGGCGGCGGCGGTCGGCCGGTCTGAAGCTTGCCTTCTGCGACCAGGGGCCGATGTGGTTCCTGATGCCGAGGTACCGCATGCTCCTCGCCGAGCCCGCCGGGATGGAGGTGACCGACCGGGTGTTCCCGGCGGACGAGTCGGCGGCCGCGCTTCTGCGCCGGCGCGAGGCGGACATCGTCGTCACCGACGCGCCGCTTGATGGCGCCGGCATTGTCTCCGAGCCCCTCGTGCGGGATCTTCACTACCTGTCGCTTCCGCCCGGGCACCCGCTCGCCGGGCGCACGGAGATCGAGCTCCCCGAGGCGGGCGACCTCACCGTGCTCTTCTTTGAGCTCGGCGGCGCCTTCTCGAGAAGCTTCAAAAAGTACCTCACCGAGGAGGCGAGGAACCTCACGGTGCTGATCGAAAACGACTACTTCGTCTTTCAGGAGCGCCTGAGGCGCACCAATGCGGCGACCTTCACCACGTCGCTCGTGCGGCACTACCGCTTCGACGGCCCCGCGCGCGCCGAGATCCTGATCCCGACGCCCGCCACAGAGATCGAGTACTGGATCTGCCGCCGGACGGACGCGCCGGAGGCCGCGGAGGCGTTCGTGAAGTTCGCGCACGACCTCGTGCGCACGAGCGGGCTGCCCGCCCACCGGCCGCGGTCTGAGAACGCCGGCCGGTGAAAATGAAAGGGCGGCGCCGCTTTCATGACCCGTGCGACGCCGCCCTTCCCCCTGAAATGAACTGTTCTCAGCTCAGACGAGCCCGTTCTCCGCGAGCCAGGCCTTCACGTCCGAGCTCGCGCGGCGCACGCCGCCCCAGCTGAGGAAGTGCGTGCCGAGCTTCACGCCGGGAAGCAGCGACTCGAACTCCGAGCGGACCTCCATCAGACCGCCGCCTCCATGCGTGCTGAAGGTCAGCACGAATTTCTCCGTGAGGTCGACCGACTCCATCCAGGTCTTGAGAGGCTGGGCCGGGCGGTGCCACCAGGTGGGCGTGCCGAGGATCACGGTGTCGTACTTCGAGAGATCGATCGCGAGGGGCTTCAAAGGGCGCTTGATGCCCTGCTCGATCTCGGCCTTCACGACCTCGGTGGCCGGGCGGTACTCCTCCGGATAGGGCTCGACGGTCTCGACCTGGAAGACGTCGGCGCCGGTGAAGTGCCGGATCGCCTCGGCGACGCTCTTCGTGTGACCGGTCTTCGAAACGAAGACGACGGCGATGCGGCGCGGGGATCCGGGCGCCTTTTCAGCTGCGGACGCCGTCCGGGCGGTGACCCCAAGTGCACCGAGGACCGATGCGATGGAGGCGGAGAGCAGCGAGCGACGCGTGAAAACCATGACCGGAGCTCCTTGAAGAAATTCATCCGCGGGGAGCCTGTTCGCTCCCCATTCCTGATGAATCTCAGTCTAGAGAGCCGGCCGCAGGCGCCATTCTCAGGAAGCGCCTCATCCTTGCCTGATCCTGCCCGGGTGCATCCCAGGGGAAAAGTCAGTTGATCGCCGAGCTCCCCGGATGAAGGCCGCTCCTCACCCAGAGCATGCGAAGCGTCGGGTCACTGATGCACGCCGCGATTCGCTCCAGATCGAAGTCCGCGTCGTGTGCCTCGGCGGGTTCCGGCGGAACCCTGCCGACGACGCCGGTCCTGAGGTTCAGGTCCAGCCGGATGCGCTCGCAGCACTGCTCCTGCGCGAGCCGCCATTCGTCGAGGATCGCCAGCACGAGCATGGGGAAGAACGTGTCGCAGGCCGCGCGGCTCCCTTCGTCGGCGATTCTCTGGATCTCGCGGCGCTTCTCCTCGTCAAGCCCCGTGCGCTGCTGCATCATCACGGAACCAGGGAAGTCCCAGCTGTACTCGTCGACGAGTTCGCCGAGCGTCTTGCCGGGCGTGAGCGCGAACTCCCTGAAGTTCTCCGCCCAGAAGCTGCCGTCGGGCCCGACGAACTGACTGAAGAGCACAAGTCCCTCCCTGCCGACGTCGAGCCCCGTGAAATACCCGCCCCGGTCATTCATGGAGTACTCATGCGAGCCGCCGTCGCCGAAAGAGAGGAACATGCACCAGGGCCTGAAGTTCTCGAGCAGCCAGTCGGTCGTGAAGCCCCGCCACCAGACGGCGTCATTGACTGCCACGCCGAGGGCGCTCCGGTCGTAGGCGACGACGAGCTTCTCGAGGCTCCAGGCGCTGACGACCATGGTGGGAAGCCACACGTTGCGGATCCTGAAGTACGTCTCCGCGGCCTCGTCACCCTCCTTGTCGCTCAGCACGTCCTCGAAGAGCTCGCGCATCGGGATGAAGACGCGGCCCTCGAACGACTCGAGATCCGGAACGCCGCATACCCCGAACTCCCGGTAGTCGTGCGCCATCTCGTGGTACTTGTCGCCCACCCGCTCATAGAACAGGTCGTGCAGCCTGAGCGGGACCTGCGCGATGAGCTTCATTCGTTCGGCGATGTCGGTCTCGTTCTGGTCGGTCATGGGAAAAGCGCCTCGGGTCGGTCGGGGGAGAAGGAAAAATCTATCACCCGGGGCACTCCTGCGGGAACGAAGGCCGAAAAAAAT
>NZ_JAUNSF010000148.1 GCF_030539355.1 Sutterella sp.
TTTTGAATAAGCGCGAACTTCGTAAAATTTTTGAGTCGAGGAATCGTGAAATTCCTCTGCCCTTTCGGACTCCTCAAAGCTTTCCGACGTTCACACTTATCGGTTCGTTGAAATCTGATTTTTAAAGAACTGCGCTGCATTTCGGAGCAGCGAAGGAGAAGAATCATACTGAAGTTCTTTTCCTTTGTCAAGGGCTCAGTTCGGAAGCTTTGTCTTCGTCGCTGTTCGCGCCTTGCTCTTTACTGACCGCCGTAGCGGGCAGGACGCGAATTATGGAGATGTCGGATGTGTTTGTCAAGGGGGACGGGAAAATTCTTCCAGATGCCCTTTCCCAACGCCGTGACTATGATGAGCCGTCTCAGGACTCAATCTCTTCACGGAGCCTCTCCGATGCTCAGCTACACCATCTTCCCCGAGCCTCACCATCACACCTACCGGGTCCGGCTTGCCCTCACCATGCCCGCCGAGGGCGGACTCACCCTGGTGATGCCCGTGTGGACACCGGGGAGCTACGTGCTCCGTGAGTACGCCGGCCGCATCGGAGCGGTCACTGCCCGGGGCGACGGCCCCGAAGTCAGGCTTCGCCAGACCGCCAAGGCCGAGTGGGTGCTTGACGCCGGATCATTCCCCGCCGGCTCCCCCGTTGAGATCCGCTGGGAGGCGTTCGCCTACTCGGTCGGCATCCATGACGCCTTCATCGACTCCGACCGCGGCGTCATCAATCCTCCGGCCCTCTTCATTTACCCGAAGACCGCGCTCGACGGAACGCTTCCGATCGAGGTGCGCTTCCGCGCACCCGGCTGGCAGGTTCACTGCGCGCTTCCCGAGACGGACGGCGCCTGGGTGACGGACACGATCGACGAACTCCTCGACTCCCCCTATGCGCTCACCCGCGAGGACGGCCGCGGTGCGCACGTCTTCACCGTCGAGGCCTGCGGCGCGCCGCATGAGATCGTCATCACCGGCGTCGAATCCCTCGACCCCCGCCGCATCAGTGAAGACCTCCGCCGGATCTTCGAGACGGAGATCGCCTTCTGGGATCCCCGGGGCAGGAAGGCGCCCTTCGAGCGCTACCTCCTCATTCTTCATCTCGGCCCCGGCCTCTACGGCGGCCTCGAGCACGCCGCCGGCACGATGCTCCTCGAGGATCCCGCGAACCTTCCCGCGGAGTGCGAGACCGAGGCGCCGAAGAACTATCACGACTTCCTCGTCCTCGTCGCGCATGAATACTTCCACGTCTGGCTCGTGAAGCGCCTGAAGCCCTCGAGGTTCCTGCCCTACGACCTCTCCGAGGAGGGCTACACCCGCGACCTCTGGATCTTCGAAGGCATCACCTCGCACTTCGAGAGTCTGCTCGCCCGGCGCGCAGGCGTCATCACGGAGAAGGAGTGCCGGCTCCACATGGAGCGCCGCATGAACAACGCGCTCGGCCGCGAGGGCTTCTATGAGATGACGCTCGCCGAGTCGAGCTTCTGCGCCTGGACGAAGCTCTACCGCCCGACCGCCTCGACGCCCTACACCCAGATCTCCTACTACACGAAGGGCGCGCTCGCCTCCCTGATCCTCGACGAGGAGCTCAGGGAGAGGAGCGGCGGCGCCGAGTCGCTCGAGAAGTTTCTCTCCGACTGGTTCCTCTCCGTGCGCGACGAGATCGCCGCCCGCCGCTGGAAGGGTCTTCCCGACCACGGCCTCGGCGACCTCATCCTTCGCTTCACCGGCGTTGATGTCACGGAGCTTCTCCGCGACCTCATCGACAAAGAGCAGCCGAAGTCCTTCTGGTCACTTCGCATCAAAAAGGCGCTCGAGGCCGCAGGCCTCCGGGCCGAGCCGGATGACTCGGCGCCCGCCGCTTTCCGTCTCGCCGGCCTCAGGACCGACGTGAAGAACGGCCGCGTCACCGCGGGCTACATCCCTTCCTGTTCCCCGGCCTACGGGGCCGGGATCTTCGCCGGCGACGAGATCATCGCGATTGACGGCGAGCGCGTGACGCCCGACTCCGTCAACCGGCAGATCGAGCGCGCCCGGGGCCGCGTCGTCACGGTTCACCGCTTCCGCGGCGCGAAGCTCCTCACGGGCATGCTCGATCTCACGAGTCCGCTCCCGGATGACTTCCTTGATCAGCTCCCGAAGAAGCTCGTCCCGATCGAGGATCAGAAGAGCGAGGCCTGACCGACCTCGCCGGCGCCCTGCCAGTCAATCGGCTTCTCTCCCCTCGAGAGAAGCCATTCATTGGCCCTGCGGAAGCAGTCCGAGCGCAGAAATGCGTCCTCGCCCCTCGAGGCCGAGAGCGGCGACGGGTGCGAGGCGGTGAGCACCAGGTGACGGTGTTCGTCAATCAACGGGCGCAGCTTCTGCGCGGGCTTCCCCCAGAGGAAGAAGACGAGACCGTCGCGCTTCTCCGCGAGTTCCGCGAGAAGCCCTTCTGTGAAAACCTCCCAGCCCCAGCCGGCATGCGAGAGCGGCCGCCCCTCCTCGACGGTGAGGACGGGGTTGAGCATCAGCACGCCCTGGCGTGCCCAGTCCGTGAGGTCGCCCTTTTTCCGGAGCGCTCCGCCCGCGGCGACGACCTTGAAGATGTTCCTGAGCGACGGGGGCAGTTTCTCGTCCTCGGGCACCGAGAACGCGAGTCCGCACGCCTTTCCCGGCGTGTGATACGGATCCTGCCCGAGGATCACCGCGCGCACGCTCTCGAAAGGCGTGAGCTCGAGCGCCCGGAAGGGGTGCGGCGGGTAGACATTCGCAGTGCAGGCAGCAAGGCGCGCCGCGAGCCTGCTTCCCGTCTCGGACGCGAGGAAGGCGTCCGCGCGCTCGCGCCAGATGCCGCGGAGCGCTTCCGTCGAGAGATCCGCTTTCGAGGGCATCAGAAGCGGCTCTGGCTCAGATGGCGGTTGGTGAGAATGCTCGTGCGCAGACGGTAGTAGCCGATCTTGCAGGAGAGCTCGGCGTTCACCTCGAGCTGGCGGCGGCCCTTCGTCGTGTTGGCCACGAAGTCGCACTCGCGCTTCACGAACGTGTCGAAGCTCTGTCCGGCGAGGATGAACTTGTTCCAGCGGGTGCGCGTTCCGGTGGGCTTGTCGAGCGCCTTGGCGAGCGAGGCCACGCGGTCGGTGACGTCCTTGTAGGCGCCCTGGACCATGTCGAGCTCCAGGTTCAGGCACTTGCCCTGCGCCTCGGCGTCGTTGTCCTTGACGGCGGCGTAGCACGCCGAGACCGCATCCGCGGTGGGCCGCGCCTTTGTCGGGGCGGCGAGAAGCGTCACGGGCAGCACAACCCCGAGAGTGAACGCGGCTACGGTTTTCAGCATTGCTCAAGCTCCTTGACCAGGCTGGCGCAGACTTCGGCCGTGCCCGGGAAAATTTCAGTGAATCCTTGCGAACGCCCCCAGGCGCCGAGCGGCTCGCCCTCGTTCCAGCCGCACTCCACGAGGAACGCGCGGGCGCCCGCGGCCCGGGCGGCGAGCGCGTCATTGCGGCTGTCGCCCACCATGGCGGTCTCCTCCGAGGCCACGCCCGCACGGCGGACCGCCTCGAGGATCATGTCCGGGGCGGGCTTCGGCGCGAAGGCGCCGCCCTGGCCGATCACGCCGTCGAAGTCCGCGGAGAGGCCGCGCGACTCGATGAAGGCCTCGGCGAGCGGCTGCTCCTTGTTCGTGACGAGCCAGATGGAGACGCCGTGCGCGCGCAGCGCCCGGATCCCCTCGACCACGCCGGGGAAGACGGTGATCCGGCTGCCGTCCATGGCGAGCCAGAGGTCGACGAGTTCACGCAGGAGCCGCTCCTCGGCGTACTCGCCGCCGGCCGGCATCTGCGCGCCCTCCTCGCGCCACCAGGCCGACATGCGGCCGATGAGCACGCGGACGCCGCCGCCGATCATGCGCCCGACGACCTCGTCGGGCGGCTCGGGCAGACGGTTGCGGCGGGCGAGTTCACGCACGCCCTCCGCGATCTCGGGAAGTGAATTGGCAAGTGTGCCGTCGAGGTCAAAGCAGACCGCGCGGATCATGCGGCGTCTCCGAGGGCGGCGACCGCCGCCTTCATCGAGTGGATCACCTGCGCGTAGCCCTCGCGCGAGCCCGCGCCGAAGACGGCCGAGCCGGCGACGAAGGTGTCGGCGCCGGCCGCGGCGATGCGGGCGATGTTGCCCGGCTTCACGCCGCCATCGATCTCGAGCGCGATCTCGCGGCCCGTCGCAGCCTTGTAGGCGTCAAGGCGCTCGCGGACGGCCGCCGCCTTCTCGACGGTCGACTCGATGAAGCTCTGTCCGCCGAAGCCCGGATTCACGCTCATGAGGAGCACCACGTCGATGAGATCCATCTCATAGTCGAGGTAGGAGAGCGGCGTCGCGGGGTTGAAGACGAGGCCGGCCTTCTTGCCGGCGCCGCGTATCAGCTGCAGCGAGCGGTCGATGTGGCGCGTCGCCTCGCAGTGGAAGGTGATGATGTCGGCGCCCGCCTTGATGAACTCCGGAATGAGCGCGTCAACGGGCTCGATCATCAGATGCACGTCGATCGGGATCGACACGTGCGGCCGGATTGCCTTCAGCACAAGCGGGCCGACCGTGAGGTTCGGCACGTAGTGATTGTCCATCACATCGAAGTGAATCCAGTCCGCGCCTGCGGCCGCGACATCACGGACCTCCTCGCCGAGGCGGGCGAAGTCAGCGGAAAGAATGGACGGAGCAATGCGACAGGTTCGCATGAGGGGGCCTCCGGAGAGCGTTTTGTCATAAAGGGCGGACAGAGAGTGACTCCCGCCGGAGTGCTTCCGTTTCAGGTTCCGCACTGCGGGAGACGGTTGTCCGCTCGGGATCGAGCTTCAGTATATCTGCAGAGTCTTGTGTCAATCTTTCCAATTAATTGCAGATTCCCGCAAATTCTTGACCATCTTTAT
>NZ_JAUNSF010000022.1 GCF_030539355.1 Sutterella sp.
CGAAGCCCGAGCCCAAGCCTGAACCGCCGAAGCCCGAGCCTCCCAAGCCGAAGCCCCCGAAGAAGGAGTTCGTCAAGCCCCGCCACGAGAAGAAGCCCGTCGACCGTCCGAAGAAGCACCATGAGGAGCGTCCGAGGCACGTCGAGAAGCCCCACCGCATCGGTCCGCCCGCGCCCGCCGCGGCGCCTCCGGGTCTCGCCCCGTCGCCGATCGCGGCCCCGGGCGGTCCCACGGCCGGAGCCGAGGGCGGCATCTCAACGCTCGTCTACGGCGAGGTGAGCGACCCGTTCCTCGCGGAGGTGAAGCTCTGCGTCGAGCGCGCGCTCCACTATCCGCGAAAGGCGAGGATGTTCAACATCCAGGGCACCGCGGTCGTGCAGTTCATCGTGAACCCGAAGGGCGACTTGACCGAGCTCAAGATTCACCGCTCGGCCGGCCACCCGCTCCTCGACAAGGCGGCGCTGCGCGCCGTCTCCGACGCCGAGGGCCGCTGGAGTCACCCGAAGAACACCGTGAGGCTCCGCTTTCCGATCCAGTTCAGGCTCAACCAGCCCTGAGAGCTCTGAACACTCTCTCTGAAAGTTTTCGGAGTCTTTCAGAGTCCCTTGCCGGGGCGTCCGCCGCAGAGAGGCACTTCACCTCAGGGAAGTGTTTCCGGGCGGGCTCCCCTTGGTCGCCGGTCTGTCGCACTCACCATGCGATGGTCCGGCGATTTTTTCTTTGTTCCTGGTGACTGAGCGACATCGATCATCCAGTCCCATGCAGCACCGGCCCAACCGCTTCGCGAGCGACCGGGCCGGGTTCATCTGTGTCGGGTCTGGGTTTCCCTCCGGAATCAGGCCTTCCGGATCTCGATGCGGTCGTAGTAACCGGAGAGCTTCTCCATCACCTCGGCGCGCAGCCCCGGAAGGCGGTCGCCGTACTTTTCTTTGAGTGTCGCGACGATGCGCTCGAGCTCCTTGTCATGGTCGGGCAGAGCGAGGAAGCCCGCGGCCTCCACGTGAAGCTGCGTGTCGCCCGGGTGCGGCATGCGGATGCGCATGCGCAGGTGCTGCCCGAACGGGTCCTCGGCGACCAGGAGCTCGGCCTCGGCGATGGCGGTGAGCTGGTCCGCGGTCGGCACCGCCCCGTAGGGGAAGCGCGTGAGCAGGCATGGCCTCGCCGACTGCTCCGGGTTGGGGAAGCCCACCGCGCGTCCGATCTCGCGGATGCGGGGCTTCGAGATCCCGGCGAGCGCGAGGGGCGAGAAGACCTTGAGTTCCTCGAGCGCCTTGACGCCCGGGCGGTAGACGCCGAGGTCGGAGGTGTTGGTGCCGTCGCAGACGGGCCCCGTGTGGCCGGCGTTCCGCGCGACCGCCATGAGCGTGCGGAAGAGGTGGTGCTTGCAGACGTAGCAGCGCTTGTTGCCCGCAGCCGCGAGTTCCTCGAGGCTCAGGTCCTCGGCGCGCACGATGAGGGGCTCGATCCCGAGCTCGCGGGCGTCCTTCAAGGCGCCCGACGTTTCGTCCTCGGCGATCTGCGGGCCCACGATGTGAAGGAGCGTCGGATTGAACCCGAGCTTTCTCGAGGTGAAGGCGAGGAAGCGGCTGTCGAGGCCCCCGGAGTAGGCAATCGAGATCTCGCCCTGCGGGGCGATCTCGGTGAGCACGCGTCGGAGCGCCTGGATCTCGGGGAATTCAAGCAGTGCGCGGGTGGTCGGATCAGTGGCGTCGGTCATTTTGTTTTTTCTCGGGGTCTCGGGGTGGATTGAAGCGGGGGCGAGGCGCCCCGTGAAGACTTGGTCGCTTGGATCATAGTGCGCGCCCGCAGACGAAAATTCCCGGATTGCTGTCGGATTCGCTCAAGTGTCGCCCGCGGCTGAGGTATTACCTGAAAACGACGAGGCGCCCGGAGCTCATTGAAGAACTCCGGGCGCCTCAAAGGATCATTCAGCTTTCAGGCTGAATGACTGCACTCAGTCTCAGTGACCGCCGCAGCAGTGACCCTCGTGGTGCTCGTGGTGGCCTTCGCCGCCGCAGCAGCACTTCGCGGGCTCCTCGACGCGCGGGACGGTCAGCGACCCCTCGGGCATGAGGATCGTGGCGGGGTGCTCGCCCACGTACTGCTTCGCGATGGCGATGGCTTCCTCGACCGTGTCGACGGCCGCGGTGAAGTGCATGCTCTTCGCGAGGTCACGGTTCAGCGCCGTGACGAGGATGAAGCGGGCCTTGCCGATCGGGCGGGTGATGGCGTACGCCTTGTTGGCGCCGATCTGGAAGTTCGCCTCGAGGTCGGCCTTGATCGCCTCGGGGGTCGTGAGGCGGCGGAACGTCTCCTCGAGCTTCGCGGAGCCCGAGCCCTCGATGCACTCGGCGAGCAGGATCACCACACCGCCCTTGCGCACGGCGCAGGCGGCGTTGTCCATCGTCTTCTGCATCTGATAGACGTTGATGTCCTTCGGGTAGCCGCCGCAGGAGGCGATGACGAGATCGGCCTCGCGCGGGATCACGCAGCCGTAGACGCGGTCGACGAACTTGCAGGCTTCCTTGTGGGCCTTGATGTAGTCGCCCGCGAAGATGCGCAGGAACTCATGCTTGGCGTTGAGGATGGCGTTGAAGAGGAAGAGGGAGCGGCCCTTGGCGAAGAGCGCGACGCCTTCCATCTGGTCGTCGTAGCAGGGGTTGCCCTCCATGCGGCCGAGGCCAGCTTCGTCGGAGAGCATGTGGCTGTGGTTGCAGCGGACGGTCTCCATCGCGGCGCAGCCCGGGAGAACGGCCTTGCGGCCGCCGCCGTAGCCCGAGAAGTAGTGGTGGACGATCGTGCCCGTGAGGAACACGTGGTCGACGTCGCACAGAAGCTTGTTGATCCAGACCGGCGTGCCGAAGGAGGTGTCGCCGAAGTACTGGAAGTCGTCGGCGTTCGTGGCGATGGAGTTGTGCATGGCGATGCGGCGGGCCACCTCGGGGCTCACCTCCTTCTCCATCTCCTCCTGGGTCATCGCGCGGTGCGTGCCGAGCGCGAAGACGATGCGCATGTTCTCGTCGGGAACGCCGAGCTTGTTCATCTCGTCGACGAGGATCGGCATGAAGATCTCGCTGTTGGCGATGCGGGTCGGGTCGTTGCAGATGAAGGCGACGGTGTCGCCGGGCTTGACGATCTCGTTGATCGGGGGCAGGCCGATCGGATGGTAGAGGGCCTCGAGGGTCTTGGCCTTCACGTCGTCCATGAGTTCACACGGTTCCGTGCGGACAACCTTCAGGATGTCGTCGCTCTCGAAGTCAAAGGTCTTGCGCGTGCTGCCGTACGCGAAGTCATACGTGGTCAGAGCCATGCTGCGGTTCTCTCTTTCTCTTTTCTGGGTGAAGACGTCCGGGCCCGGAGGCACGGCCGTCAGATTCTTGTGCGGTTCACGAGGGCGGAGACGCGCTTCTCTTCCGGCGCCGCCATCCACGGGTCCTCCTCGTGCACGATTCTTTTTCACACCATCCGCGCCGGCGAGCTGGGGAACGGGACAGCGTGCGTTCCCAAAAGGAACGCAGCGAGCCGGTGGCTCCGGTCCGGACCCGGGCGTGGTCATGCCCGGGCGCTCCGCGCTGAAGGATGGCGGTGTCGTGACTCTTCGAAAAAGAGGCCTGTGGCTGAGCAGCGGCCGGGCGCGGTGAATCCCGCGGCGGTCCGTGACTGCGCCCGCATTATAGAAGAGCAGGGGGCCGGGCTCGCGCCTGCGCGCCTCTTTTCGGGCGTTTTCACGCGCCTCAGGGCACCGCGATGGTGCGGGGTCGGAGATGGCACTCACACCGGCGACAAGGCGAACCGGAAAGCAGGACCCGGGGGAGCGTCACTCCCGCAGGACGTCCAGCAGGCGAAGTGGCTCGGGAGGAAAATTTGCCGGAGGGCTCTTGACAACGATCGCGCATCATGTAAAATTCCACTCCTCACGACGCGAGACGCCCGCAAGGACGCCGGACGAAGTGAGAAAAATTGGATGGTGGGTGTAGCTCAGTTGGTAGAGTCCCGGATTGTGATTCCGGTTGTCGTGGGTTCGAGTCCCATCTCCCACCCCATCCAACTTCTCGAAGAGCCTCTTGGTTGATGAAGCCGGGAGGTTTTTTGTTGTCTGCAGAAATCGCAATTCTCTGATTTTCCTCGGAGATCTCGATTCCGAGCCCTCAGGGTATCCCGGGATCCGCGACGTTCCCCTTCAGGGCACACCAGCCGCGAGATCCCTCCCCATCCGGCGGGAACTGCGGCTCCTGGTGCACCCGGCCCGGTGCACCCGGAGTTCTCCGGGTGAGAGGTCTAGAATTTTCGGCGGCCCACTCATTTCCCCGGCCCCGGGACCCTCCTCACCATGATCTGCAATCTCTGCCCCCGCCGCTGCAACACCGACCGTTCCACCCCAGCCGGCCGCAAACGCAGCATCTGCCGCGCCACGGACGACGTGGAAATCGCACTCGTGAGTCTTCACGCCTGGGAGGAGCCCTGCATCTCGGGAAAGAACGGCGCGGGGACGATTTTCTTCTCGCACTGCAACCTGCGGTGCTGCTTCTGCCAGAACTACGAGATCAGCGCCGGGGGGAAGGGCCTCACGGTGAGCACGGAGCGCCTCACCGAAATCTTTCTCGAGCAGGCCGCGCGGGGCGCCACCTGCATCGAGCTCGTCACCCCCGGCCACTACTCCCGCCAGATCAAGGAGGCCCTCATCGAGGCGAAGGCCAGGGGGCTCGCGCTCCCCGTCGTCTGGAACTCGAACGGCTACGAACTTCCCGAGACGCTGCGCACCTTCGAGGGTCTCGTCGATATCTTCATCCCGGACCTCAAGTACTTTGACAGCCGGCTCGGCGAAAAGTACTCGGGCGTGCCGCACTACTTCGAGTTCGCTTCCGCCGCGATCGAATGCATGTTCGACATGGTCGGGCCCGCGGTGATCGGCGACGACGGCCTCATGAAGCGCGGCATGATCGTGCGCCACCTCGTCCTCCCCTGGCAGTGGCGCGACAGCTGCAAGTGCCTCGACTGGCTCCACGGCCGGTTCGGCGACAACATCTACATCTCGGTCATGAACCAGTACATGCCGATCTTCAAGGCCTGCCGGCACCCGGAGATCAACCGGCCGCTCACGACGCTCGAGTATCAGAAGGTCGTGCGCCACGCCAACGAGATCGGTGTGAAGAACGGCTTCATGCAGGTCGGGAAGACGAACGAAGAGAAGTTCATCCCGAACTTCAACGGCGACCACGTGCTCCTGAAGGACTGACCCGGGAGCACGTAAAAGAGAAGGGAGCCGGCGCATCCCGCGCGAGGCTCCCTTCTCTTCTTCAGAGACCGAGTTCAGTCGGGGACTCTCTTCAGTCCTTGTTCTTGCGGTTCTTGCCCGGAACCAGCGCCTCGATGTCCGCGGTGCGGATCACGAAGAGCTTCGCGAGGAGCTTCTCAGCCAGTTCCTCGGCCTCGGTGATGACGCGGAGGTTCCAGTCGTCGAGCACCTTCTGAGCGGCGGCCGCGTCCTTGCCGATGAGGTCAAGGTACTCGGCCTCCATCGCCGGCGCCTCGGCGTCGGTCTTCGCCTCGTAGGCGGCATAGGCCTCCTTCACGATCGGGGCGAGCTTCGGGTAGTCCGTCATGGCGAGGGTCTGCACGCGGCGGAACTTCCAGTAGGCCGAGTCGGCCTCGCCCTGGTCGGTGCCCTTGGTCCAGGACTCCGGCACGCGCGAGAGACCGGCGTAGAAGGGCAGGAACACCGAGAGGTCGGCCATGCCCATGGCGACATGGAGCACCTCGCCGATCTCCTTCGGGAGCCACGGACGGACGTGGAGCACATGCGCCTCGTACGTGCGGAAGACGCTGATCGAGCGCCAGGGCTCGTCACCGCGAAGGCCGTGGCCGTACGGGTCGTGCTCGGTGCCCTCGTAGTGCTCGCGCATCACGGCGCGGGCGTCGGCCACCGTCACCTTCTTCTCGGGGGCGAGCGTCACCGGGAAGGTGCGGCCGGCGTCCGGGGCCTGGACGAGCGAGGGGTTGAAGCGCTTCTGCATCACCCACACGCGCGGGTCGTTGTAGGTGCGGTCACGGGAGTCGTCGCGGGTGTAGGCGCGCGAGAAATTGAAGACGCCGTCGCGGTCGGGGTTGTAGAGACCCTTCTCGGCCGCAAACGACACGAGCGATTTCGACGCGAGCATCGAGGGATCATCGGGGTCGTATTCGCCGAAGCGCCCCTGGTTGCCGCTCGCGAAGTAGTGCTCGGCGGGGATGCGGCGCGCGAACCACTGGTGGCCCGAGCCCGTCTCGAGGTACCAGACGTCGGTCGTGTCGACGAAGGCGACGCCGAAGCCCTCGCCCGCGCCCTTCTCCTCGATGATGCGGCCGAGGAGCAGCACGCCCTCGCGGGCGGTGCGGCACTCAGAAAGGATCACGTCGGCGATGTCGTCCTCGGTGACGCCGGTCTCCTTCACATAGGGGTCGACGGCCAGAGCCTCCTCGGAGGCGAAGATCGACTCGGTGCCCGTGACGCCGAGGCCCGCCTCGTTGAAGCCCGCGGCGCCGTGCACGCCCGTCTTCCAGAAGGGGATCGTCGTGTAGCGGAGCGACTGCTTGGGGAGCGGCCAGGTGAAGTCATTGACGCCCTGGTGGGCGCGCGTGCTCCACTCGCCCGACTGGTTCTCCTTCGCCGGGTGGATGATGAAATGCTGGGCCTTGATCGCGGCGCTGTCCGCGCTGCGGGTGACGATGAAGGAGCCGTCGGCGGTTGCCTTCTCAGCGGCTACGAGACTGGTGCACATCGGGTTCTCACTCCTTGTTCTGAACTGGTGGCGGGCGTCCGCCCCGGGAACGGAAGTCCACGGCGGGGCGGCGCATTGTCCGAAAGTGTATCCGCTCGGTAGGGAGAACGCCTTAGGGGGAAGTAACAGTTGCTTTCGGCGGCTAAAATCGCGTGAGCGGCGGGGAATGACAGACTTTTCCCGGTCCCCGCCTAGAAAGACTGTGGAGACGCGATGCGCATCGGAGTGAACGAAACCGGCTTTGTGAACATCTCCTCGGCGTGCTTTCAGACGCACGTCGGAGAACCCGCGAGGAACGCGGACGAGATCGTCGGCATGCTCGAAAAGGCCGTCGCCGCGCGCACGGACCTACTCATTCTCCCTGAGCTCGCGCTCACCGGCTACACCTGCGGCGACCTCTTCGTGCGCTCGGCGCTGCTCTCCCGGGTTCCCGAGGCGCTCGACACGGTGCTCAAGGCCACGGCGAAGACCGCCCCCGGCATGATCGTCGTTCTCGGCGCCCCCGTCGCCGCCGAGGGGAAGCTCTTCAACTGCGCGCTCTACATTCAGGACGGGCGCATTCTCGCCTGCGTGCCGAAGAGTTATCTGCCCAACTACCACGAGTACTACGAGGAGCGCTGGTTCTCGACCGAGTCCGACCGCATCCGTGACATGGTCGAGATCAACGGGCAGACGGTACCCTTCGGCACCGACATCATCGTCGAGAGCCCGAGCGGGCTGCGCGTCGGCGCCGAGATCTGCGAGGACCTCTGGGTGGGCGTTTCGCCCCACGCGCGGCTCGCCGCCGCCGGCGCCAACGTGCTCGTCAACCTCTCGGCCTCGAACGAAACCGCGGGCAAGTCGAGGAAGCGCCGGTCTCTCGCCTGCGTGGCCTCGGGCCGCACGCTCGGCGTCTACGCCTACGCCTCGTCGGGCCCGGGCGAGAGCACCACGGACCTCGTCTTCAGCGGTCACCTGATGATCGCCGTCGGCAGCCGCATCGCCGCCGAGTCGATGTGGAAGCCCGGCCTCATCACCGTCACCTGCGACCTCGAGAAGATCGAGCTCGAGCGCATCCGCACGCGCACCGAATCAAAGGGCTTCGCGCCGTCCGACCTCACGAACATCCGCCGCGTTCCGGCCGGTCCCACCCCGGCGGTCACGGGCGAACCGCTCTGGCCCGCAACTGTGGAATCCACGCCCTTCGTGCCGAAGGACGACGCCCGCAGAACCGAGCGCTGCAAGGAAATTCTCGGCATGCAGGCCGCCGGCCTCGTCGGGCGCCTCACCGGCACGGGCATCCCGCGCGTCGTGATCGGCATCTCGGGGGGCCTTGACAGCACGCTCGCGCTGCTTGCGATCTGCGAGGCCTTCGACACGCTCGGCCGTCCGCGGTCCGACATCATCGGCATCTCGATGCCGGGCTTCGGCACCTCGGCGCGCACGAAGGAGAGCGCCCGGACGCTGATGACCGCGCTCGGCATCACCCAGCGCGAGATCGACATCCGCCCGGCCTGCCGCCAGCACTTCGCCGACATCGGGCACCCGAAGGACAAGTACGACGTGGTCTTCGAGAACGTGCAGGCCCGCGAGCGCACCCAGATCCTGATGGACGTCGCGAACGCCTCCCAGGCGATCGTCATCGGCACCTCGGACATGAGCGAGCTCGCGCTCGGCTGGGCCACCTTCAACGGCGACCACATGTCGATGTACGCCGTCAACGCCGGCGTGCCGAAGACGCTCGTGAAGCACCTCGTCTCCACGATGGGACTCATTCATCCCGAGCTCAAGGACGTGCTCGACGTGATCGTCTCGACTGAGATCAGTCCCGAGCTCCTGCCGCCCGACGCCTCCGGCCGCATTCAGTCGACAGAGAGCACGATCGGCTCCTACGTGCTCCACGACTTCTTCCTCTTCCACATGATGCGCTTCGGCTATGCGAAGGAGAAGATCGTCAGGCTCGCGAAGATCGCCTTCCCCGCGACCGATCCCGCGGAGATCGAGCGCACGGCCGCGACCTTCTTCCGGCGCTTCTATCAGCAGCAGTACAAGCGCAGCTCCATGCCCGACGGTCCGAAGATCGGCTCGGTGGCGCTCTCCCCGCGCGGGGATCTGAGGCTGCCGTCCGACATGAGGGCGATCGAGGGCTGACAAATGCCCGGCGGACGGAGGCTGAAACAGGCCTCCGTCACCGCATTCCTTCGCTTCAGTGTCAGCGCTGCGACACCACGTCCGTGAACGTGATCTGCGTGTCCTCGCCCCGCGGGGACCTGAGGTGAATCTCCTCGAAGTACGTCACGCCCGTCGCCCGCACCTCGCTCATGAACCCGGCGAGCTCCTTGGGCCTGGGCTTCGCCGAGATCGTCACCTTTCCGTCGCCGGCCTTCGCCGCGCGGATCTCGAAGAGGTCGGAGAGCGCCTCAAAGCGCCCGGCCAGCACGCCGGTCAGAAGCTCGGAGACGCGTCCCACCGCCGGGATGTCCGCGGCGGAGAGCACCTGCTTCTCGCCCGCGGCCTCGGTCACCACCCCCTCGGGCGAGATGGTCATCTTTGACGGGAACGGGTTCTCGGCCTCCCAGACGAGGGTGCTGCCCTCAAGCGAGAAGCGCCCCGTCGTCACCATGGGCTTCGGAAAGCCGGGGATGGTCTTCCGCTCCTCAAAGCGCCCGGAGAGAGCCTTGGCCTCGAGGGGCTTCAGGATCTCCGCGAGCTTCCCGGCCGAGACGGCGGGAAGGTCCGCCTCCGCCGTCACCGCACCGGCGGGCGCCGCCGAAACCGGATTCGTCAGAGGGAGGCAGAGGAGAAGGGCAATGGCGCCCGCGGCAGCGTTGATGCGGTGGATCACTTTTTTTGTTCTTCCCAGAAATCAAAGAAATTGGCCCAGTCGAGGGGGCTCAGGGGCGTGCGGGTGAGCGCCCGCTCGAGGTTCGCGGCATAGAGCGCGGCCATCTCCGCGAGCCACTTTTCGCGCGCGCCGCGCCGGGCCCTGGGCGGAGCTTCGCAGAGCGAGTCAAAGCGGACGTGGAACTCGCGTTTCGAAACTGTGGGCCTCGTGCACACCATCATGCGCAGAGGAATCCCGAGGAGCAGCGCGATCAGCGCCCCTCCGGTCGGAAAGCGCGCCGGGTCGCCGAGGAAGGGGCAGGGTGCCGCGGCGTCCGAGCCCATCGGCACGCGGTCGCCGGCGAGGATGATGTAGGCGCCCCGGGATGCGTGTTCGGAGAGCTCCATCACGAGGGCGGGCGAGAGCGCCTCGCCGATCTCGAAGAACAGAGCCTTGGCGGGCTTCGCGCCGGCGCGCCCGAGGAGTTCGTTGAACTTCCGCGCGTGCGCCGTGTGCTGCAGGATCACGATCTCGTGCTCGGTGAAGCCGCCGGCGGTCGTCATCAGGAGCTCCTGGCAGCCCGTGTGCGAGGTGAGGATCACCGCGCCCTGCGCGGGCGGGTCCGCGCGGAACATGCCGTCGTTCTCCACGACGAGCCCGGCGGGATTGACGCCCGCGAGCGCCGAGAACTTCTCGCGGATCGCGAGCGCGAAGCGCTCGAGCTGCATCAGACCCGTCCAGAACCCGGGCCCCTTCACGCCCAGCGCGGCGAAGAGCCCCGACTTCCGGTCCGCCCGGATCTGGTAGGCGGAGACCGCCGCGCGCAGACGCGGATTGGTGAGCCAGTAGACGGCGAGCACGGGGAGGAGCGCCGGGCGCAGGATCCAGTCGCCCCCGATGCGGGTGAGCAAGAGCAGGATGCGGATCCCGAGCGTGCTCGTGCACTCGGCGATCCCCGGCCATTCGGCGCGGGAGGCGTTCGCGGGCTGCTCGGACTTGAGGTCTTCCTTTCCGGGGGCCTTTTCCGTCGTCTTTTCCGTCTGCGGAGGCGTGGGGTTCTGAGTCATCGGGCCTGTGTGAGGGAGGGGGAAACAATGCCCGGAGAGGCTCAGACGCCGGTCTTCGCCGTCGCCGAGCCTTCGGCCGCGCTGCGGGCGCGGTCGGCGGAGGCCTGCGCGACCTGAGCGGCGTGCATCGCGCGCTCGGCTCTCTCCGCGCGCTCCGGATCCGCGGCACCGGCCGCGGCCGCTGCGGCGGCGCGCTGGGCGGGGTTCGGCACGGGTTTCCCGGGCATCACCGGACCCGGCGTCTTCTGCGCGGGCTTCACGGTCTTCTCCTCCGGGTTCTTGCATTCGGGCGACCAGCCGACGATGCGCGACCAGATGATGATCGGCATGCGGGTCACCATCTGGAGGAAGAGCTTCGTGTGCATCCAGCTGATGCGGACGTTGTCCCCCAAAGGCCTGAAGTGGCTCACGCCGTCCTTCGGGTAGGTGACGGCGACGGGCACGTTCTTCACGCGCACGCCCGCCCAGAGCAGGCGCACGAGAATCTCGGGGTCGAAGTCCATCCTGCGGCCGAGCCGCGCGTTCTCGCAGACCGAGACGGCGGACTCGAGCGGATAGACGCGCAGGCCGCACATCGCGTCCTCGAACGAGAGCGAGAGCGAATTCACTGCGCACCAGAAGTTCGTGAGCTTGCGGCCCATGCGGCGCGAGAGCGGCGCCGAGGCGTCGTAGCGCGGATAGCCGCAGATGAGCGCGGCGGGGAATTTCTGCGAGAGGCGCATGAGCGTCGGGAGCACCGAGAGGTCGATCTGCCCGTCGGCGTCGACCTGCAGCGCATGCGTGAATCCGGCGCGCGCCGCGGCCCCGAGGCCCGTCATCACCGCGCCGCCCTTGCCCTGGTTTTTCTGGTGATGGATCACCTTGACGCCCGGGGCGGCGAGGCGGTCGCAGACCTGACGCGTCTCCTCGTGGGAGCCGTCGTCGACGATGAGCACCGGGAGCCCGAGCTGCCTCAGGCCCGTGACCACGTCGGGCAGTTTCGCGGGCTGGTCGTAGACCGGCACGATCGCGCAGATGCGGCTCCCGGCCTTGGGCGCCTGGGGCGCACGGATGCCGGACCGCGCGGCCCTGACGGTGCCTGCGGCATCGGGCCCGCGGGCGGGCTGTGCCCCGGCGTTCTTTTCGGTGCTGACGGCGGCCTCGGCCGCCGCCGGCCTGGGCTTGTCTTCCTGGGACTCGGACATTTGGGTTCTGCTTGGATCCACCGCGAGAATGCGAATGATCTCATTCTACCCACGCGGGGAGATGACGGGGCCGCAATCCGCCGCATTACGCCGCAATCCGGCGCGGCTTCCCCGCTCCTTCAGCGCCGTGCTTCCGCGCCGAGGGCCCCCGCGGGGTGTTCCCGGGGGCGACGGCGCGGATCGTTCGTCCGTTGAAAGCCCGGACTGTAAACGTAGGGTCATGAAGAAACCGCCGGGGCCGTCAGCCCTTTCGGGAAAGCCCTGATTGACACAAGGCACGGAAAATCGCCCGGAAGTGACGATTTCGGCCGGAAAACCCCGGGGAAAGGCGGGTGTGGCAGGTATAATTTCGGGTTGACCGCCACCTTTGCCGGAGCGGAAACGTGCCTTTCGGAAGACCTCATCCGGAAGACACCTCCCCGAGACGCTTCACTCCTGACCACAACAAGGCAATGGAACACTCTCTCCCCCTCATCTCGACCCTGGTCATCGCCTTCTCGCTCGCGCTCGTCTTCGGCTTCATCGCCGAGCGATTCCTGCGGTCGCCCGCGCTCGTCGGCTACCTGCTCGCCGGCATCGCCGCGGGCAAGTACACGCCGGGCGTCTTCGCGGACGCCGCGCTCGCGAACCAGCTCTCCGAAATCGGCGTGATGCTGCTGATGTTCGGCGTCGGCCTGCACTTCTCGATGAAGGACCTCTGGTCGGTGAAGGGAATCGCCGTGCCGGGCGCCGTGCTGCAGATGTTCTGCGCGACGCTCCTCGGGGCCCTGGGCGCGCACTATCTCTTTGACTACACCTGGGCGCAGTCGATCGTGCTCGGCATCTCGCTCTCGTGCGCCTCGACGGTGGTGCTCCTGAAGGCCCTCGAGGTCCGCGGCAAGCTCACGAGCTCCGACGGCCGCATCGCCGTGGGCTGGCTGATCGTCGAGGACCTCGCGACCGTTCTCATCCTCGTTCTGCTGCCGCCCTTCGCGAGCATCATGATCCCGGGCGAGCCGGGCACGCATTCGCGCCTCCTCGGCGCCGACATCTGGCTCGTGATCGGCCAGACGCTCCTCAATGCCGCGATCTTCGTCGCCGTGATGCTCGTGGTCGGCCGCCGCGTGATGCCGTGCGCCATGGCGCAGGTCGCCCGCACGGGCTCGCGCGAGCTCTTCACGCTCTTCGTACTCGCCTGCGCGGTGGGCGTCGCCTACGGCGCCGCCGAGATCTTCCACGTGAGCTTCGCGCTCGGCAGCTTCTTCGCCGGCATGGTGATGCGCGAGAGCCGCTTCGCGCACCGCGCCGCCACCGAGTCCATTCCGCTCCAGGACGCCTTCGCCGTGCTCTTCTTCGTCGGCGTGGGCATGCTCTTTGACTGGCACATCCTCTTGGACGCCCCGCTCGAGGTGCTCGCGGTTCTCGTGGTCATCCTCTTCGGCAAGTCGCTCGCCGCGTTCGTGCTCGTCAACGCCCTGCGGTATCCGCTGCGCACCGCGATCATCGTCGCCGTGTCGCTCGCGCAGATCGGCGAATTCTCCTTCATCCTGATCGGCCAGGCCGTGGGCCTGGGGCTTGCCACCGAGAAGCTCGTCAACCTCGTGGTCGCGGGCTCGATCCTCTCGATCGCGCTCAACCCGATCGGCTTCTGGCTTGAGCCCAAGATCTCGCGCGCCCTCACGAGCCGCTGGAAGTGGGCCCGCAAGGCCGCCATGCGCGAGGCGCCCTTCGAGGTGCTGCCCGCCGAGACGGCGCCCGAGAAGCTTGTCAACCAGGCCGTCGTCACCGGCCGCGCCAGGATGGTCGAGCACTTCGCCCGTCCGCTCGAGGACTCGGGCGTGCCGATCGTCGCCGTCGTCGACGACGAGGAAGTCGCCGAGAAGCTCTCGCAGCGCGGCATCTCCGTGATCCTCGGCGACCCCTCCAAGGATGAGACCTGGGTGAGCGCGCACCTCCACCGCGCCAAGCTCCTCGTCCTCCTCGACTCGAGCGCCGACGGCCTGCGCACGGCCGAGGCCGCGCGCCACGTCTCGCCCGAGATCCCGATCGTCGTCGCCGACGACTCGATCGGCATCTGGCCCGAGGTGACGCTCGAGAAGGTCACGTTCCTCTCGACCCTTGACTCCGCCGCCCGCCTCTTCTCCGCCCAGACCGCCTCCGCGCTCAAGACGGGCGTCACGATCGGCGTTCCGGTCGGTCCCGAGGGCAAGGCCGCCGCCGAGCGCGCCGAGAAGGCGCAGGCCGAGAAGGCCGCCGCCGAACAGGCCGGGGAGCAGTCTGCTGAATCGCAGGAAGCCGCCGAGGGCGGCGAGGGTGCTCAGGGCGCTGAAGGCGCCGAGGCCCCGAAGCCCGTGAAGCGCGAGCCCCGTCCGATCCGCCGTCTCGCCAACTTCTTCTCGAAGCGCAAGGCCGCCGAGGAGAAGCCCGCCGAGGAGCTCCCGCAGGAGGTCGTGGCGAGGACGCAGGACGCGATCGCCCATGACCTCGCCGAGAGCGAGGCCGCGGCCCAGGCCGTTCCGCCGGCTCCCGAGTCCCCTGCCGATCAGCCGCAGACGGCCGAGGCCGGCAAGTCCGTCGCCGAGGAGCTTGCTGAAGCGCCCGTCACCCCGGTCACGCCCGAGGCCGTCGCGGCCGCCGAGGCCGAGGATGTGAAGACGCTCGCCGAGTCCGCGGCCGATCCCGCGGAGAAGCCCGCCGCTCCTGAAGTGAAGGAACCTCAGCAGGAGAAGAAGGCGGAAGCCTGAGCCCGCTGAAATCCCGCTCAAAGACAACGACGCCGTTCAGGGATCCGGTCCCCGAACGGCGTTGTCCTTTGTGCCGCCGGCACAGTGAGGAACTGGCAGCCCGGCTGCAAGGCGCCGGATCCGCGGCTAGGTGACTGAAGGAGTCTTCAATGTCTGTTTCTGCTTGCGGATGCCTTCGGTAGCCATCATGAGCTTTTCGATCCAGCCCTCGGCACGGGAGCGGTCGGCGGGCCAGAGATCGCGTATCGCCGGAGCGAATCCGGTTATGACGGCGAGAGGCAGATCGTCCAGAATGCTCTGACACAGAAGCCACTCCTGCCCGAAGCGGAAGTCCCGACCGAGAGACGGATCATCTGCGATCTCTTTGTTCAGACTGACGAGGTGCTTTACGAACTGGTTGAAATCCGGACTTTTCTGCGAACGGACCCACTCCTGAAATCTGGTCGACTCGAACTGGGGCTCTATCTCGATCACGGCGAAACGACGCAGATACCCGGGCATCTCAAACGCGAACCGGTGCCCCGCAGTGTTCATGGTACAGACAACATAAAGATTCGGCGGAAAGACAATTTCATTCCTGCGGAGTCTGAAGGATTTTCCCCGTTGCTCGGCCGCGAGGTAATGAAGCCAGGGATCAAGGCCCCGGCGAAGCTGCTGCGGGCTCACGGCGTCGATCAGCAGCATGTGCACGAGGTCGCCGGGGACGGCGGCTTTCCGACAGAAGCTGATTATGTCTCCCCGGAGTGTCTCGTCATCAAGCTCGCTCCCGTGCACGGACATGATCCGGCTCTCAGGCGTCTCTCCCGCAGGCAGCGCGCCGATCATCTCTCGGCACAGCTGATTGGCGACATAAGTCTTTCCGACGCCGGCGGCGCCGTGAAGAATGAGGTTCTTTCTCTTCAACAGGGCAAAGTAAATGTCAAGACACGCCTCCAGGCTGAGGAGCGTCGAGTCAATGAGGGGGACAGACGTCTTTTCACCGGAGGTCTCCGGGATCTCAATGGTCCTCAGGCCCGCCGTATGCTCGACAGGCTTCTCCCTGTCGTTCTGCGGCTTTGCTTCGCCAGCCTTCGGCAGTGGATCCAGGGAGCCGTCCTTCGCTTTTTTTTCGATCCTGAGGCGAAACTTGACGGCATCCATATATGAGATTCTGTGGCGGACCGGATTGTCCGCGTCCCCATCCAAAAAGCGACGAATCTCCGCATCGGCGTATTCGGGGGTGATTCTGTAGAGCTTCGCGAGTTCCTCCAGAATCCCGGGATTTGAGATCTGATCAGCCCGGAACCGTCTGGCGAGCTCAGAGTCCTCGCCGAAGCTGAAGGCTGTCTCGTACATGCGGTATTCCTTGCTGATGAAGTTCACGGGCTGTCCAAGCCACCGCGCGAGTTCCGTCTGGCTTGTGCCGCCCCTCATGATCTCGACAATCAGCGTCGAGACCTCGGAATGGCTGAATACATCTTCGTCCAGGAGTTCTGACAGACGGGCCACGGCTTCGTCGGTTTCCTGCCTGCTCCATCGTCGACTGACATATCGGCGACCTCTGAGGGAAGCCTCCGAAGGAGAATCTCGACCATTCTCCGGAGCGTCTCCGGCGCGGCGTGTCTGTTCCCTGCGGATCAGCACGTCGAGCCAGTTCAGATCCTTTGAAGTGAAAAGAGTCTGTGAATTGGGCATGCAGAACAGTTTTCCTGCGTCGGAGCCGAGCTTCCGTTCAAGCTCCGCCTTCACGAGGTCAGGATATTTCCTGCAGCGAGGAACCATCGCCGCTACAAGTGGAAGTCCATTGATCTGGCGGCTGCGGAAGCGCGGACCGAGGATGGGATCCTCAAGCGCCTTTGACGCGTCGAAAGCGTGCACGGCCCACTGGATGTTGCGTTGGCACTCCTCGGCAATCTCCACAAAGGTGAA
Organism: Sutterella sp.; assembly: GCF_030539355.1. Taxonomy (GTDB): domain Bacteria; phylum Pseudomonadota; class Gammaproteobacteria; order Burkholderiales; family Burkholderiaceae_F; genus Sutterella. Next base: position 16,444 of record NZ_JAUNSF010000022.1, read on the forward strand.
TTCGTTGGCCACGCAACGAGCGACCGCCTGTGCAATCTTGAAATTGTCAGGAACTTTCTCTTTCGCCTCGCGGCGCATGATTTTCCCGAGGTTCGTGAGGGGGTGTGTTGAGTCGCGTCCCTTTTTCAAAGCGCCTCCGGCACTGCGCGGTCGCTCCTCGCGGATTCGCTCGGCGAGCCTGTCCAGATCGGCTGACTTGAAAAGTGCCTTGTTAACAGGCTCGCAGAACATTTTCCCGGCGTCGGGGCCGAGTTTCTGCTCAAGATCCTCCTTCACAATATCCGGCGCTTTCCTGCACAGAAGAACCAGTCCCGCCACAACAGGGAGACTGTTAATCTGGCGGCTGCGGAAGCGCGGACCGAGGATGGGATCCTCAAGCGCCTTCGCCGCGTCGAGAGCGTATCCGACCCACTGGATGCTGTGTCCGCATTCCTCTGCAATCTCTCCAAGGGTGATGGATTTATCAGCCGCCCTGCGGGCGACTGCCGCAGCAACCTTATGGTTGTCCGGAACTTTCTTTGCCTCCTCGCGGCGCACGATTTCCCCGAGGTCCGTGCCAGGGGGTGTCTTCAGAGCGGCCATGCGCTTCTCCCAGGTTGTTGATGTCTCCTGCAGTTTACGATAATGAGCAATGTCGATGCGTCATTCTTAGATCATTTTTGGATCAAGGCATGACCTGTCCTGTCCAACGCTCCAGCTGAAAAATGCGCGTTCCTGCGCGGGACACCCTGATATTTGGAAATGTCTCTGCACGACGTAGCGATCTTCGGGTTCTGAAGTGAAACTGCGGGAGCTGATGATCGCTCCCGCAGTCTGTGGAAGTGCGCCCGAAGTTCCTCAGAGCTTTCTGCGCCGCAGCATGATGAGCTTCCACGCGGCTGGGATCACGAAGAGCGAGAGGAGCGGCGCCGTGATCATGCCGCCCACCATCGGCGCGGCGATGCGGCTCATCACCTCGCTGCCCGCTCCCGTGCCGATGAGGATCGGGATCAGGCCCGCGAGAATCACGGCGACCGTCATCGACTTCGGACGCACGCGGAGCGCCGCGCCGTGCACGATCGCGCGGTCAAGCGCCTCGGTCGTGAAGGTCTTCGGGTCGGCGAGCGATTTGTCCTCCGCGACGGCGTGCCTGAGATAAACGAGCATCACGACGCCGAACTCGGCCGCAAGGCCCGCGAGCGCGATCATGCCCGTGCCCACCGCGACCGAGAGACGGTCGCCCATGTACCAGAGGAGCCAGATGGAGCCCACGAGCGCGAAGGGGAGCGACAGCAGCACGAGGATCGACTCGGAGAACCGGCGGAAGCAGAGGTAGAGCAGCACGAAGATGATGAGGAGCGTCATCGGCGCCATCAGCATGAGCTTCGACTCGGCGCGCTCCATGAGTTCGTACTGCCCGGAGAAGGCGACGCTCACGCCGGGCGCGAGCTTCACGTCTTTCGCGATCGCGCTCTTCAGATCCTCCACCACCGAGGCCATGTCGCGGTCACGCGCATCCACGTAGACCCAGGAGGCGGGGCGGGCGTTCTCGGTGCGCAGCATCGAGGGGCCGGTTACGGGATTCACCGTGGCGACGTCGCCCAGCGTGATGCGCTCGCCCGAGCCGCCGATGATCGGCAGTTCCCTCAGTGCCGCGACGCTGCCGCGGTCGGCCTGCGGGTAGCGGATCGTGATCGGATAGCGGGCGATGCCGTCGATCACGTCGCTCACCATCATGCCGCCCACGGCCACCGAGACGTACTCCTGCACGTCGCCCACGGTCATGCCGTAGCGCGCCGCTCGGATGCGGTCGATCTCGATGTCGATGTAGCGGCCGCCCTCGAGGCGCTCGGCAAGGGCCGAGACGACGCCGTCGACGCCTCTCGCGGCGGTCTCGATCTGGCGGGCGGCCGCGTCGATGTCGGCGAGCGAATTGCCCGAGACCTTGATGCCGATCGCGCTCTTCACGCCCGTGGAGAGCATGTCGATGCGCGCGCGGATCGGCTGCACCCAGAGGTTCGCGAGACCCGGGAGCCGCACGCGGTGGTCAAGCTCGGCGATGATCGCGTCGAGCGTCATGCCGGGGCGCCATTCGCTCTCCGGCTTCAGCTGAATCGTGGTCTCGATCATCTCGAGCGGCGCGGAGTCGGTCGCGGTGTCGGCGCGCCCGGCCTTGCCGAAGACGCTCGCCACCTCGGGCACGGTGCGTATGAGCTTGTCCGTCGTCTGCAGCATCGCCGCGGCCTCGGCCGAGGAGACGCCGGGGAGCGTCGTCGGCATGTAGAGAATGTCGCCCTCTGCGATCTGGGGCAGGAACTCGGCGCCGAGGCGCTCGAGCGGCCAGCTCACCGTCATCACCACTGCGCAGGCGGCGATGAGCGTGAGCTTCGGGAACCTGAGCACCCCTCTGAGGAGCGGCTCATATATATAGATGAGGAAGCGGTTGAGCGGATTCTTCTCCTCCGCCGGGATCTTCCCGCGGATCGCGAGACCCATCAGCACGGGCACGAGCACGACCGCAAGGAACGCCGAGCCCGCCATCGCCCAGGTCTTGGTCCAGGCGAGCGGTCCGAAGAGGCGGCCCTCCTGCCCCTCGAGCGTGAAGATCGGGATGAAGGAGAGCGTGATGATGAGCAGCGACAGAAAGAGCGCCGGACCCACCTCGACCGCGGCGTCCGTGATGAGCCGCCAGCGCGATTCTCCGGCGAGCTTCTCGCCCGGGTGCGCGTGCTCCCAGGCCTCGATCTTCTTGTGGGCGTTCTCGATCATCACGATCGCGGCGTCCACCATCGCGCCCACGGCGATCGCGATGCCGCCCAGGGACATCATGTTCGCGTTGATGCCCTGGAAGTGCATGGCGATGAAGGCGAGTGCGAGACCGAGCGGAAGCGTCACGATGGCAACCAGGGCCGAGCGGACGTGCCAGAGGAAGATCGCGCAGACGATGGCGACGACGATGAATTCCTCGATGAGGCGGTTCGAGAGGTTCTCGATCGCGCGGTCGATGAGGGTGCTGCGGTCGTAGACGGGGATCACCTCGACCCCGGGCGGGAGCGAGGGCTTCAGTTCCTCGAGGCGGGCCTTGACGTGATCGATCACGTCCCGGGCGTTGCCGCCCGAGCGCAGGATCACGACGCCGCCCGCGACCTCGCCCTCGCCGTTGAGCTCGGCGATGCCGCGGCGCATCTCGGGGCCGATGCGGACCTCGGCCACGTCGCCGAGATAGGTCGGGACGCCGTCGGTCACCTTGAGCACGATCTCGCGGAAGTCCTGCAGGGTCTTCAGATACCCGCGGGCGCGCACCATGAACTCGCTTCCCGCGATCTCAACCGACCCTCCGCCGGCCTCGGCATTGGACGACGTGATCGCGGAGTGGATCTGGTTGATCGTGACGCCGTGGCTCGCGAGCTTCACCGGATCGGGCAGGACCTGGTACTCGCGCACGGCGCCGCCCACGCTCGCCACCTCGGCGACGCCCGGCACGGCCTTGAGCTCGTACTTGAGAAAGTTGTCCTGGAGCGACCGCAGGCTCTCGAGGTCCTCGCGGCCCGTGCGGTCAACGAGCGCGTACTCGTAGATCCAGCCCACGCCCGTGGCGTCGGGGCCGAGCTCGGTCGTCACGTCCGAGGGGAGGCTCCCGGAGATGGAGGAGAGGGACTCGAGCACGCGCGAGCGGGCCCAGTAGAGGTCGGTGCCGTCCTCGAAGAGCACATATACATATGAGGTGCCGAAGAGCGAGAACCCGCGGACGGTGGTCGCACCCGGCACGGCAAGCATCGCCGTGCTGATCGGGTAGGTGACCTGGTCCTCGACGATCGGCGGCGCCTGTCCCGTGTACTCGCTCTTGATAATGACCTGCACGTCGGAGAGGTCGGGGAGCGCGTCGACCGGCGTGCGCAGGATGGTGATCGTGCCCCAGAGCGCGAGGAGAAGGGCGCCCAGGAGCACGAGCATGCGGTTCTCGACCGATGCCCGGATGATGCGCTCGATCATGGCGCCTCCTTCTCTTCCTGCGGCATCGCGCCTTGGTCGTGCTCCGGCGTGGTGAGAGCCTCATGAGCGCCGTGATCCATCGGGGCCATGCCGTCGCTCCCGGGGGCGGCGCCGTCGGCGGCGTTCATTTCCTCGGTCGCCTCGGTCCAGCCATTGTCAAGCGGCTCGGCGGGAGTCAGGCGCGCGAGCGCACCCGAGATGCTCGCCTCGGCGTCGATGAGGAAGATGCCGGAGAGTACCGCCTCGTCGCCGGGGAAGACGCCCGTCGAGATGGCGGTCATGTCGCCCGCTTCGCCCGCGATCGCGACGGGGGTCGGGTAGAACTTGCCGTCACGGCGCAGGATCACGCGCGGGAGCCTGCCGTCGGTGATGACGGCCTGGCTCGGGAGCAGAACGCCCTCGGCGCCCGGTGCGCGAAGGTCAAGCCGCGCGGACATGCCGGGGCGGAGCGCGCCGTCGGCATTCGCGAGCGTGAGGCGGATCCGGACCGTGCGGGTGCCCGAGTCGCCCGTCGGCAGAATCTCGCGCGAGACGGGCGTCCACTCGCGGCCCGGGAAGGCGTCGACGGCGAGTGTCGTCTGAACGTCCTCGGAATGCTCTTTGAGCAGCGCGGCGTAGCGCTCGGGGACGGAGGCGACGACCCACACCGGGTCGAGCGCCTCGATCCGGGCGATCGTGTCCGATGTGGAGATGTTCATGCCGCGCCGAACTGAGATCGTTGTGACGACGCCGTCGATCGGTGCGCGGACCGTGAAGCGGGTCTTGACCCGCCGGGTGCGGATCATCTCGCGGATGTCCTCCTCGGGCATGCCGGCGAGCCTGAGGCGCCGCAGGGTGCTCTCGAGCGTCGCGCGGTTCGTGCCCGGAACGGACGAGAGCACAAGGTACTCGGCCTGCGCCTCGCTCCAGCCGGGCAGCGTCAGCACGGCGAGCGGATCACCCTTCTTCACGAAGTCCCCGACGGCGCGCGGCGGGATCTCCTCGACGAATCCGGAGGTACGGGCCTGGATCACGGCGACGGCGGACTCGTTGAGCGTCACCTCGGCGGGCAGCCGCACCTCGAGCGTCAGACGCCCTTCCTCGGCGATCGCCGTGCGCACGCCGAGGTTTGCGACGACCGTCGGATCGATCTTCACGGCGCCCGAGTCGTCACCCGCGCCCTCGTCGGCGTACTTCGGCACGAGATCCATGTCCATGAAGGGCGAGGGACCCGGGTGCATGAAGTGCGCCTCGGGCTTCATCGGGTCGTACCAGTAGAGAACGGGGCGGCCGTTCTCGTCGGGCTCGGCGAGCCCGTCGGCCTGGGGAGCGGCTTCAGCGGAGGCGGCTGCATCCGTTCCGGTCGCAGCGGGAGCGGGAAGGAACTGCGCGACGAGGTCGGGACGGAAGTGAACGAGGGTTACGCCGCCCGCCGCGCCCGCGATGAGCGCGACGAGGACGAGCGTGATGACACCCGCGGAACTGCGGGTGCCCGGGGATGGGGAGGACGCTTGGGGCATGACGGAGGGTCGGGAGCGGATCAGGGAAGCCTGAGGCCCCGGCCTGAATCAAGGCGCCTCAGGCGTCGGTGAGTAATTGAATATCAGCGGCGGACGGATTCCAGGACGGAGACATTGCCTTCCTGACGGAAGGTGAAGCGGATGCGGTCACCGTTGCGCAGACCCTTGACGACGGCGGGGTTCTCGTACGTGAAGCGCATCGTCATGGAGGGCCACTTGAGCGCGGGGATCGGATCGTGGGCGATCGTCACCTTGCCCGCCTTAGGGTCAAGGCCCTTCACGATGCCGGTGGCGGTGTAGGACTGCGCCTTGGCGGGCGCGGCCGCGGCGTGGTCGCCGTGCTGCATGTTGTGGCCTTCATGGCCGCCGTGGCCGGCGTGACTGTCCATGCCGCCGGCGGCGAGCGCCGTGGCGCAGACGAGCGTGAGCGCGGGAGCAAGGATGAAGCGAAGCATGGGGAGAACTCCTGTCAGTGTTTCCCGCCCGGTCGGCGAGGAATTGAGAAGATAGAGGAAAACCCTGTAAGTCTACTGAAAAATGGAATACACAATTCCAAACAATGAAATATTACACCAAATTTTCCGTGTTAACCCTGAGTCCCGATCTCCGGTCGGGAGTGTAAGCGGCAAAACAGAGGGGGTTGCAATCAAAGGGATTTGAAAAACAAGGAAAAATTTTTGAAATAACTCCGGAGATGCAGGAAATTTCCTGACGATGCGCTTTAGATTCAACGCACTAGGCAGAACCGCCTAGAAGGGGCGTCAGGCCCGCTGGGGCGCAGTGTTACGATTTCCGACGTGTCGCTTCATTGGCGCCAACTGCCGATGAATTCCCCTGACACGACAAGTTTTCGCTCCAGATGCCCGGCCGCGCGTCGGGCTTCGGAGTTTGCGGGTCCGCTCTGCCGAGAACACCCCGGCGTCGGACTTCACTCAAAAGTGGATGAATCAAATGGAAAAGAAGAACATCGACTGGTCGAAGCTCGGCTTCGCCTATACAAAGACCGACTACCGCTGGCAGTCCACCTGGGACAACGGTGAGTGGTCCGAGGGCGGCCTCCTCGAGGATCCGGAGTTCCACCTCCTTGAGTCGGCCTGCGTCTTCCACTATTCGCAGAGCTGCTTCGAGGGCCTGAAGGCCTACACGACCGAGGACGGCCGCATCGTCACGTTCCGCCCGGACCAGAACGGTCTGCGCATGATCGACTCGGCCAAGCGCTTGGAAATCCCCCCCTTCCCGCTCGAGAAATTCCTTCAGTCGATCGACGAGGTCGTCCGCGCCAACGCCGCCTGGGTTCCGCCCTATGGCACCGGCGCTTCGCTCTACATCCGTCCGGTTCTCTTCGGCTCCGGCCCGCAGATCGGCGTCGCCCCGGCCCCGTCCTACACCTACCGCGTCTTCGTGATGCCGGTTGGCAGCTATTTCAAGGAAGGCCCGAAGCCGATCCGCATCTGCGTCTCCGACTATGACCGCGCCGCCCCCCACGGCACCGGCGCCATCAAGGCGGGTCTTAACTATGCGATGAGCCTTTTCCCGACTCAAGAAGCTCACCGAAACGGGTACGCCGAGAACATGTATCTCGACCCGCAGACCCGCACGTACGTTGAGGAGACGGGCGGTGCCAACATCCTCTTCGTCGATGCCGACAACAACCTGATCGTCCCGAAGTCTCAGTCGATTCTTCCGTCGGTCACCCGTCGTTCACTTGTGTACGTCGGTCAGCACTACCTCGGCCTGAACGTCATCGAGCGCCAGGTCCGTCTTGACGAAGTCAAGAACTTCAAGGAATGCTGCCTCTGCGGCACCGCTGCAGTGCTCGCTCCCGTGGGTCTCATCCACACCCACGAGGGCGACATTGCCCTGCCGTCCGGCATGGACCAGATGGGCGAGATCTGCGGCAAGCTCCGTCAGACGCTCACTGACATCCAGGCGTGCAAGATTGAGGCCCCGGAGGGCTGGATCCGCACGATCTGCTAATTCTTTGAATTAGCGGAAGGGAATCCGCGCCGCGAGCGGCGCGGATGTCCCGAAAAAGAAGGCTCACACCGAAAACGGTGTGAGCCTTTTTTCTAAGCTGTTCCCCGGGCCGGACGCTGTCGTCCGGCCGGGTCAGTGACGAAAGGTCACCGGAAGCTCGCCTCGTAGATGCTCACCGTGTCTTCGAAGGTGAGGGCAACCGGGTCGAGCTCGAAGAGGGCGGCGCCGGAGCTGCGGGCCTTCTCGGCAAGGGCCGGGATCTCCTCGCGGGTGACGCCCACCTCGCTCATGCGCAGGTCGGCGACGTCGCAGGCGGCCTCGAGGTCGTGGAGAGCGCGCAGGAAGTCGGCCGGGTGAACCGCATCACGCACGCCGAGCGCACGGGCGAGCTCGACGAAGCGGTCGCTGCGGGCGCCCGTCTGGATCATGTGCTGGAAGTAGGGGATCGAGAGCATGATGAGGCCGGCGCCGTGCGGGAGCTCCTGATGGAAGGCCGAGAGGGCGTGCTCCATCGAATGCATGCTCGTGAGGCGGCCGCAGGCCATGACATAGCCCGAGAGCGTGTTGGCGAGCGAGACGTGGCAGCGGGCGTCAAGGTCGCGACCGTCCTTCACCGCACGGACGAGGCCGGCGGAGATGTGACGGACGGCCTCGAGGGCGAACATGTCGCCGAGCGGATTGGCCTTCTTCGAGAGATAGCCTTCGATAGCGTGGAAGAGCGCATCAAAGCCCTGGAAAGCGGTGAGGAGCGGGGGAACCGTGAGCGTGAGCTCAGGGTCGACGATCGCGAGCGTCGGGAAGAGACCGATGTGGCCGCCGAAGCCGGACTTCTCCTGCGTGCCCGGATTGGTGATGACGCCGCCGCCGTCCACTTCGGAACCCGTGCCGGCCGTGGTGCTGATCGCAACAATCGGCAGCGGATCGATTTCGATCGGCTTGCGGCCGCCCTGGCCGGAGGGAATGTAGTCCCAGAAGTCGCCGGGGTTGGTCGCCATGACGGCCGTGGCCTTGGCGCAGTCCATGACGGAGCCGCCGCCGAGGCCGATCACGAAGTCGCAGCCTTCCTCGCGCGCACGGGCGGCCGCGGTCATGACGGTCGTCAGCAGCGGGTTCGGCTCGACGATCGGCATGTGGACGGCGGTGACGCCCTGAACCTCAAGCGCGGTGAGAACGCGGGCGAGCGTGCCCGAGCGTTCGACGGAGCGGCCGCGCGAGGTCAGCAGCAGTGCCTTCTTGCCGGGAAGCTTCTCGGTGCGCAGGGCATCGAGCTTGCCGGCGCCGAAGATGAGGCGGGTGGGCGTCTGAAAAGCGAACTTCAGCATCTGTAGGGAATCCCTTTGGTTGGTTTCGGGGTGGCGGGCTTCGAGCTCGTCAAAGGGTGATTCTAAAGAAGCCATGGGTAGCTGTGGCAGCGAATTTCATCGCTGCGACAGTAAACGGTTCATGCGTCCGTAGACTGAACTTATCTGCCGAACACCTTCTGCGCTCTCAAACGGATGATCAGGGAGCCCGGAGCCGGACGGACGCAGTCGCGGGCCAGAATCGCGGGGAAAGCGAGATCGCTGCGGTGAGTGAGGTGCTCCATGCTGCCTCCATAGAGGAGTTCCTCAGGGGATCCGACTTTCTTGAGTCCGACGCCGAGGTCGGAAATCTGATGCAGCACCTCTTTGACGAGTCATCGGCCGTCTGATCTGTCTCAGCGAAGGAAGGTGTCCGGGCCGTGGATGTCCCCGTTCGCGGTCATTCTGACATATGAACATACCGTGAAATTGGTATTTTTGAGATAATTCGAACTTGATGCGACAGCAAACGGTTCATTATGTCGTACAGTGCTCTGAGGAGACAGTCATCGGCGACAAACATCGATCTGAAATCAGAAGTTGTCGGAGGCGGTCAAGTCATCAACAGTCCCTGGAGCGAACCAATGTCCGTCAGCAACATGCAGCCTCTGGCCACCGCACTCGAGCCGTCGCATGCCGATTGTGCGCGGAACTTCTGCGCTCCCGGTACCCGAGGAATTCCGATCGAGCGGGGCAGTGAAGGGCACCGTCAGGAAGGCCTGCCTGACTTCCTGTCGGACAGGGATGTCGATGATTTTCCGGCGAAGACGGTTCAGCTTGATGACGAGGGAGCTCGGGGTTTCGGGATTTCAATCCGTCGACACGGCGAACTAACAGCCGCCGTTTTTCTGAAAATTTGTGCGGCTCTGAAGTTTCCGGGTAAGGAGGCGCTGCTGCCTGCGGGCCTTGAGGTGTTGCCTGCTCTGCACGACATTGGGAAACTGACGCCGGAGTTCATCTCCCGTCTCGCGGCATCGTGCGCGGATGCTCCTGACACTGAAAGATGGCTTCGGTACTGCATCAGCAGGGACTGCGCGGGGAAGGAGACCTACCACAGCGAAGTCAGCTGGTACACGCTCGAACGTCTCGGCGCGCCCGACATGTGCTGCGACGTCGTCGGTGCTCATCACGGCAGGCCCGTCACCGGCTGGCTCGGCTACATCGGCGCTGATCCGCTGTGCGGAGGCGAGAAATGGGAGGCGGCGCGGGAGAGACTTGCCCTGCGTCTGCTCGACTGCCTTGGTCTTGATGGTTTCCCGGAGCCCTCGCAGGATCCGGCGATCTCCTATGTTCAGCAGGCGTGCTGGGAAGGTCTCCTGATCCTTGCGGACTGGATCGCTTCGCAGCAGAGCGCTCCGCTGTCGAGAGCGTTGACCGACTTGGTCGCCGAGAGCCTGGTGCGTGAGGCCGGTCTGGGGCTGCCCGTCATGAAGAAAGACGGAAATTTCAAGGAATTCTTTGGATTCCCGCCCCGGGCAGAACAGGCTGCGTTCGTAGATTTTTACGCAGGGCCGGGGCTCTACATCCTTGAAGCCCCCACGGGGAGCGGCAAGACCGAGGCGGCGCTCGGCCTGGCTTTCAAGGCCATGCAGTGCGGCGACGCGAGCGGAATTTACTTCGCGTTGCCGACCCAGCTCACGAGCAATCGCATGATCCGGAGGATGCAGGCGTACGTGAGCCGTGCGCTCAGGAACCCCGAGCGCGATGACCACGTCAGGCTTGTGCACAGCAAGGCCCGGCTGATGCGGACCCGGATGGGAGGTGAGGCCGAGGCAGGGAATCCCTGGGCCTCTTCAAACCGTCGGGCGCTTCTGTCTCCATTCGGCGTCGGCACGGTCGATCAGGCACTTCTCAGCTGTGCTCCTGTGCGCCATGCGGCGGTGCGAACTGCCGGGCTGCTCGGCAAGGTCGTGATCATTGACGAGGTTCATTCATACGGCGCATACACCGGAGCGCTTGTCGAAATACTGATTGAGAGACTGCTGGCGGCGGGGGGAACAGTGGTTTTGCTGAGCGCAACCTTGTCAGCTGATCGACGCGGGAAATTTCTTGGAAATTCAGACGTGGAATGGCCTCAGGATCCAGTGATTATTTCTCTCAGGCGTGGTGGGGAGCTTCAATCAATTGGCCTGAGTTCTCCCGCAGCGGCAGAAAAGAAAGTTCGGGTGATTCTTCTGGACGATGAAACCGCAGAGGAAAAGGCCTTTGGAGAAGTTCTGAAGCGGGTTGAATCCGGAGCCAGTGTCCTCTGGATAGAAAACACGGTTGAACAAGCACAAAAAGTTGCTCATCTTTTTGAAAAAGAAGGTGTTACGTCTGCTGTTCTGCATTCAAGGTTTCGGCCTCTGGATCGTCAGAGGATAGAGGATTTCTGGGTTGAAAAATTCGAAAGGAATGGTTCGGTGAATGATTTATCCGGTGGATGTGTTCTGGTCGGAACTCAGGTTCTGGAACAGTCCCTGGATATTGATGCAGATCTACTGGTGACACGAATCGCCCCCATGGATCGGTTGATTCAGAGAATTGGACGCCTGTGGCGGCATGAGAAGAAAAGACCTGATGAGTGTGATATGGCAGAGGTGATGATTATTGCCGTTCCTGAGGATGACAAGAAAACTGCTTCTGAAAGAATTTTTGGAAAAACAGGAATTGTTTATCCTCCATATTTGCTCATGAGAACACTTGAGGAACTTGTCAATGTGTTGTCCGCTAAAAATATCATCTCTCTCCCGAGTGATGCCCGTGAACTGATTGAAAATTCATTCTCGGAAAGGGAGGAGAGCAATTTGTTAATTGCAGAACTAAAGGATGAATTTATTAAAAAAGAGACAACAATGAAAGAGACGGCTTTGGGCTGGACAGGTCTGAATCAGTCGTTGAATGAGGTAAATGCTCTTGCCGGAACCAGATACTCGGAATATGAGATGCATCAGGTTCTGATTGTTGACGAAGGTGATCTGAATAATATTCCGAATAGTTTCGAAAAATTTGATTTATGGGCGGAGGAAAGAATTGTGAATGTTCCGCGTCCAGTACGATCAGGCTTGATGAGTAATTTCGAAGGATTCCAAAAGGAATTCAGAATAATGAAGAGATTTCAGAATATTCCTTTGGTGCTGACAGCCGACGGACTATTAAAGGATGTCAAAGGCAACGAATTAATGACGGAGTTGTATTCATATAATTACGGTTATGAATATATAAACTGAAGAAATATAGTCAAGGAGAAATATATGATCGGAAAATCTTTTAATTTATCAACTGAAAAATGGCTTAAACTGGCAAGACAACCTCCTGTAAGTCTTATTGATTTTTTTAATCTTGTAAAGGCTCCGGTACTTGAAGGAACCCCGATTGAAAGACTGTCCGTTTTCAGGCTGCTGCTTGCAATTCTTCAGCGAGCCTGCAGACCTAAGACAGAAGTTCAGATCAAGCAGATGAACATTGAAAAAATGAAATCGGAAGCCAGAGCATATCTGACTGAACACATGGATGAATTTGATATTTATGATGAGAAAAAGCCTTTTTTACAATATACGGATGCTTTTTGTAAGGATGTATTGCCTTCCGGGAAATTTGTTATCGGAGTGGCAGGCAAATCAGCAGTCGTATTGCGTGAAGGAACTTTCACGAGGAATATTGGATGCGCAGAGGAAGCGTATGTTCTTCTGACGCAATTGGTTATGGGAACGGGAGGAAAGAAGGTGAAAAACAATATAAGAATAAAGAAAACAGGGACACCTCCAAGTTCTCCAGCCATGGGTAAAAATGGATGGCTTCATATCTATCCCTTGGGCGATGATTTGTTTGACACACTTCGAATTAACTTAATCAGTGAAATGGAGATTAAACAGAAAATTCCATATCTGACTTCCGGAATCGGTATCCCGCCTTGGGAAAAAATGCCCATGGATCTGGAAGGAGATGAAGGTGAAATTTATAAAAATTCCCTGATCGGAAGGTTGATTCCTCTGGCATTCTATTGTCATTTTGATAAGGGAAAATTTCATATAGTAAGGGGATTGAGCTATTCGAACCCTTGTGAAACGGCACGGCGAACGCAAAACAGAAGTACTCAGAAGACCTTTCTAGCCTCGTTTGAT
>NZ_JAUNSF010000149.1 GCF_030539355.1 Sutterella sp.
ATCTCCACGTCGCGGTACTCGTCCTCGCCGCCGAGCAGGTTGCCGAAGGCCCACCGGTCGTAGAGCCGCTGGTTGATCGTGCCCTGCAGCGTGAGCAGGCCGGCGAAGATCTTCACGGCCTTCGGCGCATCCCCGGCGCTGTAGACCATGCCGGGCGGCGCGCTCTGCGGGGCGATCTTCCCGAGGAGGAAGTCCGCGTCGATGCGCAGGTCATCCTCGCGCCATTCGTCGCCGAGCTCGCGCATGTCCTCGAGCAGTGCATGCACGGGGTTCCACGAGGTCATGCTGAAGAAGAGCTTCGGTGCTGGCATGGTCTCCTCGAGCGGCGTCCTGGTGATCTCGATCAGGTTCATTCCGGACCCTCCTTGACGGCACGGTTGAGCAGATCGATGGCGCCGGAGATCTCGGCGATCGTCTCGTCGACGTCCTCGCCCTTGTCCGAGAGCTGCATCGCGGCGCAGAGACCGCAGGTGAGCGCCTCGTCGAGGATGCTGACGAGCTCGCGCGGGATGGCGATGGCCATGGACTCGTCCGCGATGTCCGGCAGCACGTTGCCGTGCTCGTCGACGACCTCGATCTCCTCCATGCCGATGACATAGTCGCAGGCGCCGTCCGGGTCCTCAATGAAGATGTCGGCGAAACTGCCGCCCCACTGGCGCTCGCAGGCCTCCTGCAGGATGGCCGGGAAGTCCGGGCGCCTGAGCAGGCTCTCGGGCAGGACCGTGAAGCGGTCCGGGTGCGACTCGGGCTTGAGTCTGAATTGGTACGACATGTGTGCTCCTATTGAGAGATGTGCTGTGACTGCGGGGCGTGGAAGGCGGCGTTGAGGTGGCTGCCGTGGTCAATGCCGACGCCCTCCTTCGCGCGCTCGACCGAGCGCTTTTCAATGCGGTCCGTGCGCTCGCGCCAGTCCTGGCCGAAGGCATGGCCGAGCGACCAGAACTCGCCGTGCATCTGCACACCCTCGAGCGGCAGATCGCGCGTGAGCGGTCCGGCGTTCGTGAGCGCGACCACGGCCCGGGCGCGGCTGAGAGCGCGCTGCCTCGTGTCCGATGCGTTCAGGCGCGCGCCGTGAATGAAGCCCGCGACCATCTCGAGCTGGCAGTCGCGCTCGAGCTTCTTGTACGTCGCGAACACTGTCACGGTTGCGGGGTTGTCGGTTCGTTTCATGGTTTCTCCTGAATGGGGCTGCGCCCGGCGGAGGAGCGTCTGCTCGTCACTCCTTTGGGATCCGGTGAGGTACTCGCCTCCCGGTCCAAGGGGAGGCTGACTCGTGAGGCCGGGCCCGCATGCAGTCGGGTTTTGCCGTCGGGCGCAGGGGGCAGCCGTCTCACCGAAGGTGGAAAAGCACGCCGGCCAAGAGCGGCGCGGAGGGTGGTGAGGCGGCTGGCCTCTGTCGCCCGGACAGAGGGCAGTGATTGCCAGGGGTTGGTCAGGGTTTTGTCTCCGGAGGGAAGTGATCGGCCTCGGTCGTCACGATCGCGACGCGCTCCTCGCTGCCGGCGATGGTGTTGCCCTTCTCGTCGATCTCGCAGCTCTCGCCGAAGCGGATGCCGGTGACCGCGTAGAGATCGCCCTTGGCGTCTCGCACGTAGAGGCCGGGGTCGCGAAGCTCTTTGAGGCGGGCGGCCCAGAGCGCGGTGAAGAACTCCTTGAGTGTCATTGCCTCGCCCCTCAATCAGTTCATGACGGCCAGATCGGCGGCGATCAGGTCCGCGGCGTCGACGTCCTCCTCGTGCTCCCTGACCACTGTCCGGATGCGCTCCGTGCCGATGATCACGATCGCGTGGAAGATGCTGCCGTCGTCGAGCTTGCGGCGAAAGAGGCCCATGTTCTCGTCGGCGGTGTAGAAGTTGCCGCCGATGCGGACGAACACGCCCACGCGGGCGGCTTGCTCGACAGGGATGCTCTCGAGCTGCGCCTCGAGTGCGTCGACGGACATGAAGGTGATGTCTTTCTTCGTGGTCTCGGTCATGATCTTTTCTTGCTTGTAAATGGTTCAAACTTGGGCTGGCTCGCGGCCGCTTCTATCGCCGGTTTTGTCAGGCTCTGCAGCTTCTCGAAGAGCGCCTGCGCCTCGGCGAGGAACTGCCGGCAGAGCTTCTCGGCCTGCTCGAGCTCCTCGTCCGTCGGCTGGAAGCGGATCGTCCAGAACTTCAGGTGCTTCCACGGGCCCTTGAGCCGCGGGTCGTAGTCGACGAAGTCGACCCACCTGCGCCCGGTGCAGAGCAGCTGCACGAGCATCTGCGGGCGGTACTCTTCTGGCACGACGCCCGCGGCGATGCGCTCGAGGTGCGTCGTGGTGTTTGGGCACTTGATCTCGAGGAGCCCGTCGTCGCCGACGAGGCCGTCGGGCGAGGCGCCGAACCACGGGATCTCCGGATGCGGCACGAAGCCCACGAGGTCGACGAGCTCGCCGGTCTCGACCTCGTACGCATCACGGGCCTCGGCCTCGTGCTCGATTCCCCACTGCATGGCCGGCGTCGTGCCGGTGCCGATCACCTCGCCGGTGATGCGCTCGGCGATCAGGATGCCCATGAGTGCCTGGTACGCCGCAGTGGGCTTGCCGTCTCGCCGGCGATTGATCACAGCCGCGGCTCTCGAGGCCGTCAGGCACCCGTGCCGGTCATTGAGCCACTGCGACGTGCGCTGGAGCGGGTTGCCGCTGTCGAAGTCTTCGGCCATCAGAAGTCACCTCCGTCCGCATCGGCCTGCCTGGCGATGACCTTCAGGCGGTCATGGTCGCCGCTCGCCTTGAGCGCGATGCGCTGCTCCTTCGTGCAGGTCGTCTCGAAGAAGGCCTTGTAGCCCCTCCATCCGCCGTTGGCCGCGGCCGTCGCGCTCGCAAGGATGTCGTGCTCGAGGACCGGGCCGTGCGTCTCGGCGACCTCCTCGTCCGGATCCGGCTGGCCCTGCACAGGCACGCAGAAGACCTGGAAGATGGCGTTCTTGTAGGCGTAGCTGAGAGCCTTGCCGGTGGCCTTGTCGCTCGAGTCGATGCCCTCGCCGAGCGACTGGAAGGTCAGGCTGGATCCGTCGATCGCGCAGGTGATCGTGTACTCGATCAGGATGCGCAGCTCGCGCGAGACGCGGTCGCTCTTCCCGGCCACCGTGGTCTTCACCGTGCCGGCGGAGAGCACCTCAATGCGCGACGGGCGGATGGCGAGGTGCTGCTCGGCCAGGATCGGCGAGAGCGCCTCGTAGACCTCGTCGATGCCGCGGTACCTGAAGGAGCCGCCCGCGGTCACGGAACGGTTCTTCGCGATGCCGCGCTGGCGCAGAGCGTCCGCGGCGCGCACGATGGCGGCATGCACTGACGGCACTGCGGGGGTTGTGATTTCAGTCGTCATGCTTGAATACCTTGACCATCAGGTTGAGTAGATCCTTGAAGTCCGCGCGCTGAGGCTGTTTCGGCTTCTCCGGGCGCTTCCGGCGCTTCACCCATTTGGGCGGCGTGCGCTTCTGTCGGTGCGGGTGCTGCGGGATCGTCATGCGCATCTCCTCAGTTCCTCGCGGGTGTAGTCCTCAAGAATCCGGCTCGTCGCGTCGACGATCTCCTGCACGGGCGTGTCCTCGAGCAGGCGGCGCTCGTCCGGGTGCGCATCGAGGTAGTCGTCGACGTCCTCGGCCGTGCAGGAGCGCCGGTCATCCCAGCAGTCTCCGGAGAGCACAGCCGCGGCTTCCTTGATCGCCTCGCCCACCAACATCTCGTAGCGCGAGCCGTAGCCGCCCCAGTTGATGTAGTTCCATGCGCTCCGGTCCATGCCGTCGGGGTAGTTCCACATCACGCGGCCTCCCTGCAGATCTCCGGCCAGAATCTCCGGCACCGGTCGACCGCTTCCGCGTACCTCAGACGGTCCTCCTCGTCGGTCCCCTCCGTGTCATCCATCCAGTGCGAGAAGTTGCCGTACCAATGACGCACCTCGCTCTCGACGAGCTCGTCGAAGCCCTCGTAGTTCTTGACGAGATCGTGAAGCCAGTTGAGGAAGTCCGCCTCTTTGGAGCAGTCGGGCCGTGAACGGACGAAATCGACGACGAGCGGAAAGAGCGTGTCGTAGTGGTAGCACGCGCAGTTCCGGGTGGTGTCGAAGCTGAACGGCGTCATATCAAGGCCGACCTGCTCGGCGACGCGGCCGACGAAGTGCTTCAGGAGCGGCAGGTTCTTTTTGCTGATGGCGGTCATTGCGGTCTCACATGTCGATGTAGATGCAGACAATGGTGATGAAGACGATCACGACGCCGCCGAGGAACTCAATGCGGCTCTGCCAGTCGGCGCGGTCGCGCTCGTAGTCGTCCATCTCGAAGAGGAAGTAGTCGCTTTCGCGCGGCGGGAAAAAGAGCTTTCTCATTTCTTGGTCTTCCTTCCGGTTTGCTTGGGCACCCGCAGGTGCTGGAGAGCCTTGAATGCCGCGGCGCCCGCGGCGTAGTCGAAGCCGAACTTCTGCTCGAGCTCCGCATCGATGCGCAGCAGTGCCGGCGAGAACTTCTGAAGCTTGCGGGCGGTGCTCGCCTCGACCTGCGCCTCGTCCTTGCGGACCAGCTGCCCACTCGCCCAGAGGAACCCTGAGCAGGCGTGGTAGAGCTGATCGGGCGGCAGGCGGGTGAAGTCCGTCGGTGCCCAGTAGGTCTTCGTCCTTGGCATGTGCGCTCCGGTGTGGTCTCGAAGTGCAGGGGAGGCGGTCGCGGCGGTTCTGTCATCAACTTGCGGGCCGCTGAACTGCACGCGGGTGCCGCGGCCGCCTCCTCTGCGCTCCACTGTCAGGGTCAAGCGGTCTGCACCGCGGGCGCTCATAGCCCTTACTGCTCCGCGGCACTGGCCGCTTGACGCTGACTGCGG
>NZ_JAUNSF010000150.1 GCF_030539355.1 Sutterella sp.
ATGAAGGGCTCTATCGAAGTCTGCTGAAGCTACTACCCGAAGGTGGTAGCCTCAGCTCAACCCACTCTTAACAGCGAAGAACCAAAAAAAGGTTCCCCGGGAGAGACTGGGGAACCTCAGGACAAAAGGAGAAGAGCATGTGGACCGGACGCGGAGCCCGGACCGTGGAGAGAAGATTTGCGTTCAGACGCCGCTCCGGGAGCCATGCGGCCCGACAGTCCCGGAGCAGCGGCTGAATTACTTCGAGAGCGCGTTCTTGAGCGCTTCGTTGAAGGCGCGGGTCGTGATCGTGGCGCCAGTGACGGCGTCAACCGGGCCGTTGACCTTGAGCGCGCGCTCGGGGAGCGTCTCGAGCGCCGGAGCGCCGATGCCCGGGGTTTCGTTCTGCTCGACGACGCGGATCGAGGTGATCCTGTCGCCGTCCTTCTTCACGGCAACCACGATCTTTCCGCCGATGCCGCGGGCCTCGCCGAGCTTCTCGCCGGCGGCGGCCTCGGCCTTCACGACCTTCTGCACCTGGTTGAAGGCCTTCCTGCCGCCCATGACGGAGTCCTGGGTGACGTCGGTCTTCACCTTCGCGGCGGAGGCGCCGGAGATACGGCCAAATACGAGACACTCGCCAACGTTGCCGTTCCCGTTATATTTGTGGCTCCAAATCGATCCGAGCTCACCCGCACTGAAGAGGTGCGGGATGCGCTTTCCGTCACGGTCGAGGATCGCGCCGATCTCGTCGTGAAGCGGGCCGCCCAGGGTGTTCGTGTAGGTCGGAGCGACCGGCACGGCGTAGTACGGGGCGTGGTCGAGCGGCTTGAGCAGTTCCTTGCCGCGGCCGAACTCCTTGTCGACGCCCGTGCGGCAGGCCTCGTTGTAGGTCGCGACCTGATCGGCGAGCCCCTTCGGATCGGCGCCGATGATCTTCGCGAGTTCCTCGATCGTGTCGGCCTTCTTGACGAGCCCGGACTCGATCTCCTTGAGGTTCCCCTCGGACCAGCTGTGGTAGAGCTTGCTCGCGCGGCGGGCATCCTCGTCGAAGATCATGTAGGCCGGATCCGGCATGTTGAGGTGCGTGTAGTCGGCGTGGAACTTGATTCGGCCGTGGTTGGTCTTGAGCGTCTCGTTCCAGAAGCGCTTGCCGTCGGCGCCCACCATGATCACGTCGTGGCGCGTGAAGGCGGGACCGGAGGCGTCATAGTCCTTGCTGCCGGCGATCATGTAGCCGAAGGCGTTGCCCGTGGCCGGGTTGATCACGTTGGGATCGGGGCCGTTGTTGTTCGCCATGTTGACGATGTCGGCCTTGACGTCCATGGCCATCAGGATGCCGTCGCCCGTGTTGTAGCGGGCGCCCTTGGCGTAGGCGACCTGCTTGTCGGCGTAGTTGCGGAACATCTCGGGATTGTTCTCGTAGCCGCCGGTGGCGAGCACAACGCCGTTCTTCGCGCGGACGTTCTTCGCGACGCCGTCAACGGTGATGACAACGCCGTGGATGATGCCGGTGGCCGGGTCCTGGATGAGCTTCGTGCCGGGGGCGTTGAACCACACGTCAATCTTGTCGGCGCGCTTCTCGACGTTGCCCTGCATCAGGGCATAGAGACGCCCGTCGGCGCCGGGGAGCGCAACGGCGGCGAGGCCGAAGGCCTTGCAGCCCTCAAACTCCGGATACTCACAGGTCTGGTAGAACTGCGGGTCCTCAGCGCCGAGGAACTTCAGATACTCGATCTGCTCCTTGGCGAGGCGGATGTAGGCGAGCAGCGTCGCATCGCTCGGGTTCGTGTTCTTGCCGCGCATGAGCTGCAGGTACTTGAGCGCCTGCTCGTCCGTGAACGCCTTGTCGACGTACATCGCGTGCTGGTGCGCATAGCGGCTGTTGCCGCCCTCGTGACCCTTCGGAGCCTTCTCGGAGAGGAGTACCTTCGCGCCCTGGTCGGCCGCGGTGATCGCGGTGGCGGCGCCGGCGAAGCCGTAGCCGTGGACGACCACGTCATACTCGGCGTCCCACTGAATGGTCTTCAGGAACTCGGCCGACTGGACGGCGGCCGACGGCGCGGCCGCGAAGGCCGGCGTGGAAAGGGAGACGGCGCCAAGGGAGAAAGCGCCGATGACGGCGACGGTGAGCGCCGTGATCTTGCTGCGGGTGTTCATTGCTTGTTGGTCCTGCAATTTCTGACCGGGGTCCGTGCGGAGCGGATCTCCTCCGTTTGAACGACCTCGGTCTAGGTTGAATGCATTAGCAGTCTAGGCAGAACACCTGAAGGGCACGCCTGTCACTGATAAAGGACTTTACAACCTCCGGAAAGAAACCTTGAACCGGGCTCAAGGCCGCGCCTTGATCACATGTCTCCGGGATGTGGCAGTTCCACGGCCGACCTTGATCAGCACGATGCTGCCCGGTGCATCCATCCGTTTCCTCAGGGCGACGACCGTCTCGATCGTCAGGACACAAAAATCGGGCTCCGCCGCTCATCCCCCTCACCTTCAAGGGGATGAACCGCGGAGCCCGCAAACCGCCGCCGATTTTTGAACGGCTGGGTGTTCCTTGTTTTTCAGCGTTACGGTTTAGAAGACAATGTAGTAGTAGATGTACGTGAGCACGATCGCGAAGGCCATCGGGATGCAGGTGCGCTTGGCGACCTGGAAGGGCGAGTAGCCGGCCATGCCCGCGACGGCGATGATGGCGCCCGTGATCGGGGAGGCCACGCGGCCGTAGGAGACGAAGATCTGGAGCGGGAAGAGGAGGCTGATGATCGGCACGCCCAGCGCGGAGGCGATCTCAGGCGTCAACGGCGCGAAGCTGAAGAACGCGGCGTTGCCCGAGCCCATGATGAAGGCCATGACGATCATCAGGATGCCGGCGAAGAAGACCATCGAGCCCAGACCGAAGCCCGCGCTGTCGGCGGCCTGGATGAGCGTGGCGAGCGCGCCCGACTTGATGATGCCCGAGGCGAAGAACTCGCCGCAGACGATCAGCGACACGACGCCCACGAGGATCTTGCCCATGCCTTCGAAGAAGTTCTGGAAGCTCGCGAGGACGGTCCTGAGGTTGCGGTGACGCACGAGCTCGAAGACGATCGCGACCGAGGTCGAGATCACCATCGCGGTGAGCACGTCCATGCGGATGGAGCTCCCGGCGACCTTGGAGAAACAGATGATGAGGACGAGCGGAATCACGGGGAGCACGGCGTAGATCTTTGGCGCCCGCTTCTCAGACTTGTCGCTCGCGTTCTTCGCGGCCAGGACCTGCGCGTGGGCGAGCCTCTCGTTCCAGCCTTCATGGCGGTCCCAGCAGCGCTGCACGAAGACGATGACGAAGGTCATGATGACGGTCATGCCGAGCCAGAGCGGCATCTGGTAGTAGACGAAGTACTCGGAGACGTCCATGCCGCAGATCTGCGCGGCGAGGATCGAGCTGCCGGCGCCCGGGCCGATGTCCATGAATTGGCAGCAGCCGATCACGCCGAGCGACGAGAGCGGCGAGCAGCCCGAGCGGATGAGGATCGGATAGAGCATCACCATCAGCAGGAGCGCCAGGCCCGCGTGCGACGGCACGAAGGCGACGAGGCACTGCGAGCAGATGAAGGCCGCGGCGAGAAGCACGTACGGGGACTTGATCTTCGAGAGCGGCTTCTCAAAGACGGAGAAGAGCGCGCCGGAGGCGCCCACGTACTCCATGTAGCGCGAGAAGCCGCCGATCGCCATGAGGGTGAGGCCGAGGCCGGCGATGCGCGAGGAGAAGCCGGTGCAGAAGGCCTTGAAGACGTCGAAGGCCGCGAAGTTCGTGCTCTTGTCGGCCGAGAGCACTTCGCCGAAGTCGAAGGCCGCGGTGGCGCCGAGCAGAAGCAGGCCGCCGAGGAAGAGCGCGGCCTGCGGGTAGAAGCCTTTGATGAGGAGCGTGACGACGAGCACGATCACGATGCCCGCGATGATGAGACTGGTCATTGGTGGGTGAGTCCTTTGATGGTGGTGGGTCTCCGGAGGACGGCTTGCGGCCCGCTCTTCCCGAAGTGAAGAACCCGGCCCGGCTGTCCTGTTTCTCGCGCCATCTCTCACTCCGTCGGGCCCGAGGCCGGTCAGTGCCTCTTCCGTGGTCGGCTCCGCTGAGGAAGGATGATGCTTGGGCCTCCCGCGCGATGGTTTGTTCTTCTGCTCCGGTACGGCACGCTCCTTAATCTACAGATAATTTTGTCGCCATAACGCACCGATTATTCAAACACAATAGGCCCGATTACCTTAGCCGACCCGCTATAACCCCGATAGGTGCGAACTTATAATGAAATCAAAGCCCCCTTCTCCCAATATTGCCGTCCTATTGGATCGACTCTGCGGAAACCCGGAAAAAGCCTCTCAGGCCCGTTTCGATAGGTCCGCGGCAATTGACTGCCGAGCCGAAAGTCTATCGGGACACGGCATTTCCGCGCTGCCCCGGACCTCTCCCTCGTCGAGCTTATGAGAATTACAGAGATCACGTCCGCATCATGGAGATTCCTTTCCTGGCAAGGTTCCGCGCCGTTTCGGGTGTCACAATGAAAGGCGGCTCCGGAAGCCCCTTGCCGGCCCCATCGGGCGGCAGCATAGCGGAAGCCTTATAAAATCAATTTGAGTTTTAGTATTTGACTTATACCGAGGTCAAACCTAAACTGCGCTCCATCGAACGAAACGAATCCGCCGATCAGGTGAATCGGATCCTTCGATAACCACAAGAGACCCGCCGGTTCCCCTGACCAAGTAAAGAACCGACAAATACCACAGGAGAAAGACCTCATGCAGAAGGAAGCACTCGCACGCGAGTTCACCGATCTG
>NZ_JAUNSF010000023.1:0-23632 GCF_030539355.1 Sutterella sp.
TTTCCGGCGGCTACCCTGAGGTGTCGCCGGTGAACGAAGTTCATCAGAAAAAGACAGCGTAAAAGGAGCTCTGCGGCTCTGTAAGCCCTTTCGCGGCAAGGAGGGAAAAGTGAAGTCGTTCAGCTTCAACTGCTCCATAAACGGAGATTATGACATTCTCAGGACTTCTGTCCAAAAAAAATGAGGCCGGAGTGGTGTCCCGGCCTCATTTTCATGACACGACGGTCAGATTTTCATCAGAAAGTCATGCGCGCGCCGACGGTCCAGCGCCATTTTTCCTGGACGTCCCCGCCGCTCGTGCGCTCGAGATCCACGAAGACATTGGAGTTCGGCGTGATGCGGAAGTTGCCGCCGATGCCGTACTCAACCCAGGTGCCTCCGATGTCGTCACGGATGGTGCGGGAAGTGCCGTTGGTCGCGGTCGTCTCCAGCTCACCCTCGAAGTCGTGGACGACGGAGAAGCGGGCGTACAGGTTGCCGCGCTGCTCGGGGAAGTTGAAGCCCGCGCGGGCACCGAGACGTCCGATCAGTGAGTCATAGTCCTCCTGGGAGATCCTCGTGCCGTTCGTTGTCGTGAAGTCGTCGCCGACGACGCGGCCGTAGATCACCTCGATCTGGGGCTCGACGAAGGCGAGTTCGGTGAGCGAGAACTTGTGACCGGCCTCGGCCGAGAAGCTCCAGGCGTTGTTGTCGTAGGAGCCGCTCATCACGCCCGAGGTGAAGTCCGCCTCGAGACGCGAGTAACGGGCAGTGATGTCGAGGTACGAGCCGTTCTCGTGCTGCCAGATGCCGTAGCCCGTGAAGGTGTAGGACTTGTTGTCACCCGTCAGGGAGGACGAGTCGACCGAGCCGTCGGTATAGCTGAAGGCGCCGCCGACGGTCCAGGCGTTCACGGCGACATCGGCGCCGATCTGAATCGTGGTGTTCTTGTTGGTGCGGCCGTTGTAACCGTGCTCGGTGCCGTAGACGCGCGCCCAGGCGCCGACCGAGCCCTCAAGGTCGCGGATCTCGCCCATGCGCTTCTGCAGGTTGTTGAGCTCGTGACGCCAAGAGAAGACCGAGAGCGTGCTCGCGGTGCCGTAGCCGGCGAGCTTCTGGTTGGCCGTCGCGGTGACGGTGCCGTCTTCGGCGACGGTCCATGCGTCGCTCACGGCGCCTTCCTCGCCGCTCTTCGTGTAGTTCCCGGTGAGGCCTTCGGCAGAC
This sequence comes from Sutterella sp., assembly GCF_030539355.1. Lineage (GTDB taxonomy): Bacteria > Pseudomonadota > Gammaproteobacteria > Burkholderiales > Burkholderiaceae_F > Sutterella. The sequence continues at coordinate 1,204 of NZ_JAUNSF010000023.1, forward strand.
GCAGCAAGCGCAGCCGCGGCTTCGGCGGCCGTCGCGTAGCTGTCGTTCTGAGCGGCCGAGAGGGTGACGCTGAGAGCGTCGGCGGAGGCGGTGGCGTTCGTTGCGGCGGAGATGACGCCGGCGTCAGCGGTGTTGACGAGAATCGTGCCGCCCTCGCCCGTGAGGGTCGCGGCCGTGAGCTTGGCGCCGTCATTCAGGGTAACGACCGACGAGCCGCCGATCGTGGCCGAGGCGACCTCGACGGCGGAGTTGACCGCGACCTTGACGCTGTCGGCGGTGCTCAGATTGCCGTCCGTGCCTTCCCAGCTGTTGACGGTCCAGGAGCCGGAGTCCTTGAAGTTGACCGTGGCGCCGTTCGAGACACTGTACTTGCCCGAGGAGGCGGTCATGTCGCCCGAGCCGCCGAGGTTGACGGTGGAAGTGCCGTTGGCCTGGGAAGCGTTGATCGTGCCTGTGATGCTGCCGGAGGTGTTGACGGTCAGGTCCAGAGTGTTCACGTTGGCGGAAGTGGTGCTGGAGGACCTTCCGTTGTCAACGACATTGATGTCGCCGGTGATGGCGAGCGTGTCCGCGGTGATCGAGACGACAGTGGTGCGCTCGTAGTTGCTGTACCCCGAGCCGGCGCTGCCGAGATTCACGTCACCCGTCATGGTGAGCGTTTCGGCCTTGACATTGAGCGCGAGCGTCTTGTCCGCGGTGGACATCGTGCCGTACGAGCCGCAGATGTTGCCGTCAATCGTGAGGTTCTTCGCGTCAACGTTGACGGTGCCCCAGCCGCCCGAGCCGATCACGCCGCCATACACATAGGAGGAGCCGTCGAGAATCACGGTGTCGGCATAGAGGTTGATCTCGCCGCCCTCGTTGGCCTGAAGAATCGCGACGCCGTAGTCGCCCTTGCCCCAGCCCGTGTGGGCCTCGAAGTAGCTCACGCGGCGGTCTGCGGAACCGATGTTGGCCACGGAGCCCGCGCCTTCGCGGACATGTACAAATTCGTCACCAGTGTAGGAGACGATCCTGTCCGCGTAGATCTGAAGCGAATTGCCGGTGCCGGCGAGGCGGAAGCCGCGGTCGCCGCCGGTTTCATCCGAGGATTCACGGGTGCCGACGAGGAGCGTGCCCACGTCGATGGTGAGGGAGCTGTTCCCCGCAAGGTACGCGGCGTTGTAGTAGTAGCCGGGGGTGCTGTTCGGATCGCCGGTGGCTGCGTTCTGGGCTGCGAACTCAAGGGTATCGGCCGTGATCGAACCTGTCGCGCCCTGCATGTAGAGCGCGGCATGCCATTTTGTGCTGCCGGTGATCAGTTCCGTCGGTGCCGCAAAGGTCACCGTTTCACCGGGATAGCTGAGCTCCTGGGCCGAAGTCCAGTTCTGATTTGCGATCGTCTGATCAGCGGACGCAGCGCTCGCCCACGCCATGGCGACGGCGACCGCAACCGCAGACGCCTTGTTCAAGACATTTCCTTGCATAGGAACCTCCCAAGGATCCTGAAAATGGATTGAGGAAAGATGACCGGCCGTGATGCAGGGCGAACGCTTGGTCACGAGCATCCGCCGTCAGTCACGGTCAGAGGGTCCGCATGCTCCGTCATGGGGCACGGGAAGTGTCATTATAAGAGGGAAGCCGGACTGAAAGCGACGATAACCGTCGTAATTGTCAACATTGTAATGTTGCTGGTAACTTGTTGTTATTCAAGTAAAACTAAATGTGCGATTCCTGGACGCTAATGCCGATGAGGGAGGGATATGACGTCGATCGGATGTGATAGAAGGCCTGTATACAGATCTTTGTCACATGAGCGCGAACAAAAGCAACGCCGCCCCTCGGGTTGAGAGACGGCGTTTCGCTCGTGACCGGTTCCGGAGAATCTGTCAGATCATCGGATAGAAGAATTCCTCGGCGACTCTGGGATCGAAATCCTCGATCGGCTCGGAGATCCGCGGATGCGCACCGCAGAGATCGCAGTCGTCGCGCTGGGGCGGGAGCTTCACGGTGCGGATGTTCATCGAGAGGGCGTCAATCTGGAGCATGCGGCCGACGAGCGGCTCGCCGATGCCGAGAAGAACCTTGATCGCCTCGGCTGCCTGGACCGATCCGGCGATGCCGGCGAGCGCGCCGAGCACTCCCACCTCGGACGGGCGGGAAACGGCTCCGGGAGCGGGAGGAGCGCGGAAGATGCAGCGCAGGCAGGGACCGCGCCCGGGCATCCAGGTCATCACCTGTCCGCGGAAGCGCATGATGCCGGCGTGGCTGAAGGGCTTCCCGGCGATGACGCAGGCGTCGTTGACAAGAAACTTGGCCGTGAAGCTGTCCGTGGCCTCGATCACGAAGTCGTAGGCGGCGATGAGCTCGTTGACGTTCTCCGCGGTCACGAACTCGGCGTGGCGGTTCACCTTCACGTCGGGGTTGATCGAGCGGATCGTCTGCTCGGCCGAGTCGGCCTTGGGCCGCCCGATCGAGCGCGTCGTGTGGATGATCTGACGCTGCAGGTTCGAGACGTCCACGATGTCCGCGTCAGCGATGCCGATCGTGCCGACGCCGGCGGTGGCGAGGTACATCGAGGCGGGGGCGCCCAGGCCGCCCGCGCCGATCACGAGGACGCTCGAGTCAAGGAGCTTTCTCTGGCCGCGCGGGCCGATCTCGTGGAGCAGGATGTTCCTCGAGTAGCGGTCAAGCTGAGCATTGGTGAACGGCATCTTCAGGCACCTCCGCCCATGAAGTAGAGGAACTCGACGCGGTCTCCCTCATGGAGCTCGAACGTCTCGAGATCCTTGCCGTCGACGAAGACGTCGTTCACGGCGACGGTGACGTAGTCGGGATTCTCGACCCTCGCGAGACGGATCAGACGCACAAGCGTCATGTCGTTCGGAACCTCGCGTCGTTCGCCCGAAACCGTTATCTGCATTGAAGGGGACCTCTGGGAAGTTGAGCGCCGCTCCGGGCCCGTGCGGGCGTCAGGCGGCTTCTGGTGGGGATCACGCTTGAAAGCATAGCAACATGCGGCAGGGGCGGCCACAGCGCCCGGGCCGGCGGAGCCTCCTTCATTCGCGCGGTCCGCGCGATCCGGAGCTGTCTCTTTCAGACAGACGCCCCGGGCGCGTGCTATATTTCTCCTAACTAACCGGTCGGTAAATATAAATTCAAACACCCGACCGGTCTTTGTTGTAAAGACGAAATTCTTTGATTATCAATGAGCAAGGATAGGAAGAAGAGTGAAGGGAAGCCCCCGGAGTCCCCGGCGGAAGAGAACCGCCGGGACTCGAGGGAGGCGATCCTCGACGCCGCGGAGGCCCGGTTCGCGAACTCGGGCATCGACGGCGTCGCGATGCGCGAGATTGCCGAGGACGTCGGCATCACGAAGGCCGCCCTCTATTACCACTTCACGAGCAAGGACGAACTGTGGTTCGCCGTCTGCGAGCGTCTCTCCGCGGACCGCATGGACCGGCTGAGAGCCGCCGCGGCGGAATGCCCGGACGCCGTCGCGCGCCTGAGGTGCGTGATCAGTCACCTCGTGGATGCCTTTTTCGAGAACCATCACCTCTCGCTCATCATCCACCGGATGCTGCTCGACCCCGACGAGGAGCGGGCGAGACGGGTAGCTCTCATTGCATGGAAGGACACCTTTGAGATTCTCTACGGGCTCGCCAACGAGCTCGGCATCCGCGGCAACCGCCAGCACTGGGTGACGATCGTCGCCGGGATGTTCCTCGTGCCCTTTGAGGCGCGCGGGCTGCTCGCGTCCTTCCCCGGAGCCGGGGACGGGCCCTTCACGCCCGAGACACTGAAGGAAAGCATCTTTGCGGTGCTGCTCCCGGGCGGGAAGCCCGCAGGGGCGGTCTGAGAGGAAACACGGATTTTTCGGCAAGGAGTGAACGGGGAGCTTCCGAAGCGCTCCGTCAGTCAGGGATAAATGGATATGTCGAAGCAGAATTTGAAGAGAAACTTTCCCGTGAGCGGTCTCTGCGCGGCCCTCTGCGCGGCCGTGCTCGCCGCCGGCTGCACCGAGAAGACCGAGGCGCCCGTCATCGTCGAGGCCGCGCCCGTCAGTGTGGCGGCCGTGAGCGCCGGAACAGGATTCCCGGTGGAGATCCAGGCGGCGGGCTCCGTCGTCGCGGACCTGCGCGTCGAGGCGGCGAGCCGTCTCGCGGCCTATATCCGCGACGTGCCGCACCGCGAGGGCGACCGCGTGAAGAAGGGCGACGTTGTGGCGCGCCTCGACCCGAAGGACGTTGATGCGGCCGTGAGGACCGCCTCGGCGAAGGTCGAGGTCGCGAAGGCGGCGCTGCGCGACGCCGAGCTCGATCAGTCGAAGTATTCGGCTCTATATAAAGAGGGGCTCGTCTCGAACAACGACTGGCGCAAGGTGACGCTGAAGCGCGACTCCGCGAAGAGCGACCTCGAGCAGGCCCGTGCGGCCCTTGCCAACGCGGAGGGCGAGCGCGTCTACGTGACCGTGACCGCCCCGGCGGACGGCACGATCGTCAGGGTCGCGCGCCGCGAGGGCGACATGGCCGTCCCCGGCATGCCGATCGTCGTGATCGACAGCGATGCGGATCCGCGCTTTGAGTTCGAGGTCTCGCAGAAGGCCCGCGCCTCGGTCCGCCCGGGCGTCGTCGCGAACGTCCTCGTTGACGGGTTCGAGAAGCCCTTCACGGGCGAGGTGGAGCGCGTCACCGAGTCGGCCGACCGCATCTCGCGCAGCTGGCTCGCGCGCGTGAAGTTCCCGGCCGAGGTCTCGGCCGAGCTCCGTCCCGGCATGTACGGCCGTGTGCTCATCCACGGCGAGGGCGAGACGAGCCGCGCCTGGGTGCCTCTTGAGGCGCTCACGAACCGCGGCGGCCTCGACGGCGTCTTCGTGATCAGCGACGGACGCGCCCGCTTCCAGTGGCTGAGAATCGGCGAGAAGCGCGACGGCCGCGCCGAGGTCCTCGCCGGCGTGAAGGGTGACGAGCGGCTCGTCAGGAACCCCACGGAGTTCCTCGTCGACGGCGCCCGCGTGCGTGAGGAATAAGGAAGGAGCGAAAGAAGATGCCTGACATCAATCCTTCCCATACGATCACCGGCCGCATGGCGGCGGCCTTCATCGACAGCAAGCTCACCGTCGTGCTGATGCTCGCCGCTCTGATCTTCGGCATCTGGGCCGTGATGACGACGCCGCGCGAGGAGAACCCGCAGATCTCCATGCCCGCGGCGGCCGTGATCGCGGCGCTGCCGGGTGCCGAGCCCGCCGAGGTCGAGGCGAAACTCGTGCGGCCGCTCGAGGCCATCATCAACCAGATTCCGGGCGTTGACCACGTGTGGTCAACGGCCCAGGACTCGGGCGCCATGGTGATGGTGCAGTTCAAGGTGGGCGAGGACAAGGAGGTCTCGCTCGTCAAGCTCGGCGACCGAGTGGTCTCCGGCATACCGGCGCTGCCGAAGGAGGCCGTCGGTCCCTGGATCAAGAGCGCCGACGTGGACGACGTGCCGATCCTCGCCGTGTCGCTCGTCTCGGACAAGTACGGCGACTACGGCCTGAAGCGCATCGCGCAGTCCGTGCTCGACGACCTGCTCGGACTCGACAGCATCTCGACCGTCGACATCTACGGCGGCCGCGACCGCGAGCTCGTCGTGACCGCGGACCCGGCGAAGCTCACCGGGTACGGCGTCTCCTTCACGCAGCTGCGGATCGCGCTCGCCGCGACAAACGTCGCGGGGCCCTTGGGCAAGGTGGTCGAGGACGGGCACGAGACCTCGGTGAGGCTCTTTGACTTCGTGAAGAGCGCCGAGGATCTGAAGAACCTCGTCATCGCCGCGTCCCCTGACGGCCGCACGGTGCATCTCGGCGACGTGGCCGAGGTGACGGACGGTCCGGACCCGCATCGCGATCACTCGAGCCGCTTCGGCTACGGCGCCTCGATGTCGAAGTACAACGGCGCCAATGAAATTGAGAGCGTCACGCTCGCCATCGCCAAGCGCAAGGCCTCGAACGCAGTGACGGTCGCCGACGATGCGATCGCGCGCATCGAGCGCATGAAGGGCGTCGTCATTCCCGCCGACGTCGATGTGATCATCACGCGCAATGACGGCGAGAAGGCGAACGACGCCGTCAACACCCTGATCGAGCACCTCGGCATCGCCATTCTCTCGGTCGTGGCCGTGACGGTCGCCTTCCTCGGCTGGAGAGCCGCGACCATCGTCGCGATCACGGTGCCGCTCATTCTCGCGATCACGCTCGGCTGCGTCGGACTCGCGGGCTTCACGATCAACCGACTCACGCTCTACGCGCTCATCATCGCGCTCGGCCTCCTCGTCGACGACTCGATCGTGGTGATCGAGAACATCGTGCGCCACTACGGCCTCGCGCCGCTCACCGGCCGCGCTGACAAGTTGCACCGCTCGGTCGAGGCACCGGGCGAGATCGGAAGCGCCACGCTGCTGGCGACAATCGCCGTGATGGTGGTCTTCGCCTCGCTCATCCCGGCGCTCACCGGCATGCCGAAGCAGTACTTCTACCCGATCGGCTTCACCGTCCCGGTGGCGCTCGCGGCGAGCTTCATCATCGCCTACACGGTGGCGCCCTGGGCGGCGCTCCGGTGGCTGCCGGCTCCGAAGCCGAAGCCCCATGAGGCGAAGACGGAGAACTCGGTTCCGGGCGGCTGGTTCGGACGCTTCTATTCGATTCCCGCCTCAAAGCTCCTCGGTTATCCGAACCGTGAGAGGATCTTCATCCTCGCGCTTCTCGTGATCATCACCGCGGCCTTCGCGATGCCCTTCTGGCAGCTCGTGAGGCCCGAGGGCCCGGGCGGCCCGACGCCGGCGCTCGGCATTCAGATGGGGTTCCTGCCGAAGGACAACAAGAACACCTTCAACGTGACGATCGAGATGCCCGCGGGCACGCCCGTCGAGGTCACCGACCGCGCGGTGCGTGACGTGGCCGAGCTCGTCTCGAAGATTCCCGAGGTGAAGAACTGGCAGAGCTGGTCGGGTCTCGCGGGCGTGCCGGACTTCAACTCCATGATGCGCATGAACCCGAGCTCGGGCGCCTCGATCGGTGCGGTGCGCGTCAACTTCACGGACAAGAAGACCCGCGAGCGCTCGACGATCGACATCGCGCGCGAGCTCCGTGAGGCGATCGTTCCGCTCTCCGCGAAGTGGCCGGGCAGCACCATCCAGGTGCTCGAGGACCCGCCGGGACCGCCCTTGAAGGGCACGGTCTACGCCGAGCTTTACGCGAAGGACCCGGAACTCCTGCGCTGGCTCTCCGACCGCGTGAAGGAGGAGTTCTGGAAGACCTACGACATGGCTGAGGTGCTCACGACCGAGAAGGCGGACACCGAGGAGTGGCGGCTCTCGATCGACCGCGAGAAGGCGCTCCGCTCGGGCGTGCTGCCGGCCGTCGCCGCCGCCGAGCTCAAGGCGCTCACGGACGGCACCGTGATCGGCTGGGCGCACGCCGAGGGCGAGCGCACGGGTCAGGCGATTCGCGTCCAGGTCCCGCGTTCCGCGCAGTTCGATCCGACCTTCCTCTCCGGGATAACCGTGAAGAGCTTCCTCAGCAAGGAGGTGCCGCTTGCCGCCATCGTCAAGGCCGAGCGCACGAACGCCGCCCGTCCGATCTCGAAGAAGGACGGCGTGCGGATGGCCGCCGTGGGCGGCGAACTCGGTCACACGACGCCGACCTATGCGGTGCTTGACCTCGAACGGAGGCTCTCGGGCCTTGAGCTCCCGGGCGGCGGAACGCTGAAGACCGGCAACCTCACCTGGGACGACGAGAGGCCCGACCTCACGGCCCACCGCGCCGTGCTCCTCTGGCAGGGCGAGATGCGCATGATGCTCGACAGCTACCGCGACCTCGCGAAGTCGCTCGTGATCTCGATCGGCGGCATCTTCCTCATTCTCGTCGCCTACTACCGCTCGTTTGCACTCGCTTCGATCGCGCTCGCCGCGGTGCCGCTCTGCTTCATCGGCATCTTCCCCGGGCACTGGCTGATGGGCGTGCAGTTCTCCGCCTCGTCGCTGATCGGCGTGACGGCGCTCTCGGGCGTGGTGACGCGCTCGTCGCTCCTCATCATCGACTTCGTGATCGACTACCTGAAGGCGGGGCTCCCGCTCAAGGATGCGCTCATTGACGCGGGCGCCGTGCGTCTGCGCCCGATCATGCTCACGACGCTCGCGATCATCCTGGGCAGCGTGATTTTGATCACGGACCCGGTGTTCGGCGGACTCGCGATCACGTTCATCTTCGGCACGGGTGTCTCGACCGTCTTCACGCTCTTCCTCGTGCCGGTGCTTCTCAACTACTACTTCGAGAAGTACCCGTACAAACCGGAGGAAGAGGAGGCGAAGGAGGCCTGAGTCACTGACGGCAACTGAAACGTGAAAGCCCGCGGCGGAGCAACGGATTCCGCCGCGGGCTTTCGCTTTGAGAACCCGTTCCGTACGTGCAAGAGAACGATAGGATTGTGTGAATCCGGGCCAGGATAATCATGATGGGAAATCCCGCAGTTCAGAGGCTCCCGGAGGACCGCCCATGCTCGAACAGTTCGGAATCATCGATCCCTGGCTCTACGCAGCGGGAGCGCTCCTCATCGTGCTCGCTCCCGGTCCGAGCATGGTCTTTGTCTTGAAGACCAGCCTCACCGAGGGGCGGGCGAGGGGCTTCGCCGGCATGGCCGGCGTCATGACGGGCGACTCGGTCTTCATGTTCCTCTCATGGGCGGGGCTCGCTGCGGTGATCGAGGCGCATCCCGCGTTCTTCGACGTGATCCGCGTCGCGGGCGGGCTCTATCTCGCCTGGATAGGCGCGAAGGAACTCATGACGCTCCTGCCCGGGCGGGCGACCGCCGGGAAGAAAGAGGGGGAGGGCAGTCCCTCGGGAAGCGCCTGGCGGGCCTACCGCGCGGCGCTCCTCATCACGCTCACGAACCCCAAGTCGATCCTCTTCTTCGTTGCCTTCTTCATCCAGTTCATCGACGTGACCTACGCGCATACGTGGATCTCGTACCTCATCCTCGCCCTCATCCTGCAGGTCTTCAGCGCCGCGGTGCTCTCCATCGTGATCACGCTCGGCGCGGACTGCCTCAGGGTGCTCGGGGCGTGGCCGCTCGCGGCGAAGGCCGGAAGCCTCGCGCTCGGCGGGCTCTTTCTCTGGTTCGGCCTGAGGCTCGTCGCGGACGCGCTCTGAGAAAAGAAATTCCGGGATGCCGAATCCTTCCGAATCATGTAGATGATTTCCACTTTCCGAAAGGATTTCACTGGGCTATACTCTCCGCCCACTAGTCCCTTCTACCTAATTATTTCGGTGCGCAGGCGCTTCAACAAAGTGCATGCGTCGGAAAGAAATGCTTGAGCAGTTCGGCATCATCAATCCCTGGATCTACACGCTCGGCGCGCTGATGATCGTTCTCGCGCCCGGACCCAACACGCTCTTCGTCCTCAAGACGAGCCTCAAGGACGGACGTCGCGCCGCCGCGGCCGCCATGGGCGCCGTGATGCTCGGCGACTCGATCCTCATCTTCCTCGCGTACCTCGGCATCGCCGCGGTCGTGAAGGCGCATCCGATGGTGTTTGACTGCGTGAAGATCGCGGGCGGCCTCTACCTCGCCTGGCTCGGCAGCAAGGTGATCTGGCAGACCTTCCTCGCCAAGCGCTTCGGGAAGGCCAAGAAGGAGGCGGGCACGCCGATCACGGCGCATGCCGCCGCTGAGGCGCAGCCGCAGAAGGGCAGCGCGCTCAAGGCCTTCCGCACCGCGCTCATTCTCTCGCTCACGAACCCGAAGGCGATCCTCTTCTATGTCTCCTTCTTCGTGCAGTTCATCGACGAGTCCTACGCGCACACGGGTCTCTCGTACCTGATCCTCGCCCTCATCCTGCAGACCTTCAGCTTCCTCTGGATCTCGGGCCTCATCACGGTTGGCGCGGACTGCCTGAAGCTCCTCGCCCGCAGCCCCGGCGTCGCGAAGCTCGGCAACACCGCCATCGGCAGCATGTTCCTCTTCTTCGCCTCCAAGCTGATGATGGACGCGATGTAAGTTAATTGCCTCCCCGGGAGGGAAGCGTGATCTTCTCTCCCGAACCGAATTCGATTGAGAATCGAACCTTTCGCATTCTCCGGCCCGTCGCTTCAGAAGCACGGGCCATTTTTTTGACTGTGCGCCGGCTGATCCCGGGCTCCGGGCGGTAAGCGGTCCGCTGATCGACGGTATTCCCGGCGTCATCGCAGGCGGACGAGGAGCAAGTCGGAGCCGGGGCTCTCCGCGGAAGCCGCGGAGGCATGTCTCAGTGCTCCCGGTCCACGGGGACGGGGTTCCTGCGGGGAGTGCATTCTGAAACGGCTCTTCAGGTGCCCGTGGCTGCCCCGGGGCGGCATCGGTTCAGCCCGAAGCACCGGGCGATGGGGCCTCCGGGCGGCGCTTACTGCGGCACCAAAAGAAATCGCCCGGACCATTTTCATGATCCGGGCGATCAAGTTCACCTGCTTGTCTGCCGCCGGTCAAATCGGGGGAGGCCGGCGGGCACTGGCATGCAAGAGATTACTTGCAGGCGAGCTTGATGGGCTTGAGCTGCTTGAAGAAGTCGTTGCCCTTGTCGTCGACGAGGATGAAGGCCGGGAAGTTCTCGACTTCGATCTTGTAGACGGCTTCCATGCCGAGCTCGGGGTACTCGATGCACTCGATGCTCTTGATGGCGTCGGACGAGAGGACGGCAGCGACGCCGCCGATCGTGCCGAGGTAGAAGCCACCGTACTTCTTGCAGGCGTCGGTGACCTGCTGGGTACGGTTGCCCTTGGCGATCATGATCAGCGAGCCGCCGGCGGCCTGGAACGGATCAACGTACGGATCCATACGCTGAGCGGTCGTCGGGCCCATCGAGCCGCAGGCGAAGCCTTCCGGCGTCTTGGCGGGACCTGCGTAGAGAACCGGGTGGTTCTTGATGTAGTCAGGCAGGCCTTCACCGCGGTCAAGGCGCTCCTTGAGCTTGGCGTGGGCGATGTCGCGGGCGACGATGATCGTGCCGGTGAGCTCGAGGCGGGTCGAGACCGGGTACTTCGTCAGGTCGGCGAGGACTTCCTTGGTCGGACGGTTGAGGTTGATGCGGACCGAGCCACCCTCGCCCGGACGGCGGAGTTCCTCAGGGATCAGACGGCCGGGATTGTCGTCGAGCTTCTCGATGAACACGCCGTCCTTGGTGATCTTGGCCTTGATGTTGCGGTCGGCCGAGCAGGAGACGCCCATGCCGATCGGGCAGGAGGCGCCGTGACGCGGCAGACGGATCACGCGGATGTCGTGGGCCATGTACTTGCCGCCGAACTGGGCGCCGAGGCCGATCGACCAGGCTTCCTGGAGGAGCTGCTTCTCGAGCTCGACGTCGCGGAAGGCGCGGCCGGTCTCATCGCCGGTGGTCGGCAGGTTGTCGTAGTACTTGCAGGAGGCGAGCTTCACCGTGAGCATCGTGCGCTCGGCGGAGGTGCCGCCGATGACGAAGGCGATGTGGTACGGCGGGCAGGCGGCCGTGCCGAGGGTCTTCATCTTCTCGATGAGGTACGGCACGAGCTTGGCGGGATTGAGGACGGCCTTGGTCTCCTGATAGAGGTAGGACTTGTTGGCCGAGCCGCCGCCCTTGACGACGCAGAGGAACTTGTACTCCATGCCCTCGGCGGCCTCGATGTCGATCTGGGCCGGGAGGTTGCACTTCGTGTTGACCTCGTCGTACATGTTGAGCGGAGCGTTCTGCGAATAGCGCAGGGCGTTCTCGGTGTAGGTCTTGTAGACGCCCTTGCTGAGGGCCTCCTCATCCTCGAAGCCCGTCCAGACCTGCTGGCCCTTGACGCCGTGAATGATGGCCGTGCCGGTGTCCTGGCAGTACGGGAGGACGCCCTTGGCGGCGGTCTCACCGTTGCGGAGGAACGTGAGGGCGACGTACTTGTCGTTCTCAGAGGCTTCCGGGTCGCTCAGGATCTTGGCGACCTGCTCGTTGTGCGAGCGGCGGAGCATGAAGTTCACGTCGGTGAACGCGCGGTTGGCAAGAGCGGTAAGAGCCTCCGGCGCGACCTTGAGGATCGGGTGCCCCTCGAACTCGCTCACGGACACGCCTTCCTTGGTCAGAAGGTAGTACTCGGTGTCGTCCTCACCGAGCTGGAACATGGGTGCATATTTGAATGCGGGAGCTTGTGCCATGGTTTTGCTATCTCTTTTCTCTTTTTCAGGGTCTGAGCCAGGGGTGGGTCCCCCGGTCTGCCGCAGAGGTTTAGGGCGCATGAGTCTCCGGGACGAGACCGCGCCCTTACTGCTGTCCGAATTATCTACCTAAAAATGAGTTGAGAGCAACCCCTAATATCCCCGCACTTGACGGGGGCGGGATCGGGCTGCGGGAGCTTACAAATACCCCGGGGCATTAGGGTAAACACTGAGGGTGAAATCCCCGATTCCTTTGTTTTTAGAGAAATCCGATGCGTTTTTCTCCCCGACGGGGATGCGCGGAGGGCACTTATTTGGCATGCTGAGATGACGGGTAGAGCTTCCACACTATCCGTTCTCAGAACTAACCCTAAGGGAGTAATTGCAAATGAATCTTATTCGCACCGCCGTGGTCTGCGCCCTGGCCTCCGTCGCCGCCGTCTCGTTCGCCGGCGACCGCCTCGACGCCATCCAGAAGTCGGGCGTGATCCGCGTGGGTACGCCGGCTGACTACCGTCCGTTCTCGATGGACGAGGCCGGCAAGATCCAGGGCCATGACGCGGAGCTCATTGAGGCGATGGCGGCCGCGGCCGGCTGGAAGGTCGAGTACGTCAAGACCCCGTGGAAGGAGATCGAGGCCGGCGTCAAGGGCAACCGCTTCGACATCGCCGTGGGCGGCATCACGCAGACGCTCGCCCGCACGACGTGGGGGCAGTTCCTCCCCGGCTACGCGCCCTTCGGCAAGGTCGCGCTCGTGCGCAAGTCCGAGCTCGCCAAGTACAAGAGCGTTGACGACCTCAACCAGCCCTCGGTGCGCGTGATCAAGAACCCGGGCGGCACGAACGAGCAGTTCGTCCTCAAGAACCTCACGAAGGCCCAGGTCTCGACCCACGAGAAGAACTACGAGATCCCGGGCCTCATCGCCGAGGGCAAGGGCGACGTGATGATCACCGAGACGGCCGAGGCGAAGCTCTACGCGAAGAAGGACAGCCGCCTTGCGGCCGCCTTCATCGACCACCCGCTCACGCCGGTCAACGAGATGGGCTTCCTCATGCCGACCGACGACGCCGACTTCACCCGCACGATGGGCTACCTCTGGCACCTGATGGAGATCCGCGGCGAGCTCTCCCGCATCGAGGCCAAGTGGTTCGAATAAGCGTCTGACCGCAGAGCGGCTCTGACACTTGCCGAACGGGAAGTTCCTTCCGGGCATCCGACGCCCGCGGGGAGCTTCCCGTTTTTTCATTCTGACCGGCGGCATGAACTCAATCGGCAGTTCTTTGCGGCAGCACCGCCGATCCTAGTCAGAACAACCGATTGGCGGGACGGGGCGCCGCCTATATGCTTTCCCCGCCCCAGGACGGAATGCCCCCGCCGGATCCCTCGGACGGTCCCGGCCCCAGTCTCCCGACGGCATGAAGTCACCGACGCACACTGATCTCTGCACATATATAAAGAAGCACCATGCGATTCTCCGTCACGCTCCTCACGGCCGCCCTCGGCCTCACGCTCGCCGCCGCCGCCGCGCCCGCCGCCGCCCGCGGCATCACCGTCGCCGTCGGCTCCTCCTTCACGACGCTCGATCCCTATCAGGCGACCGACAGCCTCTCGCGCAACGCGGTGAAGTCCTTCTACGAGGGCCTCTATGCCTTTGACAAGGACCTGAAGCCCCAGCCCCAGCTCGCCACGGGCTACGAGGTTTCCGCCGACGGCCTCACCTACACCTTCAAGCTCCGCCAGGGCGTGAAGTTCCATGACGGCACGGAGTTCGAGGCCGAGGCGGTGAAGATGAACTTCGACCGCGTGCTCAACCCCGACAACCACCTCTCGCGCTACACCCTCTACCGCTTCATCGACCGCGTCGAGGTCGTGGACCGCTACACCGTGCGCTTCACGCTGAAGACCCCGATGTCCTCCTTCATCCAGCGTCTCTCGAACGGCACGGCCGCGATGATCTGCCCGAGCACGCTCAAGAAGTACGACGGCCGCGGCATCGCCTTCAACCCCTGCGGCACCGGCCCCTACACGATGGGCGAGTACAACCCGAGCGAGAAGCTCGTGGCGGTGAAGAACCCGAACTACCGCGTGAAGGGGCTGCCCAAGCTCGACTCCATCACCTGGCTCCCCGTGGCTGAAAACGCCACCCGCGCCGCGATGGTCCGCACGGGCGAGGCGGCCTTCATTCACCCGATGCCCGTCGAGCAGGTCAAGGACATGCAGAAGGACGAGAACGTGAACATCATCATCGTGCCCTCGATCATGATGCGCTACCTCTCGATCAACTCGATCCACAAGCCCTTCGACGACGTCCGCGTCCGTCAGGCGATCAACCTCGCGATCAACCGCGAGGCGCTCTGCAAGGTCGCCTACTCCGGGTTCGCCCAGCCCGCGACCGGCGTGATCCCGCCGCAGATACCGGGCGCCGCCTCCTTCGGCGTGCCCGCCTACAACCCGAAGAAGGCCCGCGAGCTCCTTGCAGAGGCGGGCTATCCCAACGGCTTCACGACCAAGCTCTGGTCGGGCTACAACAACTCCACGGCGAGCAAGGCGATCCAGTTCATCGCGCAGCAGCTCGCGCAGGTCGGCATCAAGACCGAGACGCGCGTGCTCGAGGCCGGCCAGCGCGTCTCGCTCATCGAGTCGAACAAGGTTCCCTCCGAGTCCCCGAACCGCCTCTACTACATCGGCTGGTCGAACTCCACGGTCGACCCGGACTGGGGTCTGCGTCCGCTCTTCGACTCCCGCGAGATGCCGCCGAAGCTCTCGAACGAGGGCTACTACACCAACAAGAAGGTTGACGAGCTCCTCGACAAGGCCATCGCCGAAGTGGACGAGAAGACGCGCAACAACTACTACCGCGAGGCGCAGAAGTACATCTGGGAGGAGGTGCCCGCCGCCTTCCTCGTCTACGAGGACAACACCGCCGCCGCGAGCAAGCACCTGAAGAACTTCCATCCGCTCGCCGACACGGGCTTCGAGTTCTACCAGGCCGAGTGGGTGGACTGATCACCCGGTCCGATGACCCTCCCGCGGGCGGCGTGATCCGCCCGCGAGGAAAACCCTCCGACGATGCCGACGCCTTTCTCCGTGCGCCGGCATTTTTTCCGCCCGGAATTTGCGGGAGGCACCTCACGGCGGTGGAAAGGCGATGGACTGAGAATCTTTCTCAAGACGCAGGAAGCCCCTGTCTCCGTCTCCTCGGGATGTTCCTCCCGGGGACGGAGGCGCTCCCGAGGGGGTCTCTGTAAAGATCGCTTTACAGAGAAATGAGGGTGCTGTGGATATCGTCAGGCAGTTGCGCACATGGCTGAAAAATCCGCCGATCGGCCAGAAACCCCTGCGGCAGAGGGGATTCGGGGAGGCTGGGTTTGCGTTGTCCACAGGTTTTGTGGATAACTCTGATCGGGGCGGCGGCGCCGGCATGATTCGGTGGCAGAAGGACCTTCCGTCTCATTGCCGGAGGAACGCCAGGCTTTTGAGTCAGGATTTCAGGACGTGATTATGCGGACTGAGCCCGACATAATCGGTCACACGGTTCCGGAGATAGTGTCAATGTACTGTAAACGCTGTAAATATCCGGGTACGGGGATGTCAGGGAGGGGCGATGCGAAGCCTGTTGTCACGGCAGAGAGACGGCACTCAGCTTCGTTGAATGCTCGGGTATGAAATATTTTCAGTTAATTTTTAAATTAATTTGTTGTTATTGATTCAACGTTGCTAAAGGATGCGTGAATCAAATCTGTCTGTATATGATTGATAAAACGGCTGCTGCAGAAGGAAGGAAAGGGAAGTATATCCGGAGCAATTCGCTGGTTAGCCGGCTAATTGTGGTAACCGGAGTCCCGCCTTCCCCTCTCGCACAAGCTAGTTACATCTTGTTACACTGCTCGGGTAGCACTTTACCAACACTTTACGGGTAAAAGGAATGGTGTTGATTGACATGGAAATTTTTGGTTTGACGAAGTAAATGTCAGATCCGGCCTAAGGGAGGGCTGAAAAGGTGAAATTCCGCGCGCTCATGCGGAACTGCGGGTTGTGGAGAGCAATGTAAAGAACAGCGTAATGCTTTACTGCATGAGAAGCGTTTGCATTTCGCTTCACTAACATTTCTCACCATTCAGGGCGTGTTCCCGACCCGGTCCGTACCCGAAGAACCGGGCGGGAGCCCATCGAAGAACTGAACCCCGGCGGACAGCCGAAATCGAGCGAGTCCCGGGCAGATTTCCATCCCAATTTTCCCAGATCAACATGCAGCAGAAGAAAGCACTGGTTCTCCTCCCGCTCTCTCTCGCCGTGGCGACCGCGTTCGCTGCGGATGACGGCTATACGACGCTTGACACGACCGTCGTCTCGGCCACTGGCTACGAGCAGGACACCCGCGAGGCCCCGGCCTCCGTCACCGTCATCACCTCGAAAGAACTGATGACGAAGCCGATTACCGACATCGCCACCGCCGTGAGCGACGTCCCGGGCGTTGACATCACCTCGACCAAGATGGGCACGTCCCAGATCTACATCCGCGGCTTCGACTCGAACTACACGCTGCTGATGGTTGACGGCCGACGCCAGAATGCGGATGGTGCGATGAACAGCCTCAACGGCTTCGAGGCCGGCGGCATCTTCATGCCGCCTCCCGGTGCGATTGACAGAATCGAAGTTGTTCGTGGCCCGGCTTCTACGATCTACGGCTCGGACGGCATCGGCGGCGCGGTCAACATCATCATGAAGAAGCACGTGGACAAGTTCACGGGCACGCTTTCGATCGAGCGCACGCAGTTCGACGACATTGACTGGGGCAACCGCTGGGGCGCGGGCGCCTATCTCGGCATTCCGCTCGTTGAGGACACCGCCTCGCTCATGCTGCGTGCTCGTTACATGAACCGCCATGCCTCGAATCTCCGCGCTCCTGACGGCAGTTACGCATCGCATGCTACTGGCGCGGGTTACTCCGGCAATATCGGCGGCCGCCTGACGGTCTCGCCCAACACGAACAACGACGTTTACCTTGATCTTGACTACACGCACTTCAAGGGCGGCACCATGTCCACTAGCCGCGAGGGGTATCAGGCCTCCCGTTGGTTTGACAAGTATGCGGCGGTGATCGGCCATGAAGGCCGTTATGACATCGGCGAACTGTCGAGCTACTTCCAGATCCAGGGTCTGAACATGACCCGTCTGAAAACCGGCCCTGCAGTAAATGATGTTCCTGCTGGCTATGCCTCCAGTGCTAATCAGGATCGTCACAGTTCCTTCAATGATCCGATCATGGAGTCGCGTCATTACGTCGCTGCGACGAAGCTGAAGACCCCGCTCAAGTTCGGTGACTACGGCGATGCGATTCTGCAGACTGGCCTGGATTTCGACTACGCGACCTTCAAGAGCTTCTACAACGAGAATGCCGAAACCTACGGCAAGAAGCTTGATCACACGCAGATTGCTGCCTTCGGCGAGGCCGAGTACTTTATCAATGAGGAGTGGATCGCCACGGTCGGTGCTCGCCTGCACTGGTCAGATGTTTTCGACTGGCATGTTGCTCCTCGTGCATACCTTGTGTGGAAGCCTTCTGAGGGCTTCAGCGTGAAGGGCGGCGTTGCGAACGGCTACCGCGTTCCGCAAATTCAGCAGCTCACGAATGGCGTTTACAGCTTCCAGTCAGGGCGCAATCCTCAACACACCTATGGCAATCCGGATCTGAAGCCTGAGGAAAGCTGGAACTACGAGCTTTCGACGACCTTCCACATTGCTCAGGCTGCCTCGGTCACAGCGAGTGTTTTCTATACGGATTTCAGGAACCAGCTTGACAAGGTCTACATCAATTACGCCGGCAGCGGCAGGAATCAGACGTACGATGCGATGGACATCAACAACGGCGAGGTCGAGGCCAAGGGCGTCGAGCTTCTCGTGAACACCGCAAAGTTCTACGGCTTCTCCGGCAAGCTCGGCTGGACCTATACGCATGCTGAGATCAAGGGCGGTGAAAGTGACGGTCTCCGTCCGAACGCCATGCCGCGTCATTCGATCACCGCGCGCATTGACTGGGACCACAACGATTGGAACGCCTACATCAAGTCTGTCACGAAGCTCGATAGCCGCGACGAGGAACTTCAGACCGGATACACCTCGGTGTCAAAGTACAAGAACTACACCACGGTTGACCTCGGTGTGAACTACACGTTCATGAAGCAGCACCACTTTGCGGTCGCGCTCAACAACATCTTCGATGAAGGTCTTGAGTTCAACGCGGACGGCGATCTGCTCTACCGTGATTGGATCGACGGCCGCAACCTGTGGCTGAGCTACTCCTATACGTTCTAAGAGGAGGCCGTAAAGAGATTCTGAGAATTTGACTGAGAGTTTCGGGCCCGGTGCATATCCGTAGATGCACCGGCCCGGTTTCTTTTCAGAATTCCGAAATGAACGACGCCGGCCCTCCTTCTCGGAAAGACCGGCGTCAGGCTGATCAGGTCAGAAAGCGGTGATCAGCGGCCCTGGAGGGCGTTGACGGCGCGCTCGACGCGCTCGAGCGCCTCGGTGACGATCGAGCGCGGACAGGCGAGGTTCATGCGCATGTGGCCCTTGCCGCCGGGGCCGAAGCTCTCGCCCGGGTTGAAGGCGACCTTCGCCTCCTCGAGGAAGAAGCGCGTGAGCTCGGCCTGCGTCTTGAAGCCGAGCTTCGAGCAGTCAAGCCACATCAGGTACGTGGCCTCGGGCATGTAGGCAGAGATCGCCGGGATGCGGGTGCGGATGAAGTCGACCGCGTACTCGAGGTTCGCGCGGACGTACTTGCGGACCTGCTCGCCGTAGTCGTCGCACTCGGTCCAGGCCGTCGCGAGCGCGACCTGCGCGAAGCAGCAGCGGTCGGGCTGGCTCGCCTCGAGCTCGGCGCGGACGCGGGCATTGAGGGCCGGGTTCTTGCTCATCATCACCGCGGCGCGCAGGCCCGCGGTGTTGAAGGTCTTCGAGGGGCTCGTGCCCAGGACCGTGATGCTCTCGGCCGCCTCGGAGAGGGTGGGGAGCGTCGTGTGGGTGCCGGAGAAGACAAAGCCCGAGTGAACCTCGTCGGAGAGGATCACCACGTTGTGGCGGCAGCAGATCGAGACCATGCGCTCGAGCTCCTCGCGCGAGAACACACGGCCCGTCGGATTGTGGGGGCTGCAGAGCAGGAAGAGCGAGCACTCCGGGTCGGAGGCGCGCTTCTCAAAGTCCGCGAAATCGATTTCGTACCGGCCGTTGACGAGCTTCAGCGGGTTCATCGAGGCGATGCGGCCGTTGGCCTTGGTGAGCTGCGTGAAGGGCGGGTAGATCGGCACCTGCATGAGCACCTTGCCGCCCGGCTTCGTGAAGGCGCGGATCGCGACCGCGAGGCCGAAGCTCATCGAGGGGCAGTACTGCACCTCGTTCGGGGTGAGTTCAAAACCGTACTGACGGGCGCACCAATCAACGGTCGCGCGCTCGACGATGCCGGCGTGAGCGTTGGGGTAGCCGTAGACGCCCACCTCGGCGATGCGGCGCACGGCCTCCACCACGGGAGCGGGCGTCTCGAAGTCACTGTCGGCAACCCAGAGCGGGAGCACGTCCTTCGGGTAGGCCGACCACTTGGCGGTATCGGTGCCGGATCGGTCAATGACTCGGTCAAAATCGTAGTTCATCAGCTCCTCTAATCCTTTGATGCTGAAGAAAAAAATCTCCTTCGGGAACTCCCTCCGGCCTGGTGTTTCATCGGATGCGCGCCCCATGCCCCGGAACGGTGCGCCGGGCGCTTTTCTCAGGTTGCAAAGAGTACCGCAAACCGAGAGGGCGGCGAGCACTTCTTTTGCGTTATCCGCGCACCAGGGGCGATCGGGTTTGACCGCAGGGGACCGGGACACGGAGAGCCCCCTTGCTCACTCACGGAATTACTGCCGGATCATCGATGTTCCCTGCACGCGAAGCGCCAGAATAGATCGAACCATTCCACAGTTTAACTTACTGGTGCGTCTGTATACGACAGATAATGATCGGCACTGGTTTGGTGAGAAATGACTGCATTACTTCAGCTGACGAAACAGTTCCTGAAATCATAGAAAAATCATCATGTAATTTGATGGATCGAAAAACTCTGCGCAAAAAGAGCGGATCACGTGGAAACGGTATTTGCCTGCGGTCGGGAAACCCGCGGGCAGAGTAAATTTCATACTGCGCTCATTTCTCTTCGACGACTGCCGCCGGAGCGGAAAGGAAAACAGGGCACTGCTGTTCAGGACTGGAACAGAAGCGCATATTTCCCTCCCTGTTGGAATTCTTGATGGCGCTGTCAACCAAGGAAAATCAATGATTGAGTACAGTCAGACATGTTCAGTCACCGACCCCGAGATCTGGCACTTCGTCGAACAGGAGATGGAGCGCCAGGAGCGGCACATCGAGCTCATCGCGAGCGAGAACTACGTCTCGGCCGCGGTGATGAACGCCCAGGGCAGCCAGCTGACGAACAAGCTCACCGAGGGTCTTCCGGGCCGCCGCTACTACGGCGGGTGCGACTACATCGACGAGATCGAGAGAATTGCGATTCGCCGCGCGCAGCAGGTCTTCTGCGAGCCCGCCGGCGTAGAGATGGCCGTCAACGTGCAGCCGCACTCCGGCGCCCAGGCCAACCAGGCCGTCATGATGGGCTTCCTCGAGAACGGCGACAGCTACCTCGGCATGAGCCTCGCCGACGGCGGTCACCTCTCACACGGCATGAAGATCAACTTCTCGGGCCGCTTCTTCAACCCGATTCCCTACGGCCTCAAGGACGACGAGACGATCGACTACGACGAGGTCGAGCGCCTCGCCCGCGAACACAGGCCGAAGCTCATCATCGCCGGTGCCTCCGCGTATTCGCTCAGGATGGACTTCAAGCGCTTCGCCGACATCGCGCACTCCGTGGGGGCGCTCCTCATGGTCGACATGGCCCACTACGCGGGCTTGATCGCCGCGGGCGTCTATCCGACCCCGTTCGGCCACGCCGACATCGTCACGACGACCACGCACAAGAGCCTGCGCGGCCCGCGCGGCGGCCTCATCTTCGCGAGGCCCGAGCTCGAGAAGAAGATGAACTCGGGCATGTTCCCGGGCATCCAGGGCGCTCCGCTCGTGCATGTCATGTGCGCGAAGGCCGTGGCCTTGGGCGAGGCCCTCAGGCCCGAGTTCAAGGCCTACGGTGAGCAGGTGGCGAGGAACGCCGCCGCGATGTGCGACCAGCTCCAGAAGCGCGGCGTGCGCATCGTCTCGGGCGGCACCGAGAGCCACATGATGCTGCTTGACTGCCGCTCGAAGGGCATGACGGGCAAGGCCGCGGAGACGCTCCTGAGCCGTGCGCACATCACGGCCAACAAGAACGCCATCCACAACGATCCGGAGAAGCCCTCGATCGGATCGGGGCTGCGCTTCGGCACGCCGGCGGTCACGACCCGGGGCTTTCGCGAGGAGGAGTGCCGCATGACGGCCGACTTCGTCGTGGACCTCCTCGAGCACCCGGACGACGAGGCCGTGATCGAGCGCGTTCGCAATGACGTGGACGCCCTCACGGCGCGCTTTCCCGTCTATCACCGCTGACCGTCGACAGTCCCCGGGTCCCGTCCGGCCGCAAAGGTCCGGCCGAGGGAGCCCGGGAAAAACGTAAAGCCGCAGTCAGCGCGTGTCTTTGCGCTGCCCCGCGTCGTCTCCGCGGGCCACAGAGCAATTCCTCGGCGCTATTCTTGCGGCCCGTCCGCAGTCGTCCGCACCCGTCTTCCCGTCATCTCAGCCTCAAACCCCAAGCATGGCTACCTGGAGTTCCCTCAGACACGCCGCCCGGGCAGTGAAGGACAACGCCCTCGCGCTCTTCGGCTGGCTCGCCGTTCTCGCCGTCAGCCTCCTCGTCTACGACGCGATGCTCGTCACGTCGCTCGACAGGAATCTATGGACGAACCGCGAGGCATCGGCGCGCGTGGCCGTGGAGACGCTGCGAGCGGACATTGCGCTCGGCGTCCGGTACGGCAAGCGCCTCGAGACCTATTCGGGACTCGAGCGGCTCATGGACCGCACTGCGGACCGCGCGAAGATACCGCTCGCCGTTCTGGGCGCGCACGGTCAGGTGCTGCTTGCCCGCGAGGGCTTCCCCGAGTACGCCTGGGGCAGCAGAACGGTGAAGAGGAACGGCTCCGAGGAGGTGCTCCGCGAGGATGACGCCGGCCGCACGCTGATGGTGTCCGTCCCGGGCGCGGACGGCCGCGCCGCGGGCTGGGTCGCCGCGCGCATCGACCGCGCTCCCATTG
>NZ_JAUNSF010000023.1:23732-28918 GCF_030539355.1 Sutterella sp.
CGCCGGTGTCATCATCCTCGGCGGCCTCATCAGTCACTTCGAGCGCGGCCGTCGCAGGGAGCGGGTCGCCGATCTCTCGCGCGGTTCGCAGATCGCCTGCATGGTGCTCTTCCTCGTCGTGATGCTCGCCAACGCCGCTGCGGCGCTCCACACGGTTTCCTCCGGATACACGCAGCGCGCGCGTGAGGATGCCTTCCGCACGGGTGAGGTCCTCACCGACTCGCTCGCGCGGCTCGTCACCGTGGGCATCTCGATCGAGAGCACCGACCGCATCGACGCGTATCTGAAGCGTGCGGCCGAGGCCGAGGGCAACCTCGCGGCCTTCGAGATCGTCGCCCCTGACGGCGGCAGAATCGCCGCAAGCGTTCCCGAGGGAACCGAGCTTCTCGGGGAGCCGAGGGTCTTTGCGCTCCCGAGCGCGCTCTCCGAGGACGCCTTGTCCGTCGAGGCCGCGCCGTCGCTCCGGGTGACGCTGCTGCGCGCGCCCTGGCTCGAGGCGCTCCGCCTCTCGGCGCTCGACCTTCTCACCGTGGGAGCCATCTCGTTCATCTTCATGGTGGAGCTCTTCTATCTGCTCACGCGTTTCTCGGCCTGGCGGGCGCTGCCGAAGGAGGGGCGGGGATTCACCGTCGAGTCGATGGGGCTCCTGCGGCCCCTCTGCTTCTTCGGCGTGATCGGCACCGATCTCTCGGTCTCCTTCCAGCCGCTCCGGATGGCGGAACTGCTCCCCCCGGACTCGCCGTCGCGCACCGTCATGATGGCGCTCGCGGTCTCGGCGATCATGGCCGGCATCGGCATCTCGGTCTTCTTCGGGGGCGGGTGGCTCAGGCGCGCCGGCGCCCGGCTCCTCATGACCGTGGGTCTCGCCGTATCGGGCGCGGGCAGCCTGCTTTGCTTCTTCACCGATCTGCCGTGGATGTTCATCGCCGCCCGTCTCGTGGTGGGCCTCGGCTGGGGCCTCTGCCTCATCACGGCGCAGGCCTGCGCGGTGAGAAAGAAGCTCTTGGTCGACGTCGAGGCCGGCATCTGCTCGGGGTCGCTCACCGGCTGCGCGCTTGGCGCCCTCCTCGCAGAGCGCATCGGCTTCACGCCGGTCTTCCTTCTCGAGGCGGCCGTGATGCTTTTGAGCGTCGCGCTGCCCGTGTTCTTCCTGCCCGGCAGGAACGTCTCGCTCGACGACCCCTCGCGTCAGCCCGTGCCGATGCGCCTCGGGGAGCTGCTTCGCAATCTCTGCGACCGGCGGCTCCTCGCGTTCTTCGTGCTTCTCGTGATCCCGTACCAGATCATCCTGATCGGCTGCTGCACCTACCTCGCGCCGGTATACCTCGCCCAAGCGGACTGCCTGCAGTCCGACATCGGCCGCGTCTACATGCTGCGGTCGCTGCCGCTCATCTTCCTCGGCACCTGGATGGGCACGATGCTCGGGAAACTGCCGGGCAAGCGCACCGCGATCGTCGTCGCCGCCGTGATCACCGCCTCGGGCGCGATCATCTCGTGCGTCTCGACGCCCTTGATCGGCTTCTCGCTCGGCGCGGTGGTGCAGGGTCTCGGCATGGCCGCCTGCATCAGCTGCTTCAGTTCGTACCTCGTGAGTCTCGATGTCGTCCGGCGCGTGGGCATCGACCGCATGATGAGTCTCTACGAGGTCTCGCAACGCGTGGGCAAGACCTTCGGGCCCATCGTGCTCGGCGCCCTTCTGGTGTACATGAGCGCGCCGATGGCGGCGGTGACGGTGGGCGTCGTGTACCTCGTCTGCGCGGCGGCATTCCTCCTCATCACCGCCGGAAAGCAGCGCGCCTGAAGCGGCGCGCCGCCGCCCGAGGGCTTAGATCGAGTCCTCGGCCGAGCCTCCCGAGGCGAGCTGGCGGCGGCGTTCCTCCGCGTCCTGGCGCGGCGTCGCGCCGAATTCCCGCGCGTACTCGCGCGTGAACTGCGAGGCGCTGCGGTAGCCCACGGCGGCTGCGGCCTCGGAGACGCGCCGTCCCTCGGTCACCATCAGCTCCTGCGCACGGAAGAGCCTGAGGCGCTTCTGGAACTGCACGGGCGAGAGCCCCGTGGTCTCGCGGAACCGGCGGTGGAAGACTGCGGACGACATGCCGATCGAGCGGGCGATCTCCTCGGGTGAGATGTCGCGGGCGATGTCGGCCTCCATCTCCTTGACGACAAGCGCGATGCGGTTGGCGGCCGTGCGCGCGGTGCAGAGCGGCCTGAGCGCCGCGCCCTCGGGCGAGAGTGCGAGGAGGAAGTGAAGCTCCTTCACGATGAGCGGACCGATGTACTTTGCGCGGAGCGGCTCGGCCGCGGCCTCGATGAGACGAAGCACCGCGCCGGCCATCTCCGGGGTCTGCCGGCCCGTGACGAGCGCCGGGGGCGTGAGCACTGAGCGGTTCGCGGCATGGGCCGCGGGTTCCCCGGCGATTTCAGAGAAGATCCGGGCGAGCTCCGTGAGGTCAAGCGGCATCGCGATCGAGAGGAAGGGGCGCTCCTTGCTCGGCGTGATCACCGAGCAGCGCCCGGGCATCGTGCTCGCGCAGATGAGGAAGCTCCCCTCGCGGTAGGTGGCGGTCAGGCCCCCGGCGAAGGTCTGCTTAGCGCCCTGCACGAGAAAGCTCACGCAGGGCCGGGTGATGTAGATCCCCTCGGCGTTCACCGACTCGCGCCGGTAGAAGCTCACGCCGGGAATGTCGGTCGCGAGCACCGTCGGGAAGGGAAGTCTTCTCATGAGTGCCCCGGCAGCACGGGAGAGCGCGGGAAGCGTAGCATCCGTTCCCGGGGCGGAGATTTCAGTGTTGACGGTCATCTGACTGAAAAATGCAATTCTCTGATTGAAAAGTACGAATGAGGATACCCGCCCCGACTGTACTATGCAAATCAGGAGGAACGAAGACTATGCCTAAACTGCTCACGCTCGCCGCACTGCTTGCGATTCCCGCGATGGCGCTCGCCGCCGGCGAACGCATCATGGTCTACGGCGACTCGAACACCTTCGGCTGGATCACGGGCGAGAAGATCTCGCGCCTCGATCCGGACCTCGCCTGGCCCGCCCAGATGAAGAAGAGCCTCGGCGACGCCGAGGTGATCGTCGAGGGGCTCTCGGGCCGCACGACCGAGGTCGAGATGCCGCTCGGCTACGGCACGGGCCGCATCCACGGCGTCTCGATGAACGGCGCGGCGTATCTGCCCGCGGCGCTCTCGAGCCACCTGCCGCTCGACCTCGTCGTGATCATGCTCGGAACGAACGACATGCACAAGCTCGCCGACCGCACCGCGGGCGAGATCGCGCTCGGTCTCGGGCGCCTGACGGAGATCGTCCGCGGCGGCAAGTGGCAGGACCGCACCGACTATCCCGTCCCTGACGTGCTCGTGATCACGCCGCCGGTGCTCAAGTTCGAGAAGAGCATCTGGCAGCAGGGCTTCCCCGAGGGCGAGAAGCTCTCGAAGGCCCTTCCCGGCATCGCGAAGCCGATCGTCGAGGCCCTGGGCGGCCACTTCATGGAGGGCGCGAAGATCGTCCCCGTGGCGAGCTCGCCCGACGAGGTGCACTTGTCCGAAGCCGAGCACAGGGCGCTCGGCGAGGCAGCCGCCGTCGAGGTGAAGCGCATCCTCGGGGAGCGCGCGAAGCGCCTCGCCGAGGAGAAGGTTCTCACCGTTCCCTGATGAATCCGTCCCGGCGGTGCCTCGGGCACCGCACGGGCGGAACTCCAGAAACTGAAATTCCGCTTGCATTTTGAGAGGCAGACATGACGAATGATGTGAAGAAAAGCCCGGACCGCACCGAACTCCTTGGTTTCCCCATCACTCGTCGACGCCTCACTGCGGCGGGCGCCGCCGCGGGCTTGCTCGGACTCGCCGGACGGGCGTCCGCCGCAGCCGCGGAGCCCCCCGAGGTCTACTACAGCCCCGTCGTCTCGGCGGAGAAGCTCATCGAGGCCTACGAGCGCGTCTCGGCCGGCCTCTCGGGCCGCATCGGCATCAAGATCCACGGCGGCGAAGCCCGCGTGAACCTGCCGCTTTTCCGCGCGCTCCAGGAGCACATCCCCGGGAGCGACTTCGTCGAGTGCAACTGGGCGAGCGACTTCGGCGGCGCGCGCCGCTGGACCGCCTCGCACATCGAGGAGATCCGCCGTCAGGGCGTGGACTTCGCCCCGGTGGACGTGCTCGACCGCGACGACCGCTACGAGACGATTCCCGTCGAGGGCGGCAATGAATTGACCGAGATCGAGGTCCCCGCGGCGCTCCTTCATGACTACGGCGGCATCGTCGTGCTCACGAACTTCAAGATCCCGAGCTTCGCGGGCTACACGGGCGTCGTGAAGAACATCGGCATCGGACTCGCCTCGCCCGACGGCAAGGCCCGCGTGCACGGGAAGGGCTACGAGCGCACGGAAGGGTTCTTCTCGAGGCTCGCCGACGCGACGAAGGGCATCCGGGCCGCGATGGGCACGAAGATGGTGGGCATGAGCATCATCACGGGCCTCAAGGCCGACCCGTACGGCGGCGTCACCCCGAAGGGCGGCGACCTCGGCATCCTCGCCTCGCTCGACCCCGTCGCCTGTGACCAGGCCGCCTGCGATCTGATCTGGGGGCTCCCGCCCGACGCGGCGAGGAAGCTCACCACGCGCGAGAAGATCGACTCGGGCTACCTGCAGCTCGAGGACCTCGAGCGCTGCGGCGCCGGCAGCCGCGCCTACCGGCTCGTGCGCATCTGAAGAGAAAATTCAGAAATCCCCGCCTTCCCCGGAGACCCCTCGGAAAGAAATCCGGCGAGAAGTCGGACAACAAGAAGGAGACCCCGCCATGACCGAGATCCTGCATTTCACGAAGTCGCTTGAAACGAACCTCACCCGCCGCGAGGTGCTCGGCACCGGTGCCGCGGCCGCCGCCGGGGCGCTGGCCTCGGGGCTCCCGGGCATCGCCGCGGCGTCGCCGACGCGCGGCAAGGTGACCCTCGTCACGGGCAGTCCCCACCGCCGCGGCACGTCGTTCCTGCTCGCCGACGAGTTCATTCGCGGCATGAAGGACCAGGGCGTCGACGTCTACCGCTTTGACGCCGCGTTCAAGCGCGTCACAGCCTGCTCGGGGTGCGACCGCTGCGGGCTCGGCTCGGCGCCGTGCGTGTACAGAGACGACATGTTCGAGCTCAATCCGCACTTCCTCGAGAGCGAACTGATCGTGCTCTGCTCGCC
>NZ_JAUNSF010000151.1 GCF_030539355.1 Sutterella sp.
TTTTTTCACTGCAGAAAGGGCGGCGCCTCAGCGGCACCGCCCCGGGATTGCCCCTCCGGAGCCTGCGTGGGAGGTCGCCGGCCCGGATGAGAGAAGGTGTCAGAACTTATAGCGGAAGTTGGCCGTGACGGCGTAGTTATCCGCGTTCTCGCTGCCGGTGTAGGAGAGCCCCAGACCCATGCCGAAGCGGTCCTTCTCGGCGGTCACCCCGAGCTTCGCGGAGTAGTTCCAGCGGTCGAGGACCTCGGTGGAGACCGTCGCGGCATTCGTGACACCGCTGAACTTCACCGTCGTGTCGAGATGCTCGTCGCCGAGCACCGGAATCACCGAGAGATCAAGCACCGGTTTCACGACGGTGCCGTCCGCAGCCTTCAGAGCCTTCGAGAACTGCACGCCGATCGGCACTTCGGCATAAGCCTTGGTGACGGAGTCGGAATGCAGCATGGCGACGCCGGCCGAGGAGGCATCCGTGCCGTGGATCTTGACGAGGTTGAAGCGCGCGCCGAAGTAGGGAGCGATGTCGATGCAGTCGGTCTCGAACGTGTACTTCGCCTTCGCTCCGGCCGAGAAGATCCTCGACTTCGCGTCCGCCGTGAAGCGGCCGGCGGTGTTGCTCTGCTCGACGTCGCCGTCGACATAGCCGAAGGAAACGTCGCCGACGATGGCCCACTGACCCGCGAGACGGCCGAAGTAGCCCGTCACGCCGTAGTAGCTGTAGTCCGTGCTGGTCTTGTCGAGGCTGCCCTCGGAGTCCACGTCGCCCGTGCCGAGGTTCAAGGCGATGCCGAGCCTCGAGCTCTCGCCCGCGGCCTAGTCGACGCCCAGAGCGACGCCATAGAACTGCGCATCCACGCCGGTCGAGAAGTGACCCGCGCCGAAGCCGTCGCTCTTCGTCTTCGAAT
The DNA here is from genome assembly GCF_030539355.1 of Sutterella sp. Classification (GTDB taxonomy): domain Bacteria; phylum Pseudomonadota; class Gammaproteobacteria; order Burkholderiales; family Burkholderiaceae_F; genus Sutterella. The sequence continues at coordinate 903 of NZ_JAUNSF010000151.1, forward strand.
AGACGTGCGACACCCAGGCGACGGTCGAATCATCCGCGAAGGCGCCTGCGGCCGGAGCCGGGGCCTGCGTGTCCGTCATCGTGATCGAGGCGTCGGCGAACGCCCCAGCGAGCGAGAAGGCCTGCGACGAGCCGTTGAGCCGCACCACGGCGGGCGAGGCCGCGGCGGTGTTGAAGCCGAGACGGCTCTCGGTCATGCCCGTGATGATCCCGACCGTGGCGACCGAGCTCTGGAAGACGCCCGACTGCGCGCCGATGCGTGCGACCGACTCGATCGCGCGGCCCATGTCCTCGGAGGAAGAACCGCTCTCGAGCATGCCGACGATACAGCCCGCGCCCGTTGCGTCCGAGGCCGAGGCACCGCCGCCGTTCAGCTGAGCGCTGATCGCGGAGGCGAGGGAGTCGGACAGGTACTCGGTGAGCGACGACGTGCCGGAGCTCGAGAGCCCGAAGGTGATCGTGCCGTCCTCGGCGACGGAGGCGGCATAGAGGGTGCTGCCCGTCAGGATCGAGGCGGGATCGGCGGCGGAGAGGCTGCCCTCGGCCACTTCGATCACCGTTGCCGTGTCGATCTTGCCGACGCTCGTCAAATCAATGAGACCGCCCGACTCGGCGACGATGTCGCCGGTGACGCGGATCGTGTACGTATTGTCGGATTCGGAGAGCGCGCCGTCGCCCACGACCACCGTGCCGCCGGAGCCGACGGTGATCTGACCGGCTGCAGCGGCGGTCCCGGCCGCGCCCACGGTGATGCCGTCGCCCGCCGAGAAGGTCGAGTCCTCGGCGACGTCATCGATGTACAGAACGGCCGCGACCGACGACCCGAGCGACTCCTGGACCTCGGCGAGCGTGGTCGAGGTGGTGTCACCCACATAGACGAGGCCGCTTGAGATCACGGACGCGTCGCCGTCCGTGAGGGCGAGCGAAGAGAAGGCCGCCGTGCCGGTGCCGGTTACCGAGATGGAGCCGGTCGTCGCGCCTGCCGTGGCGAGAACGCTCGAGCCCGCGCCCGTGACGGCGATGCTCTCCGCCTCGAGCCTGGTCGAGGTGAAGCTGCCGCCCGCCGAGACCGAGAGCTTCGTCTCGATGTCGGCCGTCGTAACGACCGCGGTCGCGTCGCTCGAAACGGCGACGCTGCCCGTGGCCGTGAGTGCGCCGGCCTTGCTGGTTTCACCATCCGCGAGGCCGAGGGAGGCGCCGTTCGTGATCTGAAGGTCGCCCGTCGTAACGCCGCCCTCGGCCACGACCGACGAGGTCGAGCCGTCGATGTCGGTTCTGCCCGTGACTTTCGTCTCCCCGCTCGAGGCGAAGTCGGCGCCGGCAGTCACGGTGAGGTCGCCCGCGATCGTGGCCGACGTGGCGTAGACCTTGGAGTCGGTTTCGCCGTCGCCGCTGTAGACGCGCAGATTGCCGGAGTTGGCGTCGTCGGAGCGCAGATAGGTCACGATCTCGACGCCGTCATCCTCGGAACCGACCTGTGCGCCGCCGTAGACGTCGACGTAGTCAGCCCAGAGGGCCTCACCGGTGAAGGTCGTGCCGCTGCCGCGGATGTGCGCGGTGCCCATGACGTTCGTCGTTCCGGTGCTCGCATAGTTCGCGTCGTTCTCAACCGTCAGGGTTCCGTTCACCTTTGCCGAGGCGACGTTCATCGAAGAGTCGTCGACGCGGAGGTTGGTGCCGGTCGTGACGGCGTCCGTGCCGGCGGCGTTCCCGAGCGCCGTGAAGGAGGAGCCCTCGGTCACGGCGAGCTCGGTGGCAATGTTCGTGATGGTGACGGCGACCGAGCTGCCCTTGACGATCGCGCCGCCCGAGCCTGTCGTGAGAGTGCCCGCAGAGATCTGATCGGTGTCACCGTTAACGTATCCAAGCGAAGCGCCTGCCTCAATGACGATCGTCGTGGTGGAGAGCGCGGTCGAGACAACGGACGAGTCTTCGCCCGAGATCAGGGTCGAGCCAGTCACCCAGGTATTGCCGGTCGAGGAAAAGTCGCCGCCGCCTGTGACGGAGAGCGTCCCGTTGATGTTCGCCGTCGAGGCATAGAGCTTCGAGTCGCTGCCGTTGCCGTCATCGCCCTTGACGCTGACGCTTCCGGTGGTCGTCTTTTCGGAACGGTTGAAGGTGTAGATCGCAACCTCGTTTCCGACGGAGCCCACCTGGGCGCCGCCTTCGACGCTGATGTAATCGGCCCAGAGTTTAGCGGCGTAGAAGGTTGTTCCGCTGCCGCGTATCGTGGCATCCCCCATGACGTTGACGGTCCCGTCACCGGTCCACTTCGAGCCCGTCTCGACAGTGAGGTTCCCGTCGGTATAGGCTGATACCGTGTCAACAGTTGATACCGAGACGGTGATGTTTCCTCCAACATCAGGTGCCGTTGCGGTGGAACCGTTCCCCAGAACCGTAAGGCTCGAACCGCTCTGCATGAGCAGGTTCTCGGTGACGTTGGCCGTCGTGACGATGGCCTTGCCGCCCGTGGTGATCGTCGCTCCTCCGGTTCTCGTGGTGAGCGAACCCGCCTTTGCGTTCGTTACGACACCGTCGATGTAGCCGAGGGAACCGTAGTCGGTGATCTCTATGTTGGTGGTGGAGAGTGAGGCCGCGACGATGGACGAGCTCTCGCCCGAGACGTTTGTCATGCCGGTCATGTAGGTCTTGCCCGTGGACGAGAAGTCGCCGCCCGCCGACGCCTGGAGCTTCCCGGTGATGCTCGCTGTGCTGTCGAGTCGGTGCCGTTTGCGGAGCCGCTCACGACGATGTTGCCGATGGTCCCGTACTTCGTCGACGTGCTGAGCGCGACCTCGCCCGTGATTCTCCCGCCCTCGGTTACATAGATGTAGCCCGCCTTGAGCGAGTCGGCGGTGAAGGTGGATCCTTCGCCGAGGATCTGCACCGAACGGTTCACGGTCGTCGCGGAGTCGCCCGCGTACGTGCCGCCGGTCTTGATGGTGAGAGACCCGAAGCCCGCCGCGACCCCGCTTTCAACCGTGACCGTGGCGCCCTCGTTGACGTGGCCTTCTCCGCTCACGGTGACGGTGTCCTTAAACGTGTCCGACTTGCCCGTGCCCGAGAGCTGATAGCTCGTCCTTGAGAAGGGCTCGTCATAGGTCGTTGCGCCGGCAATCGGCGCGCCGGCGAGGAGCGTCGCCGCCACCGCCGCGGCGAGCACGGTGCGCGTTCCCTTCTTCTGCACGGAGCCGGTGAGCTCGTTCACGATCATCAGCGCCCCGCGGGCCTTCGAGAAGACGATTCTGTATGTGCGGTTCATAAACACCTCCCAGCGTGTTTTCCCGGGAGTCGCGGCGTCTGCATGCCGCTTCTTCTCAAAGCTTCCCGTCGAGTTAAACCGACAGACCCGGAGGTGCCTGGAAAGGCATATTTCCGAGTCGTGTATACAAATCAAATTACCGCCCCGGGGGCATTCTGTCTACAGGGACTAACGCTGACGCGGTCGAATTTGTTTACAAGGCGGAAGGGCAGGGGCGGCGTGACGGCGGCCGGGGAGGGTCTGTTCCCTTTAAAGCGCCGGAAATCAAGGAACGGGACAGGGCGGTGTTGCCGCCGCGCAAGAGACTGTTTTGCAGAGTTCAATGACAGAACGGCCGCTCCTCCCGAGGCCTGAAGAGACTCGGGGAGGAACGGCCGGCGCCCTGTTTTCCGGACGATGCCGCTTCCGGGCCGGCGCTTTCACCGGCCCGGAAGATCAGAGGAGACTCAGAACCTCCAGCGCAGTTCCGCCCCGCCCGTGACGGCCGCGCCGTCGCCGTGCGTGAGTTCGCCCTCGAGCCTGACCGCGGCGGTGAAGCCCTTTTCGTTCGCAAGCTCAAGCCCGCCGCCGATGAGCCAGCGGTTGCGGTCGTTCCAGTCGACGCGCTGCGTGTAGG
>NZ_JAUNSF010000152.1 GCF_030539355.1 Sutterella sp.
AAGCGGATCCCGCGTTTTTCTGCACCGCCCGGCATGACGGAAGCGTCGCCGTAAACAGGCAATGACCTAACTGATTGATTTCTCAGAAATAGCCAATGTCAGCCCATAGTTTCCCTGATGCAGAAAAGTCCACAACTATGGCTGAAAAGCGACAGACAGGCCCCTGCGCGCCTGGATTCCCCAGGCCGACGCCTGTCGTAAACAGGCGCGGGAATCACCTTTCTTCATCCAAATTGTCTTGTATATAAGACAACAATATGCAGTCCGGGAATTGTTTCCGTGACTGTTACATCTTCCAGTCTGGCGGCTGAACCGCCCTGCCTTTGAGCACAGCGGCCGCATTCCCCGTTGCAAGGAATGCGGCCGCCGCGCGTTCAGACCGGTGCATTTGTGTCAGTCCTCGATGCGCTCGAGCCTGAAGATCACCGGGCGCACGCCGTCATTGCAGCAGGTGATCATCATCCTCTCGTCATTGGTCCAGCCGCGCATGATCGAGCCGCCCTGGAGCGCGGCGTAGACGTACCTGCTGATCGCATCCCAGGCCTCCGAGCAGAAGCCCCCGTGGAGCATCTTCCAGAAACCCGTGCTGTCGACGACGAAGCTCTGACCTTCCCTGAAGAGACTGCAGGGGCCGACCTTCGGGTCGGCAAGGTACTGGTCAGCAAGCTCCTGGTTATATGTGCACTTCAGGACCGTGATCCGGCAGCGGTACGTCTTTGCGGCGGGAGCGGCGCTCACGGGCTTCTCGCCGGCGCCGCCGGCGTCCTCGCGGCCGGCCTCGGACATCGGGACAATCGGGATGGAACGGGTCTTCTGCATTTTCTTCTCCTGGAGGTCGGGCGGATTCCGCCCGCTGTGCGGACCTGCCGTCAGGCGACGGCAGACCGCGGGGTCTCTGGAGAAATGTAGTCACCGGAATGCCTCTCCCACAGGAGAGGCATCGGCAAAAGTCCGGCCGAACGCCGCAGATGCGCCGTTCAGGCGAGGAAACTGCCCGGCCGAGGTCCGTCAGGAGCGGACGATGAGCGCCGGATCCTGCCACCAGGGCGTGAAGGCGGCCCTGCGGGCCGGGTCAAGCGCCACCGCGTCGCCGATCCGGGGTGCGAGGAGCGGGAAGCCCATGCTGCGGGAGGCCGCGAAGGCGTTCTCGAGCGGCTCCTCCCAGGCGTGGCGGCTGATGCAGAACTTGGAGTTGTGCATCGCGAGGACGGACTTCGGCTGCAACACGCCCACGGTGCGGCGCCAGGCCTGCGGGAGCAGATGCACGCCGGGCCAGTCCTCGTTGTACTGGCCGTCCTCAAGGAGCGCGATGTCGATCGAGGGGAAGAGATCGCGGATCTTCGCGAAGTGCCCGCCCCAGCTCGTGTCGCCCGAGTGATAGAGGTTGAAGCCCCCGGCGGAGAGCATGAAGCCCGCCCAGAGGGTTTCGTTGCGCTTCATGCTACGGCCCGAGAAGTGCTGAGAAGGCAGCGCCGTGATCGTCATGCTCCCGACGTTGGTCGCCTCGAACCAGTCGAGCTCGGTGATGCGGTCGGGCTCCCACCCCCAGCGCTCGAGGTGAGCGCCCACCCCGAGCGGGCAAACCGCGCGGCGCACTTTTGCTTTGAGCGCCGTCACCGTCTCGCAGTCGAGATGGTCGTAGTGGTCGTGCGTGATGAGAAGCACGTCGGCCGCGGGGAGATCCTCCGTGCGGTAAATGTCCGCCCCGGCGAAGGGCTCGTAGAACCCGGGAAGGGGAAACGCCTGATGGAGCGCCGGGTCGATGAGAACCGAGACGCCAGCGAGCCTCACGAAGAAGCCCGAGTGACCGAGCCAGACGAGCGTGTCCTCGGGCGTCTCGGCGAGCCGGACACTGCCGTGCGGGATCGGGGCGGCTGGCTTTCTCGCCGGGTTGCTGTCAAAGAGAAAGCCGCCCATCACCTCAAGCGAGGAGCGGTTCTTCGGAGCCTCCACCATGGGCTCGAGGTTGTGGAAGACGCCGTCGGCCCAGTGGGGCGAGGCCATCATGCGGCGCAGACGCTCACCCTCGGGATGCGCGCCGAAGTCCGAGCGCGAAAGCACCGCGCCGCCCGCGGCGGCCGAGGCCGCGGCGAGGCCGAGGAAAGCGACGCCGCCGCGGATCAACCGCCTGCGGCCCGAAGAGATCTGAGTCATCAAAAGCCTCTTCCCGAAGAGAAGACCAAAGAGAAACCGGTTCAGTCTCTATTTTCACCGACCGGGCGAGAATAGACTTGCCCGAAACTGTCACAAAGCTGTCACATCTTTCTCAGAAAATTCAATCCTTCTCCTCCGCGGCAGGGAGCCGTGCCGCGTCTCACGCGCATCCCGCCTTCGGGGTGCGGTTTTTAGAATGCGGGGGAATCTGCCACCATCGCGGTAGAATTAAAGGATTCCGTTTTCTTCTTCACGGACGACCCCGCCTCCCCTCAGGGATGCGACGCGCCGCCCGCGTTCATGCACTTTTTTGAGTTAGGAGATCACCACATGCGTCTCATCCTCATCGGACCGCCGGGCGCCGGCAAGGGCACGCAGGCCAAGTTCATCTGCGAGAAGTTCGCGATCCCGCAGATCTCGACCGGCGACATGCTGCGCGCGGCCGTCAAGGCCGGCACCCCGCTCGGCATTGCCGCCAAGGCGGTGATGGACAAGGGCCAGCTCGTCTCCGACGACATCATCATCGGCCTCGTGCAGGAGCGTCTCCAGCAGCCCGACTGCGCGAACGGCGCCCTCTTCGACGGCTTCCCCCGCACGATCCCGCAGGCCCAGGCTCTGCGTGACGCCGGCGTTCCGATCGACTTCGTGCTCGAGATCAGCGTCCCGGACGCCGAGATCGTCGAGCGCATGTCGGGCCGCCGCGTGCATCCCGCCTCCGGCCGCACGTACCACACGAAGTACAACCCGCCGAAGGCCGAGGGCAAGGACGATGTGACGGGCGAACCGCTCGTGCAGCGTGACGACGACCGTGAGGAAGTCGTCCTCAAGCGCCTCAAGGTCTACCACGAGCAGACCGAGGCTCTCGTCGGCTTCTACGAGCAGCTCGCCGCCTCCGGCGCCGCGGATGCTCCGAAGTACCGCTCGATCTCGGGCCTCGGCTCGATCGACGCCATCACCGAGCGCGTCTTCGCCGCCCTCGCCTGATTCCGGCTCGACTGAAAAGCCCGAAGGGCTTTTCGTGACAAGGCCGCGCAACCCCTTCGAAGGGACTGCGCGGCTTTTCTTTGTATCCGTCCTGTTACCCGCAGGCACGGCGGGGGTGACTCCTGAAACCCGCTGGGGAGGCCTCCGGCAGGCTTTCCGCCCCGTTATTGGACGCGAAAGACACTGAAACACTTTTCCCGGAAGGCGACGGGGAAATAAGTAAAAATCTCTAGGTTTACTGTTTCTGCCTCACTTACCAGCCGTCCGCCGGCCCCGCCGGAAGGACGCCCGAACCCGACGGTGCCGCCTACATGCTGACCTCCAGACTATCCCGGATCCTCCTTCTCGCGGGCATGAGCACCGTTGCGCTCGGCTCCTCCATGATGCTCTCGGGGTGCTTTGCCACCACGCAGCCCCTCGCGAGCGCCGTCCCCGCGGACGAGGCGCCGCGCAAAAAGAGTGACGAACGCAAGCCCCGGCTTCTGCCGATGCCGACCTTGGACGCCTTCCGCGGCCACGGCATCTACTCCTTTGATGACGAGGTGCGCACGCAGCTCTTCATCAAGGACGCGATCGCCGTGAACGGCCGCTACGCGGTGCAGGAGAACTTCCCGCTCGGCACCCGCCACGGCTTCACCTGGGGCTCCGGCGCGGTGGCGCTGCTCAGGAACGGGCGCGTCATTGACGTCGAGCGCCCGAGCTTCCTCACGCTCAACAAGACCCGCGACGTGCTCTTCCAGTTCAAGGGGGGCGGTCAGAAACCCGTCGAGCTCAAGGTCGTGATCGTCGCCTATGACCTCGAGAACCAGCCGATCGGCCCGTACCTCGTCACGCGCCAGAAAACGCCGACGCCCACGGGCTACGTGATCGGCTCGAAGTACGTGTTCCCGAAGGGAGCGGTGGGCTACCGCACGATTCTCGAGATCGACCGTGATGAGGTGCTCGTGCCCACCCGCACGGCCTTCACGGGCAGCGCCAGGATCGAGGACTTCACCAAGCGCTTCACGCGCGAGATTCCCTACTGCCTGCGCTACATCCCCACGAGGAAAGCCGAGCCCCTGGGGCTCCGCTTCGACAAGCCCATCGTGAAGAAGACGAAGACCGTCCGCGGACGTGCCGAGGAAGTGGCGCAGTCGGGCAGCGTGCAGCTCTTCCCCGTGAAGAAGAACACGCTCTTCTGCGCGGCCGAGGGTTCCTCCGTGCTCGGCACCGCGAAGTGGGACCTGCGCTATGTGAACGGCACGCGACTGCTTGAATTCACATTCCCGAAGTCGATCGCCTCGAGCAACTTCGGCGTTCTCAGGGAACACCGCCATGCCCTCAAGCTCGCCTTCGCTGAGGAGGTGGCCGAGGAACGCGGCCGCACGGTGAGAAAGGTCCGCCCGGTCATCGTCTGGAAGGCGGGCGAGGAGATCGTCGACGCGCAGTGGCGCTTCAATGACATCGCCGCCGACGCGGTCTCGGACGCCATCGAGCGCACGGCGGACGCGCGCAAGGCCTGGCACGACGCGCATGACATGAAACGGAAGTGATCACCTAAATTTCATTAAAAAAGGCGACTTATTCAGTCGCCTTTTTTATTGATTATTAATTAATTACAAATTCGCCCCAAGTAC
>NZ_JAUNSF010000024.1 GCF_030539355.1 Sutterella sp.
GGTCCGCCGGGACCGCCCGGACCTCTCGGCCCCGGGCCGCCCGGACCGCCGAAATGGTGCGGACGCGGCCTCGGAGGAGGCGGCGCGTAGTAGCGCGGCGGCGGGGGAGGCGGCGGAGGTGCATGAGGCGGCGGGGGCGGCGGCGCATAGGGATCGAGCCCGAAGATGATGATCTCGTGCCCGAAGGCGAGCGGCGCTGCCGTGACGGCGGCGGCTGCAGCGGCGAAGCGGAGCAGGTTGCGACGACTCGTGTTTGTCATGATCGGCTCCTTTGAGTGTGGTGATCGGGTACCTGTCTCAAGGATACCCGTGCCACCTCCCCGAAGGGTTTCCGTCATGTAACCGAGTTGTCAGCGACGGCTTTCTTATTCAACAGAAAGTTTCATTCCTGAGGGAATGCTGAGGGACTGCGCGCCCCCGCGCGGTCGAGGAGTTCGAGGATCTTGGGCAGCGGCAGGGCGCGCACGACCTTTCCGTCACAAGTCGCGACATCCCGTGCCCTGAAGAGCGAATTGATGATCGCCTCCTCGGTCGCCTCGATCGCGGCCATGAAGAGAGGGGTCATGTCGTCGTTTCTCACGAGGGCGGCGCCCTCGCGCTCGAGCCTCGGCGCGTCATGGCGCACGCGCACGGATTCGCTGGTGGAGAAGGCGATGACGAAGTCGCCCGAGCCGTTCGAGGCGATGCCGCCCGTCTTCGCCATGCCCATGAAGGCGCGGGTGGCGAGGCGCTTCAGGTTCCGGGCGTCGAGCGGCGCGTCGGTCGCGATGATCATCATGATCGAGCCGTCGGGGTTGCCGAGCACATCCTCGCGCGGCCAGCCGCCGAGCGCGAGCCCCGCCTCGACGCCCTTCACGGTGAGAATGCCGCCGAAGTTCGCCTGCACGAGGACGCCCACGGTCCAGCCGCCCGCGGCCGCGGGGAGAACGCGCGACGCCGTGCCGATGCCGGCCTTGAAGCCGAAGGCCACGGTGCCCGAGCCCGCGCCGACCGCGCCCTCCTCGACGGGACCGGCCGAGGCGGAGCGGATCGCCTCGAGCACGTGGGCGGGCTTCACGAAGCGGGCGCGGATGTCGTTCACGCGCCCGTCGTTCGTCTCGCCCACGAGGGCGTTCACGGACATGACCGTTTCGTTCCCGGGCTGAGAGAGCGTCCAGTCGACGACGCCGGCGAGCGCTTCGCCTACGCTGAGCGTATTGGTGAGCACGACCGGGGTCTCGAGGTTGCCGAGCTCGGCGACCTGCGGGTAGCCCGTCATCTTGCCGAAGCCGTTGCCGAGGAAGATCCCCGCGGGGACCTTCTCCTGGAAGATGTTCCCGGAGTGAGGCAGGATCGCCGTGACGCCCGTGTGCATGCCGCGCGCGTCGTCGTGCAGCGTCACCTGACCGACCGTCACGCCCGCGACGTCGGTGATGGCGTTGAACCTCCCCGTCGGGATGACGCCGAAGGTGAGGCCCGCCTCGCGGGCGCGGGGACGGTCATTGGCGGGAAGGACTGTGGCGGACAGGGCGGACATTCTGGGCTCCGGAAAAAGCGGTTCGGAGAGGCATTATCGCGCCTTCCTGACGTGCCGCCCGGAAAGGCTCTTTTCGGACAAGGAAATGAATTACCGCCGGAGATCCCTTGCGGAATCCCCGGCGGTCTCAGGAGAGAGCCTGAAAGGAGAGCCAATTACTTGAGCGCCTCGTCGACCCAGCGGTCAAGCGCGGCGGTGGCCGACCCGGCGCGCGACTGCGTCACGTGGAAGTGCCTGCCGACCGTGGCCTGCGCGCAGCGCTCGCGGATGCGCGAGACGGCGCCCGAGGGCGAGGAGCTCGCCGAGACGATGAAGGGGAAGACCTTCTTGCCGGCGAGCGGATGGTCCATGAGGAAGGTGTTCACCGGGACCGAGATGGAGCCCCACCAGTAGGGGGAGCCGAGGAAGACGGTGTCGTAGCCCGAGAGGTCGGGAATCACGGTCGAGAGCTCGCGGCGGGCGTTCGTGCGCACCTCCTCCTGGGCGCCGTAGGTCATGTCCTCGTAGGCCTCGGCGTAGGGGACCTTCACGTCAAGGCGCAGGATGTCGGCCTTCGCGTGACGGGCGATCTCCTGAGCGAGCCCCTCGACGGTGCCCGTGCGGCTGTAGTAGATGACGATCGCGCGCGATCCTTCGGCGGCCCGGAGGAGACCCGGCGTGAGCGCCGTGAGCGAGAGCGCGGCGGTGGAGAGGAGAAGACTGCGGCGGCTGGTGCTGAATTCCATGACGAACTCCATGAGGAAGTGTGGGTGACCGCGCGGGCGATCTGCCGGCGCAACTCAGGCGAAAGTTCGTGAGAGGAGGACTTTGCCGATCTGAGCTTCAGTCTAGGAGAAGTGAAGCAGATATGTCCAATATCAATTTCTCATGAGAATTTATAGATAATTCGCATAAGTCCTGAAACGAACTTCACCGCAGCCAAGTGGCGGCCGCGGAAAAGCAAAGAGCCGCTTCCCGGCGGGGAGGCGGCTCTTCAGTGATGCCGTGCGGATTCGCTCAGCCGACGATGGTGAGGATCTCGTCGGTGGGAACGCGGGTCGAGTGGAAGGCGTTGAGCGGCACGTCCGCGGCGTAGCCGAGGGCAATGCCGATCGCAATCTTCTCCTCGTCGGGGATCGCGAGCTCGGTTCTGAGCACGTCCGGATATTTCACGAGGTTGTAGGCGGGCACCGACCCGATGCCGCGGTCGGCGGCGGCCAGCAGCAGCGTCTGCTCAAAGCCGCCGAGGTCGAGCGTCGCCCAGTGGTTCTCGGGGTTCGTCATCGTGAGGTACGCGACCGCGGGCGCGTGGAAGAGGTACGACTGCGAGGTCTCCTTCGCCTCGGCGAGACCGGCGTCCTCGCGGGCCTTCGAGAAGACGGACATGTTGCGCTGCGCCGCGGCGCTCCAGCTCGTGCGCGGGAAGTTGCCGAAGTCGGGCGTGCCGGCGATGCCGGCGTCCGTGCGCTTCTTGTACTCGGCGCGGATGCGCTCGAGGGGCTCGCCCACGGCGATCCAGACGCGCCAGCCCTGGGCGTTCACCCACGAGGGCGCGCGCTGCGCGTCGGCCACGATCGCGCGGAGATCCTCGACCGCGACGGGACGGTCGGTGAAGTGGCGCACGCTGTAGCGCGCACGGAGAAGGTCGGAGAACTGCATGGGAGCCTCACAGGGAAAAATGGAAGGAGACGGAACTTCTCCGAGTCTAGCGCGGCGGCGCAGGGCGGGCGCTTGAGAAATTCTGCGTATAGGCCTCCCCCGGATTTTTCAAAAATGCCGAATTTTCCAAGAAAATCATCAAAACGGCTGCGTCAGCAAACGGTTCACCATGGTTTAGGATGGTTCTCAGGGGAGCTCTCCGGACGGCCGGGGATCTCTCGCGGCCGGAATCGTAAAGGGCCGAGGCTTGAGCACGGTGAGGGAGGCGCCTCGCTGCTCGCCCGTCTCCCTGGCGGCTCCTCCGGTGCGCGGAGGCCCCGGGCAGCTTCCGGAGGCTCCCCCGCCCCCCAGGTCCGGGAAAAGCGCGAGGCCGGCGTTCATTGCTGAACAGCCGGCCTCGTGGCGTCCTGGGTACTGAGCGACTCGATCAGCTGATGGTCACCTGCGTGCCGCCCTCGACCGCGCGCAGGATGTGCGCGCCGAAGGTCGGGAACTTCGCGACCGCCTCGCGGGTGAAACGCTCGGCGACTTCCTGCGAGCGCGTCATGGCGATGAGCGTGGAACCCGAGCCGCTGATGAAGAACGCGGCGCAGCCGCTCGCGAGCGCGAGCGCGCGGAGCGCGTCGTAGTCGCGGATGAGCTTCTTGCGGCAGGGCTCGTGCAGGCGGTCGCGGCAGGCGAGCGCGAGGAGCTTCTCGTCGCCCTCGCGCAGCGCGTGGATCATCGCGATCGCGTGCGAGGTCGTGAAGACGCTGTCCTTCACGCTGATTTCCTTCGGCATCGCGGCGCGGGCCTCGTGGGTCTTCACCTCGTAGTCGGGAATGACCGTGGCGAAGCGCCATTCGGGATCGAGCGCGAGCGGCACCGAGTGGAAGTCGTCCTCGGTCGCGAAGGACGCCGAGAGGCCTCCGAGCATGCAGGGCGCGGCGTTGTCCGGGTGACCCTCGAAGCGCGCGCAGATCTGGAAGAGCTGCTCGCGCGTGAAGCGGTTGCCGAGGTAGGCGTTCGCGGCGGCCACACCCGCGGCGAAGCAGGTGCTGGAACTGCCGAGTCCGCGGGCCACGGGAACCTCCGCCTCGATCGTGAGGTGCACGTTCGGGGGCGTCTCGCCCGCCTCCATGTAGACCTCGCGGAAGCCCTGGATCACGAGGTTGTCCTCGTTCCTGAATTCCTCTGGGCAGCCGTCGATCACGAGGGTGTCGTTGAGCTCAAACGTGAAGGTCGAGGTGAGCGAGAGCGCAAGGCCGAGGCAGTCGAAGCCCGGGCCGAGGTTCGAGGTCGAGGCCGGGGCGCGTACGGTGACGAGCATCAGGGAAACTCCTTTCAGGTTCTTTCTTCTCACAGGCCTCAGGCGAGCTTCGCGCGGGCCTGCGCGAGGACGTACTGCGGCAGATCGGGGATGTTCTCGACGTCCTTCCAGAGGACGGGCTTCGTGCGGAGACCGGAGAGGCACGCGGGCGGCTCGACGCCGGTGTTGTCCGCGAGCGCGTCCATGTACTCGAAGGCCTGCGCACCCTCGTCTGCGGCCTTGGTCTTCAGCTCCCCGTAGATCGCCGTGTAGACGTCGCGGCAGAACTTGTAGGGGCTCGCGGTCGAGAGCACGACCATCTCGACGCCGGCGCGGCGCTCGCGGCGGGCGACGGCCCAGGCGACGGCGGTGTGCGGGTCGATGAGGCGCCCGGTCGTTTCCCACGCCTCGCGGATTGCGTCCTTCGTGCCCGCGTCATCGACCGAGCCGCAGCCGAAGATCGACTTGAACTTCGCGAGGAGGTCCGCGTCGACGGAGTAGACGCCCTCGGACTTGAGGGCCTCGAGGCGCGCGCGGGTGCGCGCGGCGTCGTGGCCGTCGATCCAGTAGAGGGCGCGCTCGAGGTTGCTCGAGACGAGGATGTCCATCGAGGGCGAGATGGTCTTGTAGAAGGTGCGCTTGCGGTTGTAGACGCCGGTCTCGAGGAACTCGGTGAGCACGTCGTTGGCGTTGCTAGCGACGACGAGGCGGCCGACGGGGAGCCCCATGCGCTTGGCGCAGTAGCCGGCGAGCACGTCGCCGAAGTTGCCGGTCGGGACCGTGAAGTCGATCTCGTCGCCCGCCTTGATCTTGCCCGCCTGGAGAAGCTGGCGATAGGCGTCGAAGTAGTAGACGATCTGCGGCACGAGGCGGCCGATGTTGATGGAGTTGGCCGACGAGAGCGAGACGCCGATCTCGCCGAGGTCCTTCGTCACGGGCGAGGCGAAGAGGGCCTTCACGGCCGTCTGCGCGTCGTCGAAGTTGCCGCGCACGGCGCAGACGGCGACGTTCGCGCCCTCCTGCGTGGCCATCTGCAGATGCTGGACGGCGGAGACGCCGCCCTCGGGGTAGAAGACCGTGATGCCGATGCCCGGGACGTCCTGGAAGCCCGAGAGGGCGGCCTTGCCCGTGTCGCCCGAGGTGGCGGTGATGATCATGAGCTTCCTGCCCGTGCCCTCGAGCGCGCGGCTCATGAGCTGCGGGAGCATGCAGAGCGCGACGTCCTTGAAGGCGGCCGTGGGGCCGTGGTAGAGCTCGAGGAGGTGCATGTCGCCGATCGGGGTGACGGGCGTCACGTCGGGCGAGGAGAAGTTCTTCGCCGAGTACGCGGCCTCGACAGAGGCGTTGATCTCCTCGGCCGAGTAGTCATCGAGAAGCGCGGAGAGGACACGGCGGGCCGTGTCGTGGTAGCCGCCCGTGAGGGTGGCCGGGTCAATCTGGCAGCCGTCGAGCGAGTCGGTCACGAAGAGGCCGCCGTCGCGGGCGAGGCCCTGCAGGACGGCTTCGCGGCCGGAAAGAATTTCTTCGGGGTTTCGGGTGCTGTGGTACTGCATGTCTGGTCTTTCTCTCTGACTTGTGTCTTTCGGGCGCCCGCGTTCTCCCGATGTCCCGGGGAAAGGGCGCCTGAGGTTCCTCAAGGCCGTCATATTAGAGAGAGAAAACGCCCGCGGGCGGCGTTGGGGAGCCCCGGAAAGCCTTCGGAAGCTGAAACTTCTTCGCATTATCCGAAATGGCTCAGTGCGCCTAGGCCATTGTCCTGAATCACTAGGGAGAGTTAGGGACGGCCTGCTCGGGTAGGATAAGGTGAAGTAATTCCAATTGGCGGGCCTGCCCCTGAGAGACCCCTCGGAAGAGTCACTCAGTCGGCCTCCGCCACAAATGAGCCGGTCCGGTGCTCTGACACTATTTTCAGCAGGCGCCGGGAAATTCGGTGCGGCGCGGCCTGCCTTCCCGGAGACGCGCGGCCCGGCCGGCGAGTCCCCCGTGAGAAGAGGAGGAAACATGCTGAAAATAGGACTGCTCGGGTTTGGCACCGTAGGCAGAAGCGTTGCCGAGCTGCTCGCCGAGCGTGACTGCGGGATAGAGCTCTGTTACATACTGCGTCGCCCCGGCAAGGCCGGCGGTCCGCTGATGACAGAGTCCTTCGACGAGATCATCAATGATCCCGCGGTCGATGTCGTCGTCGACGTCCTCTCCGGCATAGAGCCTTCCCATGACTACATGGTCCGCGCGCTGCGCGCGGGCAAGGCCGTCGTGACGGCCAACAAGGCGGCGCTCGCCGCCCACTACGAGGAACTCACCGCCGCGGCCGAGGCCGCCGGCCGTCCGCTCCTCTTCGAAGCCTCCTGCGGCGGCGGCATTCCCTGGATCGAGAACGTCAAGAAGGCCGCGCGCGTCGACATGATCGAGGCGATGCAGGGCATCCTCAACGGCACGGGCAACTACATCCTCGACCGCATGGACCGCTTCGGCATGGAGTTCGACGCGGCGCTCGCCGAGGCCCAGGCCAAGGGCTACGCCGAGGCCGACCCCACGGCCGACATCGGCGGCTTCGACGTGGCGAACAAGGCCATCATCTCGGCCTCCGTCGCGACCGGCGCCCCCTGCACCCATCCCTTCCCGATCCTCGGCATCGAGCGCATCTCGAAGGCGATCCTCGACGACCTGCGCGAGCACGGCCGCGCGGTGCGCCACATGATGATCTTCCGTCGCACGCATCACCGCTACGCGCTCGGCGTCGTTCCCGTCGTGATTCCCGCGGGCTCGATCGAGGCCAATGTGCGCGACAACTACAACTGCGCGACCCTGGTGGGCGACGTCGTCGGCCCGCTGAAGTTCTACGGTCAGGGCGCGGGCGGCCACCCCACGGCCGACGCGATCCTGCAGGATCTCACGAGCATCCTCACGGGCAAGGTCGAGTCCGTGGCCGAAAACAAGTCACTCACGTATGACGCAGGCATCCTGCGCGGCACAGGTCACTTCCCTGACGGGAGCATCCCGGGTCGAACACTCGAGGAGCTCTCGGCCATCGCCCGTGAGCGCGGTGTCTTCATGGCCTTCGAGCCTGAGGACTGACGGTACCCCGGCACCTCTCAAGCCGGTCTGATCTCCGCACTAATCACTCCGGGCGATACCCCGCCGGGGGTTCCGTCCGCTACTGTTCACTTCATCCCCCTTTTTCGTCTCACATTTCCCAGAGAGTATCCAGCCATGCTCAAGATCACCAAATTCGGCGGCTCCAGCTGCGCCAGCGCCGAGCAGTTCCGCAAGGTCAAGGCCATCATCGAGGCCGATCCGGCCCGTCGCTTCGTCGTCATCTCGGCCGCCGGCCGCAAGAACAAGAGCGACAACAAGATCACGGATCTGCTCTATCTCTGCCGCGCCCACGTCGACTATCACGTTGACTACCGCCCGGTCTTCGAGATCATCCGCGGCCGCTTCCTCGAGATCAAGAATGAACTGGGTCTCAAGACCGACATCGAGGCCGATCTCGACGCCTTCTGCGAGCGCATCCCCGAGATGAGCGTCGACGAGCTTGTGAGCCGCGGCGAGTACTTCACCTCGCGCCTCATGGCTGACTTCCTCGGCTTCCCGTTCGCCGACGCCGCCGACATCGTCGCGATGGAGTTCGACGGCAGCTTCAACTTCGAGAAGACGGGCGAGAACCTCAAGCGCATCCTCGAGCAGCACGACCGATTCGTGATGCCCGGCTTCTACGGCCGCACGCCCGACGGCGCGATCAAGGTCATGACCCGCGGCGGCTCGGACATCTCGGGCTCGATCCTCGCGCGCTGCCTCAAGGCCGACCTCTACGAGAACTGGACCGACGTCTCGGGCTTCCTCATGGCCGACCCGCGCATCGTCAAGGACCCGCGCAACATCGAGCGCATCACGTACGCCGAACTGCGCGAGCTCTCCTACATGGGCGCGAGCGTTCTGCACGAGGACGCGATCTTCCCGATCCGCGAGTACAACATCCCGATCCACGTGCTCAACACGAACCGTCCGCAGGATCCGGGCACGCTCGTGCTCGACAAGATCAAGGACGAGGTGAACGGCCCGCTCGTCACCGGCATCGCCGGCAAGAAGGGCTTCCTCTCGATCGAGATCGTCAAGCGCAACATGTCGAACATGGTCGGCATCGTCTCGGGCGCCCTGCAGGTCCTCGAGAAGTACGGCGTCTCGATCGAGCACCTCCCGTCGGGCATCGACGGCTTCAACGTGGTTCTGCACGCGAAGGACGTCGAGCACAACCTCTACGAGATCCTCGGCGAGATCAAGGAAAAGATCCAGCCCGACTCGATCCGCGTCACCGAGCCGATGGCCGTCATCGCCATCGTCGGCCGCAACATGAACTCGCGCGCCGGCTCCTCCGGCAAGCTCTTCACCGCCCTCGGCAACGCGGGCGTCAACATCCGCATGATCTCGCAGGGCTCGAGCGAGATCGACATCATCGTCGGCGTGGCGAACCAGGACTTCGAGAAGGCCGTCCGCGCCCTTTACCAGAGCTTCGCGCAGTAACGCGTAAGCACCGGCACTCTTGACAGGAGAAACTGAAATGAAGGAATACAAGGTCGGCATTCTCGGCGCAACGGGCGCCGTCGGCGAACAGATGCGCATCGTGCTCGCGGAGCGCAACTTCCCCATCTCCGAGCTCCGTCTCTTCGGCAGCTCCCGCTCCGCCGGCACGGAGATCGACTTCAAGGGCCAGAAGATCAAGGTCCAGGAAGCCTCCCTCGAGGCCTTCAAGGGTCTTGACCTCCTCCTCGGCGCCGCCGAGAACGACGTCGCCAAGCAGTACCTCCCCGACGCCGCCAAGATGGGCATCCTCGTCGTGGACAACTCCTCGGCCTTCCGTCTTGATCCGGAAGTGCCGCTCGTCATCCCTGAGGTGAACCCCGAGGACGTCGCGAAGAACAAGGGCCTCATCGCCAACCCGAACTGCGCCACGATCATCGCGCTCGCCGCCGTCGCGTCGCTCCATCGCAAGGCCCGCATCCGCCGCATGATCGTCTCGACCTACCAGGCCGTCTCCGGCGCCGGCAAGGGCGGCATCGAGGATCTGATGAACCAGGTCCACGCCCCCGAGGGCGAGGCTCCGGCTCCGAAGACCTTCCCGTATCCGATCGCCTTCAACCTCTTCCCGCACATCGGCGGCTTCAATGAGCTCGGCTACTCGTCCGAGGAAATGAAGATGCAGAACGAAGGCCGCAAGATGCTCCACGATCCGGAGTTCATGGTCTCCTGCACCTGCGTGCGCGTCCCGGTCATCCGCTCGCACGCCGAGGCCCTCACGATCGAGTTCGAGAAGGAGATCTCCCCCGAGGAGGCCCGCGAGCTCATCGCCGCCGCCCCGGGCGTGAAGCTCTGCGACGATCCGAACAACAAGCAGTATCCGATGCCGTTGCTCACGAGCGACCAGGATCTCGTCTACGTCGGCCGCATCCGCCGCGACATCTCCGCTCCGAAGGAGATTTACAACAAGTCGCTCTGCGTCTGGTGCTGCGGCGACCAGGTCCGCAAGGGTGCCGCCACGAACGCGATCCAGATCGCCGAGATCGCCTTCGGCCTCGCCTGATAGCGCGAGCGGGGCACGTCAGGGCTGACGGGGAGGGCGACTGAAACCCTCTCCCCGGGCCCTCCGGCCTCTCTCCGATACCCGGACCGGGGTGAACGGTGCCGTTTCCGATTCAGGGAACCGGCACCGTTTTCACTTCTGCGCACTTTGGGGCGGCAGGCTCCGGCCGTGACTCGGGTACAACAGGGAGGGTCTTTACGGGGGCCGAAAACTGCGACGGCGAAGCCCTTCGACTCTCTCAGCGGCTACAATGCGCAATTACGCCTCGGACGGCATGCGCGCCGCACCGGGCGGCGGAGACGACAGATCCGCGGAACACGGACGGGGGACTTTTGATGTCCCGGTCCCGGCGGGTCTCATCAATTCTCTGAAAACAACAAAACACCCGGACAAACTCCCCTCAAGCAGCTGGACATTCAGAGACGAAGAACAGCTTTTTCCCGTGACCATGGCAGAAGAAACCACCTCCTTCCCGGCAGACAAGAAACCTGAGCTGATCGACAAGGTCGAGGTCTTTGAGACCGAGACGCCGTCACTCAAGCTTCCGTCGGGCACCGTCGGTGCCCCGACGCTCTCCGAGGGTGTCTTTCCGATGCGCACCGGCGTCGCGCTCGTCTTCTCGGGCGCCCGCAAGGACGGGACGCTGATCTTCCACGGCATGACGAACCGCGGGCCGACGCTGCCCGCGCCGCGCGTGCGCGGCGAGGACGGCTCGCTCTCGCAGGCGCGCTACTTCCTCTCGCCCATGTTCCAGCCGCGCATCATGCGAATCGAGGTGGGCGCGGGCCGCGCCCGCGTGCTCGGCCCCGTCGCGCTCACCAATTCCGAGGGCAAGGCCTACTCGGGCCTTCCGCCCCGCGACCGGAAGTTCGGCAAGGTGCTCTCGCTCGCCAACAAGGAGATCTCGGGGAGCAACCGCTCCGTGGATCCCGAGGGGCTTGCGATCTCCGCCGACGGCGGTTTCTGGGTGACGGACGCCTACGGCCCGGCGATCAGGCTCTTCTCCGCGCAGGGCGTGGAGCGCGACGCGCTCACCCCGGGCGACGGACTTCCCGCCGGGCTCGCCGGATTCCCCGACGCGCTCTGCGGTCTCTCGGTGCTTCCCGACGGCCGCCTCATCACGATCGACATGGACTCGCTCGGCATCGACCGCTTTGCGCGCCTCATCGTCATCGACCCGGTCGCGCGCACCTCGAGGAGCTACCTCTGGGCGCTCGAGCGCCAGACCTGGAAGCGCACGGCGCGTCCGGTGATCGGCGACCTCGCCGCAGCGGGCCCGGAGCAGTTCCTCGTCCTCGAGTCGGGCATTGCCAAGGGCGGCGCGCGCCGCGCGCAGCTCGTGCTCGCCGACTTCTCCGAAGCCGAGGAGATCACGGGCATCCCGAGCGACAAGATCGCCCGCTGGAAGCGCAACCGCCCCGGCATCGTGGCGCGCACGACGCTCATGAATCTCGCTGATCTCGGCCAGAACGCCGCGAGCATCAAGGGCATCGCGCTGCTCCCCGACGGGCAGACCGTCGCGGCGGTGAGCGACAGCAACTTCGGCGCGGAACTGCGCGTCGAGGACCCGGTGATCGAGGTCCCGACCGTCACGGACTACGTGCTCGAGGCCGACGGCACGCTCACGTTCGCCGGCGAGAAGTCGGGCGCCCGTCTCACGGTGGTCCGCAAGAACCCGACCGACATCCGCACCCAGTTCTTCCTCATCCGCTTAGGCCGCCCCGTGCTCGGTGGTGACGAGGAGGAGACCGAAGGGGCCGGGGAACCGGCGGAGACGCCGCAGCCCGCCGACTGAAAATTGCCCCTCGGCAACAGATTCTGATTCTCATTGTCTGAAGGCGCCTTTTCCCGGGAGAGGCGCCTTCCCTGCATTTCGACGACGTTTTCCCGCCGCAGGCCTCAATCATTTGAAAGTTCTGCAAAATCCGGGAACGGGTTGTACTTTTCACAACTCTGTAGCACGGGCGAGTCACGGATTTTCAGTTTTAACCCTCCGCATTCGCGCAGATCCGTTGTCGGATATCTGTCAGTCTGTATAGATGATCTGTACGAACGGCGCGGCTTTCGGTATACTCGGACAGGCATTAACCCCCCCCCCGCCGAATTTTTGCGCAGCACTGCGGTCCGATGACGACTCCCCCCGCGGCCTTCCGGACAAAGCGCATCTCCGCGGGGGCGTGCGGGGGCATTTTTTCTCAGGTTTACCCTGCGGAGTATCTGGCATGACCGAATGGAAGAAAGCGACGGAATCGCTGAGAGAGGCGGCGGTGAAGCTCTTTGAGGCCGGTGACGGCTACAAGCTCACGGCGACGAAGCTCGGCCTCTCGCCCGCGACGGTGCGCGACTGGAAGCGCGCCTGGGTCAAGGGCGAGTTTGAGACGGCCTACCGGCGCCGTCAGCCGCTCGACGAGATGGAGACCCGGATCATCATCGAGCTCAAGAAGTTCGGCGCGCCGGACCGCACGATCGCGGGGATGCTCAACTGCTCGATCTCGCTCGTGCAGCTCGTCTGGCGCCGCTACCGCCGCTCGCTCGGCAGCGGCAGCCCGGAGGGCGGGGGCGAGGAGGTGCTGGGCGGTCATGAGGACGCCGCGGCGGCGGAGGAGGCGGCTGAGAAGCCCGCCGTGAAGCCGGCCCGCAGGGGCAGGAAGCCGGCGAAGGCGGCCGCCCCGGCCGTGGATGCGGCTGCAGAAAAGTCCTCCGACTGACGCGTTCTCGAATTTTCTTAAAAATCAACACGGAATGGCGGCGGAAAGGCCGTCTGCATCGCTGCGAGGGCAACTGACGCACACCCGTGGACAATTGAACCGAGGCCTCCGGGAGGTCTGAAGACTTTCTCTTCAGGCAGACCCGGAGGAAGTGTTCCATGTTTCCGCGAGTGCATCATGACGTCCGACGCCAGACTTCTTTTCCGCAGCTATTCCGTCTCCGTTCCCGCCGAGTCGGTCGAGGGGCTTCTCACCGGCCCCGACCTCTCGGGCATCCCGGCCGTTCCCGACTCGAGCATCCCCGTGGTGAGGGTGGTGAAGGGATCCGCCGCGGACAGCAGGGCGCTCGACCCGGACTGGCGCCGGCGCCGGGAGGCGGCGCTCTCGAGCTCCAACCCGCGCGTGCTCCTCGGGCTGCTGCGGGACGACTGCGCCTCGGTGCGGCTTGCCGCCGCCTCGAACCCGGCGGTGCTGACGGTGCCCGTCGGCATGACCGAGGCCGCCTGGGAGGACCGCTTCACGGAGGTCTTCCGCCTCGCCGAGTGCGGCGAGGGCCCCGCGTCGCTCGACGAACTTCTCGAGGCGCTCTCGCTTGCGGTAAGGCGCTCGACAAGCACCGCGCCGGCCTCTGTGCAGTGGCTCGTCGACGAGGCGCGCACGGCCGGGGAGGCCGCCGGAGGCGCGGGACTCTTCAGGCTTGAGACCGAGGACGGGATCCTGCCCGTCAGGGACGCCGGCACCGCTGCGCGCATTCTGATTGACGCGACCGAGGATCTCGAGGCGGAGCGGCGTGACGCGCTTCTCCTTGAGCTCGCCTCGGTCCCCGCGGCCTGCGTGCGCCGCGAGGTCTGCTGGACCGACGGCCTGCCGGAGGTCGTGCTCGACACCCTCATGAAGGATCCTCGCTCGGACATCCGGCGGCTGGTCGCGGACATCCTGAAGCTCCTGCTTGTCGACGAGATCCTGAAGTTCTTCCGCGCCGACCCCGAGCTCGCGGAGCTCGCCGCGCCCGCGCTCCATGAGAGCGACAACGCCGACGAATGGGCCGCGTGGTACGCGGACAGCGACGATCCGTCCGTCCGGGAGGCCTGGGAAGCCCTGGAGAACGACAGCATGGCCTCCATGAATGACGATGTCTTCTATGACGCGCTCGCCCGCTCTCCCGGCCCGAAGGCTGCCTGAGGCATCGGATGTTTCCCGGTTCAGCCCCGCACCGGGCGGGGCTTTTCGCCGCCGACGGATTCCCTTCCGGCCTTTCCTCGGAAAGGCGTCGGTCAAAGGGAAATCCGTCCCGGCGAATCCGGTGCTCACTTGAAAAGCGCAGCAAAGGAGGTGAGGTCTGAACGGATGTTCACAATTACCACTTCGAGGGTATTTTGCACGGTTTCCGGGCGCGGAAACCGTTTTCCGGGGGCTCTGCTGTTCCGTAATGGTGCGGGAGGGTTAAGCAGAAGTCCTTAGAAAAGATACCGTAAACACGGTATTTTGAGGGGCCATTTCAGAAATTTCTGAAAAATTTTGATCGTTCATCGTTGATATTTCTGATAACAGGGTTGCAATACGGGAAAACCTGACAACATGAACGCAAAAAAGTAGCGTATTGTTACCGTTCCGCCGTCGGATTCCCCGCCGGCGCTGTGCTTTCCGTGCAACTTTTCCCCGGAAGTGCGCGGAAGGGCTCCCCGTCCCGGTGGGCCTTCTCTCCACCAGAAGAACTTGAGATAGTCAATGGATAACAAACGCTTCATCGCAATCGGCTCGATGCTGTTCGCCCTCTTTTTCGGCGCCGGCAACCTGATCTTCCCTGCGGCCATGGGCCAGGCCTCCGGCGGGAACGTCGGCTGGGCACTGCTTGGCTTCTGCATAACGGGTGTCGGTCTTCCGCTTCTGGGCATTGTCGCCGTGGGCTTCTCGGGCTGCCGCGATCTGCGTGAAGTCGCAAGCCGCGTCTCTCCGATGTACGGCCTCTTCTACACGGTCGTCTGCTACATGGCGATCGGCCCGTGCTTCGCCATTCCCCGTACCGGCACGGTCTCCTATGAGATCGCCGTGGCGCCGTTCCTCGGCCCCGATCCCTCGTCCTGGGCGCTCCCGATCTTCCTCGTCTTCTTCCTCGGCTTTTCGTACTGGCTCGCCGCCTCGCCCTCGAAGCTCGTTGACCGCATCGGCAAGATGCTCACCCCGGCGCTGCTCGCGACGCTCCTCGTGCTGATCGCCATGAGCTTCATCACGCCGCTCGGTGAATTCCAGGAACCCTCGAAGGCCTACGCCACCGCCACGGTCGCCGCCGTGCAGGGCGTGCTCGACGGCTACAACACCCTTGACGCCATCGCCGCGCTCGTCTTCTCGACCCTCGTCGTGAACACCGTCCGCGAGGCGGGCGTCACGGACCCGAAGCACATCTCCGGCCAGGTCTTCAAGGCGGGCTTCATCGCCGCGCTGCTGCTCGCCGTCGTCTACATCTTCATCGCCAAGATCGGCGCGGAGAGCGTGACCGCGATCGGCCTCAAGGACACCGGCGCCCCGATCCTCGCCGAGAGCTCCCAGGTGCTCTTCGGCAGCTTCGGCGCGATGCTCCTCGCGGTGATCGTGCTCCTCGCCTGCCTCACCACGTCGGTGGGCCTGCTCACCTGCTGCGCCGTCTTCTTCATGGAGACAACGGGGCGCCTGAAGTACCGCCAGTGGGTCGCCCTCTTCACGGTGATCTCCTACCTGATCGGCCTCTTCGGCCTGAAGACGATCATCGTCTCCACGATCCCGGTGCTGATGTTCATCTATCCGCTCTGCGTGGCGCTCATCGCTCTCATCTTCCTGCACTCGTTCTTCGGCGGCCGCCAGTGCGTCTATGTCTGGACGATGGGCCTCACCTTCGTGATGGCGCTCGTCAACGGCATCGAGACCGTCGGCTTCAGCCTCGGCGCCCTTGGGGAAGCGCTGAAGGCGTACGTGCCGCTCCACACGCTCGGCCTCGGCTGGGTGCCGTTCGCCATCGTCGGCTTCGTGATCGGCCTCGTCTGGAAGGCCGTCGTGCCGCAGAAGGCCGCCGCCGCCTGATCCTGAGCTGACAGTCTGATTCACAACAGCAGCGCCCCGCCGGGACTCCACGGCGGGGCGTTCTTTTCGGGCGTTCGTCTTCAGGACGGTTGAGGCGGTGCGGCACTGCAAGGCAGCCGGGGCTTTCTCAGAGTTCCAGAGGCCTGTGGCTGCCCCGGCCCGTCCGGGGCCGGAATGCCCGGGCGAGCCCTGCACCGTCCGGAAGCGCTTTCTCCCGGGACAAAAGAAGAACGCCTGCGGAGGAGGTTTCCGCAGGCGCTCTCCAGAGCTTTTCTTTGCCTTTCCCGCCCGGGCCCTTCGTGAGAAGGGCCGGGAGGACTCACTCGCCTCAGCAGAGGCCGAGCCAGTGCCAGTAGGTGAGCGAGAAGAGGAGGACGAAGCCGTAGGCGCAGAAGGTGAGGATGATGCCCGTGAAGGCGAAGGTCTTCGTGTCGAAGGCGCCCGTCGAGAAGGCGATCATGTTCTGCGGGGCGTTCACCGGGAGGATGAAGCCGAAGCTGATCACGTACTGCAGGATCATCGTCATGCCGAGCAGGTTGACGTTCGGGTCCTTGAGTTCGCCGAGCACCGCGAGGATGATCGGGATGATCGCGGCGGCGAGGCCCGTGGCGGAGGCGAAGCCGAGGTGGATGATGATCAGGAACGCGGCCATGATGGCGATGACGACGAGGGTCGTGGCGTCAGCGAGGCCGAAGCCCGAGACGATGCAGTTGGCGAGCCACTGCGCGGCCTTGGTCGAGAGCAGGGCGGAACCGAGCGAGATGCCGACGCCGAAGACGAGGAGCGTGCCCCAGTTGATGCGGTTCACGGTCGTCTTCCAGTCCATGACGCCGATGCCCGGGAGCATGAGGACGGCGATGGCGCAGACGGTCGTGGTGGTCGTGTCAAAGGAGTGCAGGTTCTTTTCCGTGACCCAGAGGAAGAGGAGGCAGAGCGAGACGGCGGTGAGCTTCCATTCGTCGGCGGTCATGCGGCCGAGGTCGGCGAGCTGCTTCTTGACGGCTTCGGCGCCGCCCTTGAAGGGCTCGACCGAGTTGCCGAGGAGCTTGGTCACGACGAAGTAGAGGGCGACGGACATGCAGGCGGCGAACGGAGCGGCAGCGATGAACCAGTCGAGCCAGGAGATGTCCTGACCGGTGATCTCGCGGATGAAGCTCACGGCGACCATGTTCTGGGCGGCGGCGGTCTTGATGCCGACGTTCCAGACGCTGTCGACCTGGGCGACGGTGATCATCAGCATCGCGCCGAAGGCGGAGCGGATCTGCAGGCCGAAGGCGCGCACCATGCCGATGACGATCGGAACGAGGCAGGCGACGCGGGCCGTGGTCGACGGCACGAAGAAGGAGAGAATGAAGCCGCAGAGGATGATGCCGATGACGACGCGGTTGGGCGTGGCACCGATCTTCGAGAGCGTGAAGAGGGCGATGCGCTTGTCGAGGCCCGTCTTCATCATGGCGGCGGCGAGGAAGAGCGCGGCGCCCACGAGGCAGAAGGCCGTCGAGGAGAAGCCGCCGAGCGCGGAGCGCATGCCGGCCGAGGTGCCGATGAGGCCCGAGCCGTCAGGCTTCGGGGAGGTGCCGAGGAGAACGGCGATGAGCGCCATGATGACGCCCGCGGAGACGGGGAACGAGACGGCGGAGGTGGCCCACGTGATGACCGCGAAGACCATGATGCCGATCATGCGCTGGCCGCCCACGGAGAGGCCCTGCTGTTCAGGGGCCAGACATATCAGTGCGAGGGCGATGAAGGCGAAGATGAGGCCGTAGCGCTTGAAGAAACCCGGCTTCGCCGCATCTGTGGCAACAGACGCGGCGGGAGCGGCGAGGCCCGCCTTGCCGGTGGTGTCGGTCGAACCGACGGTGGCCGATAGAGCAGTCATTTTGTTTTCCTTCCAGTGTTGGGTGTTGACGTGTCTTGCCGCCGGGGTCCGGGAGAAGTTCCGACGTTCTCCCGCGGCGGTGCTGAAGCTCTTCGGGCAGCCTTTATCAACGGTTCGCGGCTGCCTTCGGTTCGGGGTTTAAAAGTAGTAAGCAAAGCCCGTGCCTGAGGCGGTTTACCGCCGGGCACGTCTCTTCAGGGCAACGGGAATACCCCCGCGGGGGAAATCCACGACGCACTCATCCTTATCCACGCCGCTGGCGATGGAAGCCGTCGGCATTGGTCGCCAAATGCGCACCGCAATGAGGCACTGAAGTAGTGCATGCACTTCTTTGAAAATCAGGACATTGCCTTAAGTATTTTGTGCATCCGTGCGCGCAGGTTCATCGAGGAAGCCTGCGAATGACCGGCGGCGCGGGGTGCGCGGCGGCGCGCCGTTCCTCCGTAAAGAAAAGCAGCTGACGCCGGTGTCCGTGCGCGTGAGCGGTCACTCGCACGAGCCTCTTCCGGTGCGGCAGTGCGTCTTTCCTCACTGCAGAAAACGTGCCGGCTGGGTGCCTGACGCATCAAAAACGCCCGTCGGTGCGTGGCCGGCGGGCGCGTGCGGGCAGGAATGTGCCGGAGAGGCACCGGGAGAGGGCGCCGGCAGGATCAGGCGGCGTCAGCGTCCGAGGCGGCCTGTTCGCGGCGGATCACCTCGCGGGGCGTCTCGCCGAAGAAGCGGCGGAAGTCGGCGCTGAACTGCGAGGCCGAGGCGTAGCCCGTCTCGGCCGCGGCGAGCGTGACGCTCTTCGCGCCCACGGTGATGAGCCTTCTCGCCTCGAAGAGCCTCAGTGTTTTCTGGTACTGCACGGGTGAGCAACCGGCCAATGCGCGAAAGTGCCGGCGAAAGGTTGCGGGGGACATGTGCGCGGTCTCGGCGAGCTCGTCGGCCTCGATCGGTTCGCGGAACCGCTCGCGGATCACGGACATCGCGCGCACGATGCGCTCGGAGCGCGTGCCGGTGGCGTAGAGGGTGCGGATCCAGGGGCCGAGCTCGGAGAGCAGCAGCCTCGCATGGGCCTCGCGGCGCAGCATCGGCTCGAGCACCTCGCGCTCCTTGGGATGGTCGGCGAGATCGAGCAGACGCTCGAAGGCGCCGCACATGTCGTCGGTGCAGTCGATCACGAAGACGGGGCCCGCGTCGGGCTGCGTCTCGGTGAAGGCCTGCGGCGTCTCGCTGATGATGCTCGAGAGGATCTCGGGGTCAAGGCGCAGGACGAAGGAGAGGAAGGGACGCTCGGGACTCGCCTTCACGATGACGGTCTCGGAGGGGCGGTTGATGCAGTTGACGACGCACTTGCCCTCGCCGTAGATGTACGTTCTGCCGCCCACTTCGGTGCGCTTCTCGCCCTGGATGATGATGCTCGCGAAGAGCGCGACGAAGGAGCGGCGCTCGCCCGCGTGCGTGTTGGCGACAAGCGAGAGACCGTCAATCCCGGTGTCGTTGTAGCCTTCCTTGAGCGCATAGCGCATCGCCTTGGCTCGCAGCTCGGGACTGAAGATTCTTTGCATCGAAGACCTCCGGTGGACCTGGAAGCCGGACGGGGCGCCGGCACTTCGAGTTGAAATTATGGGGACGCGGCGGCCCGGCGGAATACCCTCGGGTCACGATTGATCGAAAACAGTAAATTGTCAAGCGCATCGCGCGGGAATGTCACGGCGCGGCGCATTACCGAAGGGCTTTGGAGGCTGTTTACCGGGTTTCCGTGACATCCCGGCCTCCGCCCAGGAGAAGTGACCGCTCACTCATCCGCGGTGCCTTCCGGAAGGGGCTTTCGAGGGCTCTCGCTCGCGATTGATCAAAAATAGACAAAAGCCGCGCAAAAGGCGTCACAGTGCAAAAGGCGGAAAAAATAGACTGATTTCAACGGGATGGATGAGCCAGCCCGATGAAGAGTCCAAAGGAGTCCGCCATGTCGATCCGTATCACCGCCGCCCTTTTTTCAATCACCGCGCTGCTCGCCGGGTCCGCATTCGCCGCTGAGCACGTGATCGAGCCCGCAGGCACGAAGCCCTCGGTCACGGGGTCCTCGAAGATCTTCACGGGCACGGTCCGCACGGACTCCGTCTCCCGCCCCGACGCCGACAGCCATTACTCGGCCACCTACGTCACTTTCGAACCGGGCGCCCGCACCTTCTGGCACACCCATCCGGCCGGCCAGCGTCTGATCGTCCTCCAGGGCCGCGGGCGCGTCGGCACCGACACCGAGGTGCGCGAGATCCGCCCGGGCGACGTCGTCTGGTGCCCGGCGGGCGTGCGCCACTGGCACGGCGCCTCGCCCGAGACCGCGATGACGCATCTCGCGCTCACGAACGTGAAGGACGGCAAGAACGTCGAGTGGCTCGAGGCCGTCTCCGACGCCGACTACGCGAAGGCCCCGGGCACGTACTGACCCGGTGCGCCGTCAAGGGTTCCTTGAAGAGGGAGAACGGAAATGGAGATGAGGTCGAGCAGCACTGTGAAGGGCGGCGTGCACTATCACCCGTTCGTGACGCCGGGCACGGAGGCCGAGGAGATTGTCTTCAGGCGCCTGCCGGACGGCACAACCGAGCGGCGCGTGCGCATCCCGACGCGCGGCCACTCGCTCGCGGCGCTTCTCTACGTCCCGGCCGCGGGGCCGAGGCGCGACGAGGGTCTTCCAACGGTCGTTGTCTCCCCGAACGGCGGCGGCGTGAAGGAGCAGGCGGCGGGCCTCTATGCAAGGCGCCTCGCGGCCCGGGGCTTCGTCACCGTCACCTTCGATCCCTCGCACCAGGGCGAGAGCGGCGGCGAGCCGAGGCTCGAGGAGAACCCCGATGACCGTGTCGAGGACATCTCCGCGGCTGTCGACTGGCTCACGCAGCTCGCCTGCGTTGACCCGGAGCGGATCGGTGCGCTCGGCATCTGCGCCGGGGGCGGCTACACGCTCCACGCCGCGCAGACCGACGTGAGAATCCGTGCCGCGGCGACCGTGAGCGCGGTGGACAGCGGCAGGACGCGCCGTGAGGGCATCGGGGGCGTGATGACGGATTTGTCCCGCGCCGAGGCGCTTGAGGCGGTGGCGAAGCAGCGCACCCTTGAGGCAGCCGGAGGCCCGGTGAAGTGGGTCCACTACGTCGCGGAGCCGGGCGAGGTGCCTGAGGACGCGCCGGCGCGGTCCCTCGCCCGTGAGGCGACCGAGTACTGCCGCATCCGCGGCGCGCACCCGAGGAGTCCGAACCTCTACCGCTTCACGAGCATCGCGCGGCTCTTCGCTTACACGGCCTTCGACCATCTCGACTGGATCTCGCCGCGGCCGGTGCTCCTCATTGCGGGCTCGGACGCCGACACGAGGTACCTCTCGGAGGACGCCTTCGCGATGGCGCGGGACCCGAAGGAGCTCTTCCTCGTCCAGGGCGCCTCCCACATCGATCTCTATGACCGGGATCCCTGCGTGGGCGAGGCCGTGGAGAAGCTCGCCGGATTCTTCCGCGAGGCCCTCGGGGGCACGGCGGAAGCGGTGAGGGACTCAGAGCGCTGAGACGCCCGCACCGGGAGATTTCTCAGGAAAAACAGTCAACAGCATGACCGCCAGATCCGGACGGATCCGGCGGCCGGGGGAGGCCGTCGCCCGAAATCCTTCAGGCCGGTCCTCCCGGAACAACAGAACAACCAGACACACAGGTGACCACCATGATGCAGCGACGCGACTTTCTCATTCGATCAGCCATCGCCGGCGCGGCGATCCAGACGGTTTCGAACATTCTCCCGGCCCGTGCCGCCGAGGCTTCCGTGCTCACCCGCGTGGGCACGACCGAACTCACGCATGCGACCGCCGACCCCGCGGCCCCGGCCGTTTACTTCTCGCCCGAGATCACGCCGGAGAAGCTCTCCGCCCTCTACGACCTCCTCGGCCGTCCCGCGACGGGCGGGGTCGGCGTCAAGATCGCGCTTGAGAGCCCGGGCGGTCCGCACCTCGATCCGGCGCTGATCGGCCCGCTCGTGCAGCGCCTGAATGGCACGTTCCTTGACACGCTCGGCTACTCGTCCTCGGCCGCGAACCCCGCGGCGCGCCTTGAGGTGGCCGAGGCCCACGGCTTCACGAAGGTCGCGCCCGTGGACATCATCGACGCGGAGGGCGACATGGATCTGCCGCTCACGGGCGGGCACCGCCTCACCCGCGCCATCACGGGAAAGCACTTCGCCAATTACGACTCGCTCGTCTCGATCGTGCGCTTCAAGGCGCACCACCTTCCGCGCTACGGCGGGACGATGAAGAACCTCTCGATCTGCATGGGGTCGCTCGCCGGCAAGGCGCTCATCCACAGCGCGGGCCGCATCACGAGCCACTACACGTCAACCCCCGCGCAGGAGACCGCCGAGGCGATGGCCGACGCCGTGAAGGCGGCGATGGACGCCCGCCCCGGGCGCTGGGTGTTCCTGCAGGTGCTCGACGCCTTCGAGCCCGACTGCGGGTGCGCGGGGACCAAGAACCTCGGGAACATCGGGCTTCTCGCCAGCACCGACCCGGTCGCCATCGACCGCGCTGCGGCGGACATCACCTACGGCGCGGCGGCGTCCGACTCCGAGCGCAGCGAGTGGGAGAGGATCCACAGCGTTTTCCTCCTCGACCTCGCCGAAAAGATCGGCGTCGGCAGCACCCGCTACCGCCTGATTTCCGCCTGACATCGCCCCCGGATCATCGGAACCGTTTCCTTCATCTGATTGAACAGACTTTCGCCTCCACAAAGGAGCTTCACCATGAAAAAACTTGCTCTCCTCTGCGCCATGACCATCGCCTTCGCCGGTGCCGCCGGCTCCGTCTCCGCCTCTGAAAACGATCTGACCTTCCCGCGCGATCCCGCGGTGACGCTCGAGAAGGTGAACTTCAAGGACCGCTACGACATCACGCTCGCGGGCCACCTCTACCTGCCGCAGGGCGTCACGGCCGGTACCGCGTCGAAGCATCCCGCGATCATCGTGGGCCACCCCTTCGGCGGTGTGAAGGAACAGACCGCGGGCCTCTATGCCCAGGAGCTCGCGAAGCGCGGCTTCGTCACGCTCGCCTTTGACCTCGCCTTCGGCGGCGAGTCGGGCGGCACGCCCCGCCAGACTGTGTCGCCTGAGATCTACGTGGACGACTTCAGCGCCGCGGTGGACTTCCTCGGGTCGCTCAAATTCGTTGACGCGGAGAGGATCGGCGTCCTCGGCATCTGCGGCAGCGGCGGCTTCGTCGTGAGCGCCGCGTCCTGGGATCCCCGCATGAAGGCCGTCGCGACGGTCAGCATGTACGATATGGGGCGCCAGCGCCGGCAGGGACTCGGCGACACGGTCTCCCGCGACCAGATGAGGAAGAACCTCGAGGCGATCTTCGCGCAGCGCACGAAGGAGTACGCGGGCGCCGAGCCTCTGGTGATCCCCGGCACGCCGAAGGTGCTCCCTGAGAACCCGAACCCGATCGCGAAGGAGTTCTTCGAGTACTACCGCACCGAGCGCGGCTCGCACCCGAACTACATCGGCGTGCGCAGAACGAGCGACGCGGCGCTCATGAACTTCTTCCCGTTCTCGCAGATCGACCTGATCTCGCCGCGCCCGGTGCTCTTCGTGGTCGGTGACCACGCGCACTCGCGCTACTTCTCCGAGGACGCCTACGAGAAGGCCGCCGAGCCGAAGGAACTCTACGTCGTGCCTGACGCGGGCCACGTGGATCTCTACGACCGCATGGACAGGATCCCGTTCGACAAGCTCGAGAAGTTCTTCCGCGACAACCTCGCGGCGAAGTGACCGGCGGGTTGATATCAAAGAGAAGGGAGCCTGGGCGATGTGCCGGGGCTCCCTTTTCCTCTCTCCGCCTCCCGTGTCCGGACCCGGGGCGGATCCGGGCGGGGAGGCGAAGGCCGTGGTGATCGATCAGAACCTGTAGCGGAAATTCGCCGTAATGGCGTAGTTGTCCGCGTTCTCGCTGCCCGTGTAGGAGACGCCCAGGCCCATGCCGAAGCGATCCTTCTCGGCGGTCACACCGAGCTTCGCGGAGTAGTTCCAGCGGTCGAGCACCTCGGTCGAGACCGTCGCCGAGTTCGTCACACCGGAGAACTTCACCGTCGTGTCGAGGTTCTCGTCGCCGAGGACCGGGATCACCGAGAGATCAAGCACGGGCTTGACCACAGTGCCGTCCGCGGCCTTCAGGGCCTTCGAGAACTGCACGCCCACCGGGATCTCGGCGTAGGCCTTCGTGACGGAGTCAGAATGCAGCATGGCGACGCCGGCCGAGGAGGCATCCGTGCCGTGGATCTTCATGAGGTTGAACCTCGCGCCGAAGTACGGGGCGATGTCGACGCAGTCGGTCTCGAACGTGTACCTGGCCTTCGCGCCGGCCGAGAAGATCCTCGATTTCGCATCGGCGACAAAGCGGCCGCCCGTGTTCTCCTGGGTCACGTCGCCGTCGACGTAGCCGAAGGACACGTCGCCCACGATCGCCCACTGACCGGCCAGGCGCCCGAAATAGCCCGTGACGCCGTAGTAGCTGTAGTCGGTCGAGGTCTTGTCGAGCGAACCTTCGCTGTCCACATCTCCCGTGCCGAGGTTCAAGGCAATGCCGAGGCGCGAGTTCTCGCCCGCGGCCCAGTCAACGCCGAGGGCCACGCCGTAGAACTGCGCATCCACGCCAGTCGTGAAGCGGCCCGCGCCAAAGCCGTCCGACTTGGTCTTCGAGTAGACGGGCGAGACCCAGGCCACGGTTGAGTCATCCGCAAAGGCGGCCGGAGCAGCCGGGGCCTGCGTATCCGTCATCGTGGTCGAGGCGTCCGCGAAGGCATTCGCCAGCGTGAAGGCCTGGGCCGGGCCGTTGAGCCTCACCACGGCGGGCGAGCCCGCGGCGGTGTTGAAGCCGAGACGGCTCTCGGTCATGCCCGTGATAAGTCCGACGGTCATGACGGACGCCTGGTAAGCACCCGACTGGGCGCCGATGCGTGCGACCGACTCGATCGCGCGGCCCGTGTCCTCGGAGGTGAGGGCGCCGGACGAGGAGCTCTCAAGGAGCCCCGCGATCCAGCCTGCGCCCGTGGCGTCCGAGGCCGAGGCGCCGCCGCCGTTCAGCTGAGCGCTGATGGCCGAGGCAAGGCTCGCCGACAGGTATTCCGTGAGCGACGCCGTGCCGGTGCCGGAGAGGCCGAAGGTGATCGTGCCGTCCGCATTGGAAGTCGCGGCGTAGAGCGTGTTCCCCGTGATGATCGACGAGAGGTCGGTCACCTGAAGCTCGCCCTCGGCGAGGTTGATCACGGTAGAGGAGTCGATCTTGCCGATGCCGGAGAGGTCGATCACGCCGCCCTCGGCCGCGATGTCGCTTGTGACCTTGATTGTGTAGGTGTTGTCGACAGCCGAGACGGCGCCGTCGCCCACGACGATCGCGCCGCCCGTGCCGACGGTGATGGTGTCGGCTTCGGAGCTTGTCACGGTGCCGACCGTGATGCCGGCGCCGGCGTCGAAGCTGTCCTCAATGTCGTCGAGATAGAGGGCGCTCGTGACGTCGGATCCGAGCGAGCTCTGGATATCCTCGAGCGTGGCCGCCCCGGAGCCCACGTAGACGATGCCGTTCCGGATGGTGGAGACCTCGGTCGAGCTTGTGAGCTCGAGCGAGGCGAAGGAGGCCGAGCCGCCCGCCACCGTGAGGTACCCGGCGCTTGTGCCCGAGGTGCTCGTGAAACTCGCGCCGTCAACGACCTGGAGCTTCTCCGCGATCTCGGCGGAGCTCGCATAGACGGCGGTGTCCGCGTCCTCGAGGACGATGTTGCCGCTGCCGCCGCTCGTCGAGTCAACCTTGATCTCGACGGCATTCTCTGCGGAGCCCACCGTTCCGGCGTCATGCACCCAGAGCGCGCCCGTCGTGAGGGCGGCGCTGCCGAGCGAGGCGCCGTTCACCGTGGTGAGTCCGGAGACCGTGGTCGTTCCCGTGGCGGAGTAGGTCGCATCCGAGGAGACGGTGAGAGTCTCGGCCGAGAGGTCGGCCGCATTGACCGACGAGCCCTCGCCCGAGACCGACGCGGCTCCGGTCACCGAGGTCGTGCCGCCGCCCGAGAACGAGCCGCCGCTGCTGACATTGAGATCATTGCCGACGCTCGTGGTTTCGGTCGACGTGAAGGATCCGCTGCCGTTCACCTTGAGATCGTTGCCGATCTCGGCCGAGCCGGCCTCAATGGTTCCGCTGCCCGTGACCGTGACGTCTCCGGAGGTCTTCGTCACGTCCGAGGAGACGTAGGCCGCGCTGCCGGAGACGGTGAGGTTCCCGGAGATGTCCGCCGACGAGACATTGATCGCGGTGCCCTCGTCATAGATCGAGACATTGCCGCTCGTGGTCTTGAGCGTGGACTTGCTTGTCGTCGAGCCGAGCTGGCCGCCGTCGTACATCCAGAGGTTCCCGGTCTCAAGATCGCCCGTGACGGTTGAGCCCGAGCCGTTGATGGTGGTGAGTCCGTCAACGTCCGTGGTGCCCGTGGCGGCGAGCGAGCCGCCGGCGCCGACATTGAGCTTGACGGTCGTGAGGTCGTTCGACGAGATCTGCGAGTCCGATCCGGTGACCGTCGTCGCTCCTGTAACCGCCGTGGTGCCCGTGGAGGTGAAGGCGCCGGAGTTCGACACCTCAAGCTCGCCGCCGATCGTGGCCGAATCAGCATTGACCGAGGAGCCCTCGCCCGTCACCTTGACGTCGGTGCCGGTCTTGAGCGACGGGCTGCTGCCCGAGTCTGCGGTCGCCGTGAAGGCCGCGCCCGCAGAGACTGTGAGCTTGTTCGTGATGTCAGCCTGGGTGACCGTCACCGAGGACCCGGAGCCGTCCACGACGACGTTGCCCGTCGATCCATTCGTGACCGTGAGTGAGCCGGCGGTTTCATTCCCGACCTTCGCACCGGCGGAGACCCAGAGGGCGCCTGTCTCGAGAGAACCTGTGTTGACGGTTGTGTTCTCACCCCGGATGGTCGAGAGCCCGGAGACGACGGTCTTGTCCGCCTCATAGGCCGCGCCGCTCTGAACGATCAGTTCCGTCTTGAGGTCGACGGAGGTGAAGTACGCGCTGGCGTTGGTGACGGAGAGGCCGCCCGACGTGGTTGTGAGCGAGCCGCTTGAGTCTTCGGAGCCGAAGGCGGCGCCGTCCGAGACCGCGACGCTTGCGGCGCTCATGCGGCCGGCGTCGACCGAGGAACCGGTGCCCTGCAGGGAAACGGAGCTGGTCACGGTCGTGAGGTCATCGGAGGTGTAGTCGCCGCCCTCGCTCACCGAGAGCGAACCGATGGTCGCTGATTTCGTGTCGATGCTCGCATCGGAGCGGGTGACGGTGACCGACTCGGCGGTGAAGGTGCCGTTCGACTTGAAGGCTGCGCCGTCCGTAACCTCAAGCGTCTTGGTCGAGAGCCCGCCGACGGTGAGCGTGGAGCCCGAGGACGAGACAGTCGTCTCGTCGGTCACGCTGGTGTTGCCGGCGGTGTCGTAGTCCGCGCCGTCAAGGACAAGCAGACTTCCGCCGATGGTCGCATTGTTGACCGTGAGGGAGGAGGTTAGGCCGGTTTCTTCATTTGTGCCGGTGACCTGCACGGTTCCGCTCGTCTTGATGGAGTCGGTGGTACCGGCGGTACCGTAGGTCGCGCCGTTCACGATGTCGAGCGTTCCGGTCTCGAGGTACCCGGAAGACATCTTGGAGGTCGGGCCGCTGACCGTCACGGACGTGAGGTCCTTGGTCTGGCCGGAGGACGCGTAGGAGCCGCCTGCAGTCACGGAGAGCGTCCCGGTGATCGTGGCCGATGCGGTAGTGATGCTTGAGCCCGTGCTGTTTGAATCCGCGCCGGTGACTGAGACGTTGACGGCAGTGAAAGTGCCCTTGGACTTAAAGGCCGCGCCGCCCGCGACGTCGAGCTTCTCGGTCGTCAGTTCTCCGACGGTGAGCGTGGAGCCTGCGGCCGAGACGGTGGTTGTTCCGCCCACGGTCGTGACGGACGAGGTGGTGAAGTCCGCGCCGTCATAGATGTTGAGGTTCCCGTCAATGTCGGCCGCGCGGATGCAGAGGGAGGAGGCTTTGCCGGATTCACTCGTGCCGGAGACGGTAACCGACTCGGTGGCCTTGATGCTCTCGGTCGAGCCCGTGCCGTAGGTGCCGCCGTTGTAGATCGCAAGGGTCTTGGTCTCGAGATACCCGGATGTCATCGTTGAGGACGGGCCGCTGACTGTCACCGAGGTGAGGCCCTTGGTGTCGCCGGAGGAGGCGTAAGAGCCGCCGTCGGTCACGGAGAGCGTCCCCGTGATCGTTGCCGATTTAGTGACGAGGCTTGAGCCCGTGCTGCCGGCGGCCCCTTTGACCTCAACGGATGAGGCCGTAAAGGTGCCGTTCGACTTGAAGGCCGCGCCGCCCGCGACGGTGAGCCCCTGGGTCGAAAGTTCGCCGACGGTGATCGTGGAGCCTTCGCCCGAGACGGTTGTGCTGCCGTTTGAAACGGTTGTTTTGGTGGCGGAGGTGTAGTCGGCTCCGTCATAGACCTCCAGGTTGCCCGAGGAGATCGTGGCCCGGGCGACCGTGATCGAAGAGGCAGTCTTCTGGTCATCAATGTTGATGCCAGAGACGTAGACGCCGTTCTCGGCGGTGAGGACAGTGCTCTCGGTGCCGAAGGCACCGCCGTTCACGACGCTCAGCTTGTCCTTGGCGGTGAATCTGCCGGCGGTGACTGTTGCGTCATTGACAATGGTCTCGCCCGAGACAGTGGTCAGATCGGTCGAGGTATAGCTCGCGCCGTAACGCACTTCAAGAGGGCCGTTCACCGTTGCCGATACGGTGGTGACGCTTGAGCCGCTTCCGTTATCGTCAACGCCAGTGACATAGAGTTCATTGACGACGAATGTGCCTCTCGAGGTGAAGGAGCCGCCGTACGCGACATCAAGCTTCTGGCCGTTCAACTGCCCCACGTTCATCGTGGAGCCCGAGCCCGTGACGGTCGTCGTCGTGTCAACAATCGTCTGGCCGCCGCCATAGAAATAACCGCCCTGCTTCACGAGGAGTTCATCGGTCGTCGTGAATTTCCTTCGAACCGGTACGTGAATTTTCCCCAGACCGGTACAGCGGCAATTTAGAAATTCATTGATATTGA